>JAHJSR010000010.1 GCA_018830085.1 Patescibacteria group bacterium
ATTTATTTAGAAGAAAGCAAAAGGCACAACCATGGATAAAACCATAAAGGAAACCATGATAATGACAAATATTTTCCAAATTTTTTGCTTAGTTTTAGGCTTCATATTGTCTAGAACCTTGATTAAACATGATTACTCAAGGAATCGTTAATTAATTTTTTTTATTCGTTTGATAATTGCGTCTTGAAATACCCGAAATGCTTTTCTATCTTCCTTCTTGTAAATATAAGGCATTCCAACTATAAAATCACATTGTAAACATCTTAAAGGTTGAATATTTTTTAAAGGTTGATTTTCCAACCCAACCAACTTTTCAGGCGACATAATTCTATCCATATATAATCTGCGTAGATTGCCCGGGCCGTCTTTTTGATATGTAGCAAAAATCGTGTTGCATTTGCGACAATGAAGATTCAACATACGAGAATAGCCTCCACGTGCGGATTTATATTTATCTCTTTTAAATATATTATTTTTAGTCATTGTTAAATAAGATTAAAATATGTCAATCAGTTAATCATGTGAATCAAGTTTAAGATAATTAGTTCCTTCGTAATACTTTAATGAATGTCTCCGAGGGAATTTCCACTTTACCCTTGCCCATGGATAACATACGCTCTTTACCTTTCTTTTGTTTCTTTAAAAGCTTATCTTTACGAGATCTATCACCACCATAGAGCTTGGCCAAAACATCTTTACGGTAAGCAGATAAACGCTCTGAAGCAATAACTTTTGCACCTATGGATGCTTGAATTTTAACAACAAACATTTGTCGTGGCAAAGTTTCTTTGAGTGTCTCAACAATATAACGCGCATGACGATATGCCTCAGACTCATGGATTAATGTCGCTAAAGCGGGAACAGCATCCTCGGCAACTAAAATATCCATGCGAACAATTTTACCAGAACGATACTCTAATAACTCATAGCTTAAGGACGCATAACCAGCTGTGGCACTTTTTAATTTATCGTGAAAATCAACTATCACGGATGACAAAGGCATTTCATAATGCAAGACAGCACGAGTTTCTTCAAAGTATTCCGTATTCTTGTAAACACCACGACGATCTTGAACAAGCGCCATGATTGCACCCAGATAATCAGTTGGTGTAACAATGTCCACAGTGACCCAAGGCTCACGAGCTTCTTGTAGACGAGAACTTTCCGGAAATTCTAATGGCGACTTGATAACCTTTTCTTCACCATTTGTTAAAGATACCTCGTATGCCACCGATGGAGTCGTTGTGATAATCTCCATGTCATGCTCACGCTCTAATCTTTCTTTAATAATTTCTAGATGGAGAATTCCTAAAAATCCACAACGAAAACCAAAACCCAAAGCCGTTGAATGTTCTGGATCAAATTGTAAAGAAGCATCTGAAAGCTTTAGCTTCATCAAAGCTTCACGCAGTCGCTCGTATTCGTTACCCTCAGACGGAAAAATACCCGCATAAACCATGGGGCGCACTTCTTTGTATCCAGGCAAAGCCTTTATGGATTTATTTTGATTCTCTGAATCGGATACCACCGTATCACCAACACGGACTGCTTCTATATCCTTAAGACCGGTTACTATGTAGCCAATCTCACCTGTTTTTATTGAGTCTAGTGCTAAATAACTTGGTTTGAGGCATCCTACTTCTAGCGATTCACCAGAATGTCCGGTTGCCATAAAATGCACTCTTTCGTTTTTTTGCAATTCCCCATCTACAACACGAACATAGGCGACAACACCCTTAAATTCATCATACTTTGAATCAAAGATAATGGCTCGAAAAGGATCCTGTTTATTCCCTTGCGGTGGAGGTACTTGTGTTACTACCCTTTCCAGAATTCTATCAACTCCCACACCCGTCTTTGCAGAAACAGCTAATATCTCCTCACGCTTACAGCCGATGAGTTTCATTAATTCCTCGGCACGCCTTTCTACTTCGGAGTTGGGTAAATCGGTTTTATTTAAAACCGGTATGATAGTGAGATCTTGATCAATGGCGAGATATAAATTAGCGATTGTTTGCGCTTGAACGCCCTGTGTAGAATCAACAAGCAATATCGCACCTTCAACAGCCGCAAGCGAACGTGAGACTTCATATGTAAAATCCACATGTCCAGGAGTATCAATCAAATTAAGTTGATATTCATTTCCATCTTTGTCTTTGTATTCCATTCGCGCCGGTTGGAGCTTGATGGTAATTCCCCGTTCCCTCTCTAAATCCATGGTATCCAGTAATTGTTGTTTCATCTTGCGCTTTTCAATTGTTCCGGTGATTTCCAAAAGACGATCCGCTAACGTGGATTTGCCGTGATCTATGTGCGCAATGATACAGAAGTTGCGAATTTTAGACTGTTCCATGTTGTCAGAGATTACCTTATTTAAGCAGAATAATCAAGACTACACATCATTTAGCGAAATATATGCAACCCGCTGTATGCTGTAAACAAAAAACCGCGTGTTTGCGGTGAGTATTGATATCATTTTCTATGAACCATGCTCGAATCCAGTAAGACCATAACAAGACAGATGAAAAGTAGAACTGAAATGCCCGTGCCAAAGAAATAAATGCTTGAGTTAGCGTACAAATGCCCAGATACAAGTTGTTCTAACCTCACAAACCACGAAAAAATACTCTGCGCGACACCTGTTACAAGCGCAAGACCAATAAATGTGATAATAAAAAATAGTATCAAAATAATTAATAGAATTGTAGTGTCCGGATTTGTCTCATTGTTTATTTTTTTCGTTGCGGTATCTACATCATCTGTTTGATCAGAAAAAGGAGAACTAGACATTCGAGCCTCCGTTTGTGAAGTTACTGTGTCTTGTTTAGCAGAGAGTGATCTTTTGGTCAATAAAAAACCGCGAGTTTGCGGTTGTTTGTTTGATATCTTATAAATTATTTAGGCCCTATTAAATTTGGTGAACTAGTAGGAGTTGATGATTCTTGTGAATTAATATCTCGATCTGGGGCTTGGAATTGAACATCAAGCAAGCGGATGGAATCAGTCTCCTGTTGTTGCAACTCCAGACGATGATCCCTATACCATTTGATGTAAGCCTCTACTTTAAGTATTTGTTCCGGAGTTAAGCGAGTACGAAAACGCGGATCTAGTAATAATTGAGCACTCCATTTAAAAGGATTTTCGGGTTTCTTTAGTAGATCGAGATTTATTTTTTGTACACCAAAGAGATAATCCGGATCTTGTTTTTCCGCTGATGTTAATGCTTTAATTTTAGGCAATAGTAGAGGGCGAGGATCTGGCTTGGCATGGATATCTTGAGGATTGATCCTAATTTGATTACCAGCCGAAAGAGTAATCGAGTTGGTTAGATCCTTTGCGGCACGCAATGCTTCCCTAGTAGACACGCTGACTTGATGATCCGCGACAATAACCTGAACATCTCCATCAACCAGTTGCATCCCAAATGCAGTACCTCTAACGGTTGCAACAACTTCACTGGCTTCGACAGTAAATGTATCATCCGAACCAAGTAATTGCTCTAAACGTGTCCAAACTTTTCCCGCTTCGAGCAAAAGTTGAACACCCAGTCCGTCATTTTTTGGGTCGCCGTCAGGTAGTAGAGTAATTATGGAGCCTTGTGATAATAATGACATACCATACTCAGGATATAAAAGTTTAGCATTACCAGCATCAACTTTTATAGAGTCGCCAACTAGTAGCTCCATATTGTTTTTACCCTCGGTTTGCTCCTCGCCTCGTAGGACAGTTACAATTGAATCTTGATCCAATATTAGATATGCCAAAGCAGTAGGCTCCTCTGCAGCGACATCTTTTTGAGGTACGTAGTCAGAGTTTTTGTCTTGAACCCGTGTTTGATCGGAAAGATCGCTGTAATCATTAATGTTTTGTTTGTCGGCCTTTTTGCATCCAGCACCCATTACGACAATGGTCATCAATGCAATTAAACCAAAAAATTTTATATATTGCTTCATATTTTTAATATTATACAACGTTACAAGAATACAGTACAACGATTTTCTTAAATACCCTGTGCTTGATCGACACCTTCACCAACTGTGGCTTTTTTAAGCAATTTTGCTTTTGCAGCTGATATGAATTCCGCAAACTCCCTAACCCGTAATAACCAAGCCAAAACAGTGAACGCAAGACCACCAACACCCAGGGCGGCTACAACCTGCAAAGCAACCTGCCAAAAAGTTCTTAAAGGGAAAATATTACCAACAATCTGGCGAGCGAACCAACCAAAACCAAATAATGCCAAAGAAGCTAAAGCTGTCTTTGTTAAAGATATACTTAACTCTTTGCCATCCAAATGACCGCCTAATTTTTTTCTCAACATATACCATAACAAGCCGAACTGAATGAAGGAGCCTATGGAAAAAGCAGCGGCAAGTCCAGCTACTCCAAAATAATCTTTTAATAAAAATGCCGTTATTATGTTTGTTGCCATTGAAATTATTGCTATTACGAAAGGAGTTTTACTGTCTTTTAATGCGTAAAAAACCCTAGTAACAACCGGTGTTGCCGCTTGAGCAATTAGCGATAAAACAAACATAGCTAGTACGTCCGCCGTTTGAATGGTAGCAGACCAGTCAAATTCTCCAGCACCATAAAGCACACGAATAATCTGTGCACGCAAAAGCAAGAGAATTGCGGTGCTAGGAATTATTAAAAAGAAAACTTTGCGCGTAGTAGAAAGAAATGATCTTCTTAATCCTGATAAATCATCAACCGCGGCAAACTTAGAAAAGGCTGGGAAGGCTGCTACTGCAAAAGAGATACCTATAAGTCCGATAGGAACAAATTGCAAGTTGTTTGCTAAATTAAAAATCGCAACCGAGCCTGCACTCATGGTTGAGGCAAATGCCAACAAAATTATTAAATTTATTTGAGATGCAGCCAATGCGCCAACACGAGGAATCGTAAGTTTTAATATACGGATTACACCACTATCCTTAAATGTTGGTTTGCGCAGTTTTTGAAAACCCAATGGAATTGCGACTATAGATTGAAGTACAAAATGCATAATCGCTCCAGCTACAACACCCATGGCAACCCCGCTTACACCATAAATCGGGACAAGAAAAATTATTCCACCTAAAATACCGACATTGTAAATAATTGGAGCAAAAGCAAAAGAAACAAATCTTCGCATTGTTTGTAGTACACCACCCATTACGGCAGACATACCTAAAAAAACTGTTGAAATTAATAAAATACGTGTCAATGAGATGGTGAGTGTGAGCTTATCACCAGTGAATCCCGGCACAGTAAAAGGCACCAAATAATTAGCCGTAATCGCTATAATGACACAGGTGATAACCAGAACAGTGGTCATTGTGCTAAAAACCTTTTCAACTAAAGCGCGAGCTTCATGATCACCTTTTTTTTCTAGGTATTCTGCAAAAACAGGTATAAATCCAGCGGTTATAGCGCCAAGCACAATTAATTGATAAAAAAAATCCGGTAAGCGAAAAGCAGAATAATAAGCATCCAAAGAATCACCAGCACCAAAAGTAGACGCCAGCAATCTATCGCGGATTACCCCGACAATACGCGACGCAAAAGACGCTAAGCCTATCAATATGGCAGCCGATGTTACATCTGGAGTTTCTTTTTTCCAAAGTTTACTTAGTAAGCTAAACATACAAAAACGACAAAATAAGTTACTACTTTATTGTATCATTAGTTTCTTCACCTTTATTAATATCTTCAATATTTATTTTCTCTAATACTTCTCCCCCCATATTGTATTCATAGGGCATTTCTTTATAAGGTCCTTTGGCCATCACATGTAACTCGGCCATCATATATTTAAGCGCTATTCCCAAACGACCATCTTTTTCTAGTCGTCTTACTGAGACAGCGATCGGACGTTTACGTAAAACCCTAAACCTATATCCAGCTTTTTCCGCTCTTTGTACATAGTCATGATCTTCAGCAAAAACAACACTCTCATCAAATCCACCAATCTCATCATGGGCATGTTTTTTTACAAAGATACAAAAACCAGGCGCATGTGGTAGGACTCTTTCTGCAGCCACAGCAAAAGCATTGTAGACCTCATGCATTGCCTTATCTATTGGATTTTTACTCAATGGCTTTACATATGTAGTTCCAACACAAGCACCCTTTGACTTCATTTCCTCTAAATTATCTTTTAAAAAATTTTCATTTGGCATTTGTACATCAGCATCCAAAAACAAAAGAGTGTGTCCGGTTGCTATTGCCGCTCCCTTGTTTCTACCTGGGCCTGGCAAGCCCCCATCCACCACAGTCGCTCCGTATGAAGTAGCGATCTCGCGCGTTTTATCTTCCGAGTTAGCATCTGCAACGATTACCTCATAATCCGCAAATGATTGCGAACGAATGCTCATCAATAAGTTTGGCAAATTTTCTTGTTCATTTTTTGTTGGTATTATGATGGAGAGAAAAGGCATAAAAAATACGATTACAAATATTTGTTGTTATTCAAAAGTTGATAGGAGGCAATAGCTGCGGCGATAGTAACATTGAGAGATTCTTTTACGCCGTGCTGAGGAATATACACCAGTTTATCACATTCATCGAGTAAGTATGATGTAATACCTTCCACTTCATTACCAAGTAGTAAAGCAATTTTTTGTTGCTGAGTATGAAATTCTAATATGGATTCTGCTCGTGGATCAATTTCAAGACCAACTATTAAGTAGCCTGCTTGTTTGAGTTTTTTTATTACGGATAAAACATCGAGCTGCTTTGACGATAGAACAGATAATTCAGCGCCTAAGGCGGTTTTTTGAACCTTGGGATGATCAATATTTGGTGAGTATCCAGTAATGTATACTTGCTCAACGCCTATAGCATCTGCCGTACGTAATAATGAGCCGATATTTTCTGCTGATCGTATATTGTGGGCTATGAGCGTTAAATTCATTGTTTTTAGCTTAATAGACTTACCGATACATGTCCAACTATAGTGAGTTTTGATGCTTATAGCAGGTGTGCTAATCTTGACCTACTAAATTTTTATTGGAAATTTAGTTAATACTTTATTTGCTCCTTATCTTAAGAATCACCCAGAAGTACTATGAGGAGGTAATTAATGGGCAGTCCAATGTTTACCAGACCCAGGATTGTCCTGTTCCCCCACGGACCAATCCAATCTGCGGATGATGTGGAACATGACATCTTCATGAAGCTGATTTTTGCTCTTGGTGGTGAAAGCTCATTGTTCTATGGCGATACCAATTGCGATATGAACAGTGATAGCCTCAAAGCTTTGATAGATTCAATGAAAAGGCATCGACTGGATCGCCCTAGCATAAATCTTGAAGATTCTATTGTCTGTCTCACGAGATCATACCCACCATCGACACAATTAGTAACAGTGCGCAGGACTCTAACAAAAGAGTTTCCAAGATTGCAAACCGCTTTGTGGGTTGTGTGCATGGACTTGACTAATCCCTTTATAATTGGCGCGATGCACAAACTCGGTGAAGTCCGAGACGAGGTGAGTAGTGTGCCGATATTCATCGAATCACTTAGTTGTTATTACGCGCTACTGATGCCCGAGCAGCCGAATATGCCGTTTTTGCAGGAGCAGGTTGAGCGGATTCATAGAGAAGTGATAATCCTAAATCGTGAACCCGTGACCGAACGAGGACGTAATCTACTCAGAGAACGAAGGTCGCGCAACACTCCCAGCTCTTGCCCGCCTAAAAAAAGAACCATCTTCCCAGATGAACCGATCAGCCAAGTAAAAGGTCGTTATTGCATGCTTTCTGAGCCCCCTAGTGGTAAAGCGGGTGATCACTGATTCCAAATGTAGCCCATCCGACCACGGAGGGCTTTTATTTTTTAGCTAAATAGGCTAATATCGCGCTATGAAAATAGGACACAAAATCAATGTAACTGTCGCTAGCTATGATGCTAGAGGCAGAGGTCTAGCTGAGGCGGAAGTCGCAGAAAATTTAGTTAGGGATTGTGTAATTCCATTTACTGCTATTGGTGATGAAATTGAGGCTACTTTTGTCCGTAGGGATCATGGTTTTAAGGTTTGTAAACTAGAAAAAATTCTTAAACCAAGCAATGATAGAGTTAAGACCAGTTGCCCGCATGCTGGTAGTTGCGGCGGCTGTATTTGGCAACATCTTGATTACAAAGCTCAATTACAAGAAAAAGTTAGAGGGATGCAATCTGTTTTTTCTAAAATTGAAGTTCAGGATAAGTTAAGAGACGCTATGCCAGCATTAGAACAGCTGCAATACCGCAACCGAATGGATTTTGCAGTAGGTTGGAATGGCGAAATCGGTTTAAAAGAATATGGGCAATGGAACAGATATGTTGATCTGTCTACTTGTCTGTTATTACAACCGGGTGCTGGAGAAATCTTGCAGGTAGTTAGAGATTGGATGAATATTCACGATCTACAACCTTGGGATGTTAAATTCCATAGTGGTGATGTTAGATATGTTGTTATTCGTGATGGAATCAGTACCAAACAACGCATGGTAATAGTAGTTATTGCAAATGCAAAAAGAGTGGACGATCAGGCAAAACAAGACTTGATAGATAAAATATCAAAACTAGACCCAACGCCAACAAGTTTGTTGATTGGTGAACAGCCAAAAATTGCCGATTTATCTTATGCAGAAAGTTTTTCTACACTGTTTGGAGAACCTTATATTACAGAGAATGTAAATGATATATCTTATAAAATTCATCCAAATTCCTTTTTCCAAACTAACACAAAAATGGCTGCGCTCTTACAGGATGTAGTTTTAGATGCCGTGGAACAAGTTGGTACTAAAAATCTACTTGATTTATATTGTGGTTTAGGATTTTTTGGTATTGCGGCTGCAAAAAAAATAGAGTCCATAGAACATGTTGACGGCTATGAGCTCGACGCTGAAGCAATTGAATTAGCGACGCAAAACGCAATATCAAATAGTGTACAAGATTTGTGCACCTTTGTGGCGGGTGAGGCTGAAAATCTGGAATGGAAAAATATTAATGCTGATACTGTCATACTTGATCCACCTCGTTCTGGATTGCATCCAAGGGTTATTAAGACATTACTTTCTAATGAGACTCCATTGAATCCGGAAACCATTATTTATGTTAGTTGTAACTATAAAAGACTTGAGCATGAGCTCCCCTCTTTTATGGAAAAATACGAAGTAGAATTTATTCAACCGCTGGACCTTTTTCCCCAAACCAGACATGTGGAAGTGGTGGTAGTGCTTAGTCGCCGTCCATAAGACGTGCTATAATAATCATATGAAATCAGGATTTGTAGTTCTTGCGGGTAGGTCAAATGTGGGCAAATCAACCTTGCTCAATAATTTAATTGGCTCAAAAGTAGCAATTGTTACACCAAAGCCGCAAACAACAAGACTGCCAATTAGAGGCGTCTTACATGAAGATAAAGGACAAATTGTGTTTGTGGATACACCGGGAATTTTTTTAGGTAAAAAAGACACGTTAACTAAAAAACTCAATCAGTCAGTTAAAGATAGTATGGAGGGAATCGACGCAATTGTATATGTCGTTGATCCAACTCGTAAGCCCGGTAAAGAAGAACTGCATGCACAAAAAATATTAAAAGCCACAAATAAACCGATCGTCTTAGTTATTAATAAAAGTGACCTAGCGGCCAATGCTCCGTATATTGACGAATTAAGTGAAATCGATGTTGGGCAAGTTAGTACTCTATTGGTCTCTGCCCTTAATCATAGAAATTTAAACATTCTAAAAGAAACACTGTTTGAACTCATGCCCGAGGGCGAGGGGTTTTACCCGGACATGCAGATAACTGACATGGGTCATCAACAATGGATTGAGGAAGTGATTCGAGAGAAGGTGTTTTTAAATCTTGAGCAAGAATTACCTTATACTGTTCACGTTAGCGTTGAGCAGGTAAAATTTCGAAGTAATGGCGGCAGATGCATTGAAGCTACTATATGGACAACAAATGATAGATATAAAAGAATGATAATTGGCGCCAAGGGCGCAACCATTAAAAAAATCGGAATAGCAGCACGCAAAGAGTTAACGATAGCTTTAAACACCGATATTCATCTACAAACAGAAGTAAAAGTTGACGCCAGATGGCAGGAAAAGTTTGGAAATAACTAATACCAATAATAAAAACGACCAAAAGGTCGTTTTTATTATTCTATTGTTTATTTAAATTTATTGAACTCCGGATAAACGTGTGACCTCATAGCTCAATAATGATTCGAGTAAAACTTTATTACCAGACGATTCCAATGCGGATGTTGCTTGAGGGTTGAATGTCATTTTTAAAATAAGAGGATTTTGTTTGTTATCCAAAATGACCATATCCCCAAACCAATTACTGGCTTTAATTACTCTAACAGTAACTTCCTTTCCATTAACATACAGAGGCCAATCCGCTACTTCTGTAGTAACTGTAGTTAAATCAGGATCAATCTTACCTGATATGGCAGAAAGATCTTTTTGCAGGTCTTTTATCGCATTGGCGAATTCGGTCGATTGACCCATTAAACCAAAAAGTGAAGAGTCCGCCATCCCAAAGTAGATTGTAGAGTCGCCAGTACGTTTTATCTCTTCATAAACTTCATCTGATAACCAGATACCGCTATTACCATTCGCCTCAACTTCATCAGGTGGCCAATATGCGGGTAAGAATAAGTTGTGGCTTTTGTTTAGATCTAATTGATCAACAGTACCAACTACAGTTTGTCGTTCGGTGACTATCTCAGGAGCTGGAGCGGGATTATCACCCAAGTTATCTTCTTCAAGATCTTGATCATATTGCCTTCGAGCTTGTATCGAATCTTGTGTTTCTGCATCCAAACTTAACTTCCAATTGAGATTTGCATAATACATTGGGGCAAATCTATCGATTGTGATAATCCTAACCCCCTCTTTGTTATCAGAGTCATGGTTTTCCACAACCGTGGACTGAACCATTTCTATTTGACTACCTACAACAAAATTAATCCTTTTAGAGGCTTCTTCAGGAGAAACATCCTCGAGATCAGCTGGCCTAGGACCGGCTGCGATAGGGCCTATATTGCCATTACTACCGAACCATGCACATCCAGCGCCTAAAACAGCCAAAAATATAATTAGAGTAAATATTTTAAGAATTTTCATATCAGTTAACAGGATATTGAACGATTACACGCAATACGTCAATATCTGTAGTTTTTTCATTATCCCATAACAATATCCATATTTTACCTTGACCAACATTCGCCTGTGCAGATTCTATTCCACTTTGGGTATGTGTAAATAACATATTTGATGCCGATTTATTCAATAATTGATTACCATAAAAATTTAAAACATCTTCTTTGCTTGCTTTTAAATTACGCCAAACCAGACTAAAAACTTTCATACCTTCGGAATGTTTTGGTGAGAACTCGGCTATTTCTTTTCTTTGATCAAAAAATAAATCCCCGCTAGTTAATAAAGTATAAGCATAAGAAATTTTTTGTGAGAAGTTATTGTTGTTATGCTCAATTTGTTGTATCTCATGTATCTTTTCTGGTTCGTACAGTGATATATACTCATTTATTTTCAGAGTGGGAGTTTGTGTTTCATTTGGTTGCTTACCTGAAACTATAAAATAAGCCGCTATAGAGATGATTAATATTGGTATCAATAAACCAAAAATACAACAACCACCACCCATAATAGCTAATAAAAATGGTTTTGATGTATATTTTTTGAGTTTCATTAAAATACATAATAAACCCATAAATATCCCGTGTCCAAGTTTTATACACAACAAATATTGACAGAATAATTTAAATATTATAAACTGAGAATAGTTCTCACTTATGAAAGCTACTCGTATTCGCGATTGTGAACGCAGATTAATTCTATTGGAGATGCTTAGAAATCGACATGATCATCCTTCTGCTTCTGATTGCGTAAAAGATATGCGTAAATTAGTACCATCAATAGGATCTTCCACCATATATAGACACTTAGGCGAGTTAACCGATTCTGGATTAATAACGGAGTATAGACCATCCAAAGGTCCTACACGATTTGATGCCAAAAACCATGATCATGCACACTTTTATTGCCTAAAATGCCACGCCCTAATTGATGTCGAAAACTTTAAAATTCAAGCTGATTGGCCAGGATCCGTGCAAAGTAAAAGCTGTATAGTAAAGGGAATCTGTGATGGATGTGAAAAAATTAATAATTTATAAAATCTTATGACAAACGAACCAGTTATCAAAGTTGGTGATAAAGCGCCTCAATTTACACTAGAAGATCAAAAAGGTAACACAGTAAAGCTAAAAGATTTTTTAGATAAAAAGAGTGTAGTTTTGATTTTTTATCCGGGTGACATGACGCCAGGTTGCACGATACAGTTATGTGGAATTCGAGACCAATGGCCAAAATTTGATAAGAATAAAACAGTGGTCTTTGGAGTAAATCATGCAGACGCTAAAAGCCATGACCAATTTATTAAAAAATACAGCTTTCCGTTTCCATTATTAGTTGACGTTGATAAAAAAGTAAGCAAAAAATATGGTGCTATAAAAAAACTTTTTTCGGCAATGGTCATCAAGAGAACGGTAGTGATCATTGATCAAAAAGGTATAATTACTTTTTATAAACACGGAATGCCTAAAGAGGCGGATATTCTTAAAAGTATTAAATAAATAATAATAAATTATCTAAAATATTATGTCTACTGAAATAAAAAATCTGCCATTTGATGGCGAACAGGGTTCAATTAGCAAAAGAACTCTAGAAATTCATCACGATAAATTATATGTTGGATATGCAAAAAAGAAAGATGAAATTGTAGAAAAACTAAAAGAGTTTTCTCATGGTGGTGATTTATCTAGCGCTAATCAAACCTATTCAGACTTAAGAGGACTTAAAGATGGAGAAACTTTTGCTATTAATGGCGTTTATCTTCATGAATGGTATTTCGAAAATATGGGTGGTGATGGAGAATTGAAAAATGAAATTTCTGAAGCCTTGATAGCCAAGTATGGCAACTTGGAAAATTTTATGAAATATTTTGCCGCTTGTGGCATGGCCGCCAGAGGCTGGGTTGTGCTGGCATGGGATACACATGACAAGTCAATAAGAATTTATAACGGCGATGCTCACAACCAAGGTGGAGTCTGGGGCGCCATTCCCCTACTTGTTCTTGATGTTTACGAACATGCTTACTTTATTGATTTTGGATCAGATAGAAAGTCTTATATCGAAGAATTTTTTAAACACATAGACTGGAATATTGTTAATCAAAGATATATTTCAGCAACTAAATAATTAATATTTAAAAATATAATAATATGATTAAAATGAATCAACTAGCACCTAATTTTGAAGGTGTTGAAGCTTATCAAGGTGGCGAATTTAAAAAAATAAGTCTTTCGGACTATAAAGGAAAATGGCTAGTTTTCTTCTTTTATCCTAGAGATTTTACCTTTGTTTGTCCAACCGAACTAAGAGGATTTGGCGAAAAAGAACAGGCTTTTAAAGATCTTGGAGCAGAAGTATTAGCAGTATCAACAGACTCAGAATGGAGTCACAAGGCATGGTTTGAAAGAGATCTCCCTGAAGTTAAATATCCAGTTCTAGCTGATACCACACAAAAGCTCGCAAGAGATTACGATGTTTTGGAAGAATCTGACGGTTCTGCGCATAGAGGCTTATTTATCATTGATCCAGATGGTGTAGTTCAATATGCTTTAATCAGTGCAGGATCAGTTGGTCGCTCAGTAGACGAGACCTTGCGTGTATTAGAAGCATTGCAAACAGGAGAACTTTGTCCAATGAATTGGGAAAAGGGCAAGGAAACACTAGGCAAAGCTTAAACAAAATCTTAAATTAACAAAAAATCATCTCGTAAAGAGATGATTTTTATATATTTAAAGCGTCGCGTATTGCTACGTGACGTTTATATTTTGTGATTTTAATAGGTTAGAAGCTAGCTGCGCTTACACCCAACATCAGTGAGAATAGTGCTCCAAGACCTAATACAGCAGCCATGAGTACAAATACCGGTAGTTTGTGTGCTGTTAAATCGGTCATAAAACCGTCAAACAAATCATTTTCACAGGTGGAACCTGATTTTGTACCAGTACCACATGACTTTACGCTCTTGCGTGTTTTTGGCGCTGCTTTACGTGTTTTTTTTGTTGGCATATTTTTGTTAATTTAGTTTATTTTATATTTTAAGCTGTCTTCTTTTCTTTAGTCGCTGGCTTTTTATCAATAAGATCATCAAGCGCCGCCTTATTCCAGCCAACAACTATGTGCCCATCAAGCTCAACCACGGGTACACCCATCTGACCTGACTTTTTGACCATTTCATTGGCCGCAGCAGGATCAGCTGCTACATCTACCTCTGTAAATGTTACACCCTTATCTTTAAAGTAATCCTTTGCCAATTTGCAATACGGACAAGTCGGGGTGGTGTATATAGTGATGTGCATACTTATCAACAATACTAAGTATAGCACAGAATCGCGCTTGGCATTATCCACATTCGTGATAATAACTAAAAAATAAAAATTTTACCCCTATGAATAGATTTACCTATTGATTTATTAGATATAAAAGCGTTCTTACTCCCCAACCAGTACCGCCTATGGTCCATTCTGGACGAGATTCTTTTTCTGCATAGCAAGGACCCGCTATATCAAGATGCACCCACGGTACTTTGTGAGTGAATCTTTCTAAAAATTGTGCCGCAGTAATTACTCCCGCAGGACGACCACCAACATTTTTTATATCTGCTATTTTTGATTTAATTGTTTCCTTATATGCAGGATGCATTGGCAACTCCCAAACATACTCACCTGATTTTTTCGCTGAAGTAAACAGAGCCTTTTTAAGGTTAACATCATTACCAAGCATACCCGTTATTTCAGAACCCAGGGCGATTATAACCGCACCGGTCAATGTCGCTAAATCTATTATTTGATCGGGTTTTATTTTTAATGACGCGTATGCCAAAGCATCCGCCAAAGTTATTCTACCTTCAGCATCAGTATTTTCAACTTCTATGGTTGTGCCATCCATGGCAGATATAACATCACCTGGACGGTATGCATTGCCACCTGGCATGTTTTCCACTGCAATAAATAAACCATGAACTTCTGTATTTGGTTTAATATGAGGCAATGCTTTAAACACGCCGAGAACCGTTGCGGCTCCCGCCATATCAATCTTCATGTCGGTTATGCCATTATCTGGCTTAAGATTTAGTCCGCCTGAATCAAAAGTGACAGCCTTGCCGACAAGAACAATCTTTTTAGTATTTTTTGTTACCTTTTTAGGTTTGTAAATCAAATGAACAAATTTTGGTTCATGAACAGACCCTTGCCCAACCGCTAAAGAAGCGTGCATACCCAACTTAGCCATTTCATCACGCCCTCGTACTTTGCAGGTAATTGATGTGCCGCGACCAGATAGATCTTGTGCGATTTTTACCATTTGATCCGGATGCATCTGCATAGAAGGGGTATTTACCATGTCTCGCGCCAAGCAAGTTGCTTCAGCATAAATATTACCTAGTTCAATCCCTTTTTCCATGGTCTTTTTATCAAGAATGGAACCGGAGGGTAGAAATATTTGATCGATCGTCTTTTTCTTAAGCTCATCTTTAGCGGTATGTTTTTTAAAAGCGGTAAATTGATAGGATGCAAGCAGAACGCCCTCTGTAAAAAATTGCAGTGAAGCAGCTAAATCTTTAGCCGAACTAAAAACATTATAATCAACAGATAAAGTTTTAAGTTGATGGCTAGAAGTAGCTTTTATGAGTTTAGCTCCAACTGTTCTTAAATTGATTTCTTTAAAATTACGCTTTTCACCCAAGCCCACAATTAATAAATATTTATATTTTGCCAACCCTAAAATTGGAAATAGCAAAGTTTCGCCCTCTTTACCTGTCCAACTTCTTCTTTTTAAATCCTGTAATACAGCCGTCTTAATTTCATTAGATATTTCTGTGCTTTCTAAAGATATTTTATCAGAATGCCAAACTCCCAAGGCATATACATCGCTAGAAAATGAGCCTTTTGGCTCGTTATTAAATGTAAATCGCATATGATACATAGCTTACTTTACACGAATCAGCTTAGCAAGCTTAAAAATAAAATGGACCTATTGGTCCACTGAGTCACGCACAAAATAGCAAACCACGTAGCTTGGGGAATGTTTTTACCATGTCGGACGGCAAAATTTGGCTGACAGTTTTTTCCTGTTCTCGACCTTGTCTGCTCATCTGATAGGCGTGTACACCGCTTTTATTACTTTCACGAATGATGATAACCTTCTTACCCTTCAAGTATCTTAAGTCATCGGTCAGTTCTGCTGAAGGGTTTATAAAAAAGACCACCTCTACATAAGGGACAAGAGACAAATCCGCGTGGGAGTCCACGACGGCAAATGACCCCTTTGATTCATGTCTAAGCTTATCGAGTAAGCTCTCCATGACCAAATTCTTCAGTACCGCAGGATTCTCATCTCTTTCACCTGTGTAGAAGCCTCTTCTATCTTTGTAATACTTGGCACCAATAACAAATCTGATACCCTTGATGCGACTAGCAAAAATCTCAGCAATCATCTGAGGTGACCCCGTGATAGCCACCATGGGTCGCCATAAGGGCTCTGTTCGTGCATCAAGAGATTCTATCAATGCAACCGGAAAGCTATAAACTTCCCTCGCGTGCCTATCGACTAAATCTTGGGCGATCTGTTTGACACTGTGCTCATGCAAACCGGTAAAGACTAATGGCGTTGCCCGAAGTGCCTCGTTCATCACTTCAGCGAATGAAGTCGAGCCCCGGGTACTATATGAATGAATAGCATCTTTGAGATCATTTGTATAAATACGTTTTTCTTGATGCTCATCGCTTAATGCCAATAAAAGACGAAGTAGCCATGGCTTGGTGTTAATCGTGCCATCAAAATCCGTAACATTGAATCCCCTGCACCAGGGATAAGTTTTAAAAACTTTATGAAGTTTTGTTGTTACCAGTGAATAGTCCACGAGCACCTCCCAACAAGCTGTAAATGTTCTGACAGAAAACTAGCAGATTAAATCTGACCTGTAAAGATGAGATTGTTGAAAAATTTAACTTAAACAAGTAAAAATATCGTTAATCCTGTTATGATAGCACCTGCTAATAATGACCAGAAATATAGCTGAACTTCTTTATCTGTCTGCTTTTTATCAAGAATTAGCAACTTATCAAACCAAACCAATATAAACACAAGACTTGCGGCCAGTGCTGAAATAAGGCACCAAGTACAATAACTTTTTATAACAAAACTCTGTATGCCAAATAAGTATAAGGATTCCGTAAAACCGACTACACCGAGAATTTTTTGAGTATAGTTTAAAATTTTGGGTCTATATTCAGGCACATATGCTCTAAAAATCAAAACTGCAATTATAGAGAAATAAAAAATTAATCCAAAAGTTGGAGTTGGTATACCAAAAAAGGTCGCCCATTTTGACACTCTTACAAGTTCACAACCATGCAAGATACCGCATTTTATATCTGAACTAGTTGCGTATGTATAAAAAAGATAGGCAGAAGCAAGCACGCCCAGCAAAGCAGACCACAAAATAAATCGTCTCGCCCATATAATTTGAATAGCTTTCATATATAATATTTAATTGTTACATTCGTCTTTATTCCAGAGACCAGCTCCTGATTCCTGAGCTTCTGCTTGTAGCTCGCGTAATTCTGTTTTACGTTCTGCATTTAAAGGAAATGAAGTATATGCATAAGCATAACCCATACGAACCAATTGAGCACAAAAATCAGTACCGTCTTCTAAAAAAACATTTCTTAACAATCTTCCATATTTATCAATCTCGTCAGCCTCAGGATCTGACTTTAACATAACCCTTGTATTATTTAATTGGCTTTTTACGTAATCCGAAGCTTGTTTGCCAAAACACTCTACAGGTTTACGAGGATCTACGGTCTCAGGAGTATTTACACCTAAAAACCTAACTTTATACTCTTTATCTGGTTCGCTATCTAAAATTGCAACCATAGTGTCTCCATCAACAACCCTTACAACATAAGCATTTGTACTCGTACTCTTGGTTTGCTCATTTGTTTTGACAACATTGTCTCTTATAGCAGTCTGACCCTCTGGTGCTTGAGTTGAGCTAAATGATGCTAAAAGAAAAACCACAATTCCAGCCATCAAACCATAAAAAAACTTTTTTGATTGTTTTGTAAGTTTTAAATCAATTTTCATAATTTTATTGATTGTATCAAGAAATATCCTTAAGTCCAATTTATAATAAAAAGAAAACTTCGCAAGAAGCGAAGTTTTGTAAAAACGATCCAGCTTTATTCGTCCGTATCGTCGTCAGAGTCATCATCAGATGTGTCATCATCAGTCTCATCAACCTCATCAACCTCTTCGACAGCATCAAATTGATCGTCATCGAAAAACATAGTTTTTCTAAATGTTAAGAATTATTGTAAGAGATACTATAATTTGTGTGAAAAACTTGGTCAAGGTCAAGAATCCACAGGAAAAAAGCTATATTTTTACAACAAAAGACCCGCCGAAGCGGGTCTTTATATTTTTTACCAATTATTCAGCTGGAGTAGCTTCGCCTTCTTCGGCAGGAGCTTCAGTTGTTGGTTCTGCTGTAGCTTGGTCATCAGCTGGTTGTGCTGATGTATCTGTTGCAGTCTGATCTGTTGTTTGATCTTCACCTTCGAAATACATATGACTCTTATAGTTAAGAATTATTTTTAAAAAGAATTGTTACTCGGCACTTTCTTCAGTAGGAGTTGTTACCTCTTCCTCTGGCTGAGTATTCACATCATCAAATAACATAAGACGATCTTGATGATTAAGAATTAGTACGAGAATTATAGCCCATTTCCTAATTTTTGTCAACACCTAGTCAATAAGGCTTATTTTTTCTATACATTTACAGTATTATTCTTTTATGAAAGTAGATGAAACAAAAAATAATGAGATACAGATATTTGCCGCCGAACTAAATGACTCAGATGTACCCACACTTGATTTGCATGGAGAATCAATTATTCAAGCTGGATATTTAATCGATGAGTTTATAAATAAAAGCATTTACCATAAAAAAAATGTTATAAAAATCATAACCGGTAGAGGAAGTGGAAAATTGTTTACAGAAGTTGATAAGGAATTATCAAATTCAAAATTAGTGAAATACCATAGAACTGGAAGCGATCCCTATAAAGCTGGCGGTAGTTTTTATGTTTTATTGTGGCTATAAATTGTGAAGTATTTATGAAATTCTGATATAATGAATTTATGACGATAGAAAAAAAGAAAAGTAAACACATTGGAATTTTAGTAACAATTTTTACTATTTTATCAATGTTACTCATACTTGGCCTAAGAGACTATTTTATAGAAGGAAAAACCAATGTTTTAAATCTTGATTTAAGTGATAAACAAGAAAGTAGCTCTGAACAAACCAGTACTAAACCAACAAATATACCATTACAGACAACTGATACTGAGGTAGCTGATACCGATATAAACACAACAATTATTCGGGTAGATGTTGGCGATGAACTGACAGAGAATGAACAGGTGAAAGTAAATAAAACTATATTTGATCAAAATACAGAAAATATTTATATAACTGCTTACATGAATTTAATCGAACCTGGCGAAATAGTATCCGCAATCCTTTTTGTTGATAAAACCCAGCAGTCAATTGGGCCTGCTGTAACAAGAATTGAGAAAGAAGGTGAAACCATAACAAGTTTCGCTTTCTATAAGCCTGATAGTGGTTGGCCTATTGGCGAGTATAAATTAACGGTCAGCCTTTCATCCGGTCAAGAAAAATCTTTAGATTTTTTAATTGAGGAATAAGAAAAGACAGGCCTAAGGCCTGTCTTAATCTTTGGTTCCGGGACAGGGATTCGAACCCCGATAAACGGCTTCAAAGGCCGCTGTCCTACCATTAGACGATCCCGGATTGCGCAGCTAGTATAGGTTTATTTAGCCTATTAGTCAAGCGAATTGGGCGATGACAGCTAAAAATACCTGTGTTATATTATCTGGGCTTAATCAGAACATATATGAATAAAAAACCTTACCTATTCCCCATTGTAATAATATTGGTGGCAATTATTTCCATGCTTTTTTATAAAAAAAGTGATAACCAGGGCATTCAAGAAACGTTAACAAGCGAGAATAGAATAGTCGTCGCTACAACTATTTTTCCACTTTTTAGCATAGCTAATGAAATAGCTGGTGAAAAAATTACAGTAATAAATATCTTACCTCCAGGTGCTAGCCCTCATACATTTGAGCCATCACCAAATACAATCGCCGAGTTGCAAAGTGCAAAAATACTATTTTCAATAGGACATGGTGCTGATGACTGGACAAAAAATTTAATATCTCAACCAGAACTAGATGATCTGAAGCTTGTCTATGTTGATGACGGAATAAATATAAAAAGCATTCAATCAGAAAATAATGTAACCGAAATAAACCTCAATAGCACTGAAGAAGAACATGATGAACATGGTAGTGAAGATCCACATTATTGGTTAAGTGGCGTAAATGGAGAATTGATTGCAAAGACTATAGAGCTAGAATTTGAGAATCTTGATCCTGCTAATAAAGATACCTATCAAAAAAATCTAGATGTTTTTTTAAAAAATTTAGAGACAGTTAATCAGAATATTATTAAGTCATTTGCTACTTTACCGAATAAATCAATAATCACTCATCATGGAGCTTGGTTCTACTTTGCTGATGCTTATGGCTTAAACATACAAGGTGTATTTGAATTAGCTCCAGGCTTAGAACCGACAGCAAACGATATAGCAAGATTACAATCGGCAATAACTTCTAAAAAAGTTGCTGCAGTATTTATAGAGCCTCAATTGTCAAGTCAAATTGTTCAATCTTTCATTGGTGATACAGGAGCAAGGGTAGGCGTGCTCGATCCGCTCGGTGGAGTTGAAAATCGCATGAGTTACATTGAGCTTTTGCAATACAATGCACAAATCATTGAAAATGCGCTAAAATAGAAGCATGAGCACATCTGTTGTTAGTGTAAAAAATCTTTTTGTACATTATGGCGAGAACGAAGTCTTGCATGATATTTCTTTTGAGATTAACAAAGGGACCATTGCGGCGATTATTGGACCCAATGGATCTGGTAAATCAACTCTTTTTAAGGCAATCCTGGGATTAATACCCTACTCAGGACAAATAAAAGTCTTAAAAAAACCAATCAAACAATCTTTAAAACAAGTAAGCTACATACCGCAATATTTTGATTTTGATAGAACACTGCCAATCACAGTTAAGGAATTTTTAAACTTGACCAATTTAACAAATAAAAAGGTTGATAATTCAGTCTGCAGGGAAGTGCATGTGGATTTTTTATTGAACAAAAAAATCGGTGAATTGTCTGGCGGACAATTACAAAGAGTACTCTTTGCCAATGCTTTAATGAATAAACCCGAAATATTATTTTTAGACGAGGCGGCTGCCGGAATAGATGTTGAAGGCGCAAAAACATTATATGAGTTAATAGAGCATGTTAACAAAAAACATAGTGTGACAATAATCATGATAAGCCATGAGATAAATATGGTTTATAAATTTGCGGATCAAATTATATGCCTAAACCGCGACCTAGTGTGTGACGGAACTCCAAAACAAGCTTTAACTGACGAAATAATGAAAAAGCTTTATGGTGAGAATATGAGCGTTAAATCTCATAAACATATATGATAGAAATTTTTCAATTCGCGTTTATGCAGAGAGCTTTGCTCGGAGGTCTTGTCTTAGGATTTTTGCTTGCCATTTTAGGTATTTTTGTGGTTTTAAAACGAATGTCGTTTTATAGTGATGGCATCGCTCATGCATCTTTAGCAGGTGTAGCTCTAGGTATATTGAGCAATACCAATCCCCTTTTTGTAGCAATTATATTCTCTGGTATTTTAGGAGCGATTATATCGTGGTTGGAGAGAAAAACAAAAATTGCATCAGATGCGATCATTGGAATGTTTTTTACTTCTGGCATGGCCCTAGGTGTGATATTACTTGCTTTAAAACAAGGTTATCAGCCAGAGTTGGTTAGTTTTTTGTTTGGAAACATTTTAGCCCTACAATGGAATGAGCTCTACATAATTATAGTAGCCACTGTAATCATGGTTGTATTTTTAGCAATCAAATACAAACAAGTAGCTTTAATGATATTAAATTCCGATTTAGCTCATGTTTCGGGAATCAACGTCGGTGTTTATACGACCCTTTTATATGTAATAATTGCTATCTCGGTTGTGCTGGGCATAAAATTATTAGGTATAGTTTTGGTGAGTGCATTATTAATAGTACCAGTTTCAACCGCAAAACTTTTCGCTAAATCATTAAAATCACTAACCGTTTGGAGTGTTGTTATTTCTGAATTGACTATAATATTGGGACTATTGATTTCTGTAAAATTAAATATGCCCACAGGAGCAACAATAGTTCTTAGTGGGATTTGTATATTTTTCCTATTTTTTATTGTAAAACATTTTGATGGATTTTTTCCAAAGAAACAATCCAAGAATTGACCTCTGACTGTTTAAGATCTCTAATACCTAGTGACAAAAGGTATTTTTCTTGAGATCTCAATGGTAGCTGATCAATTAAATGCCAAATTTTAACTGACTGATTGTTAAAAGCTAAATATTGGTAACCATGTAAATCAAACCAAGAAAGTAATGCCGCTTTAAATAAAGGCGAATGAATCTGTATACGCTCGGCGACTATCAAGGTAGCCTTTTTACCCATAGCGGTTTGCGGCACTAAAGTTGGTAACCCCGTAACCCTCCAATCAGCAAAATTATGCCCAAGTTCAATTTCACCAGCCTGATTAAGTATAACGTTACCATAAGTACCTTGATCACAAATAACCTCGCCCAGTGGAGTTAACTTTGATGAAAATATAATGATATGTTCTTTGATTTTATTCATAAAGCTTCATCATCCCATCACCATAATATTTAATTCGCATAAAATGAATAATATACGGCTTATACTTTGTTTTGTCTGCTTCGGCTAACCCTGACCAATAAGTATTAAAAAGTTTTAAATGACGACTAAATTCTGCCGTATTTTGACTATTAGGATTTAGATGTTCTGCTTGACGACGCTGAGCCAATAAATCTTTACAAATCTGTTCTAATCTTTGTAGAAGATGGCTAAGAGACTGATCGTTTTGATCTTGAATTCTTTGCGACAGACGCTCCTCTGCGTCAACTTGCCTATGTATTTCAGGGGCATATAGTGAGTATAATGATTTTTTCTCAAATTCATCCATGATCATCAAAGGATGAACAGCGCCGCTAGGTTCATCGACAGCCCTAAGCAATAAAGCTCGTAATCCAGCATCATTTATTTGATTTTGCACTTCTTTTTTATAAGTGATTTTTGCTAACTCAATATTTAATACCTGTTCCTTACTCTGAAAATCTCTGATAATTTTATTGGGATCGCTATCTTTTTGCATTTTATCAAATATATGCCCAATAAAATTGACAATCTTATCTGCCTTTTGATTCTCTGTTTGATATTGACCAACTAACTGTTCTTTAAAAGCATGACGCCAATCTTGTGAAGGAAATCTAAACCTTACATTAAGTGCTGCATTTAATAGCTCTGTCAAGAATCGTTTACGCCTTAATTGATATTTAGTTTCTGGTGCGGAAACCGGGCACTGTTTTGCAGAGTTGTTGTAAAGTTCGGTGTATTCATCAGCCGGAACAGTAGGTCCACCATATGCTGATGGTAAATTTGGACCAATAGGAAGATTGGGGTTGATTGTTGGTTTAATTATATCCCTAAGTTCTATGTCTAATTGATTACCTTTTTCGCCTTTGTCTGGATATGGATTGACGGCATTAAAATAGTCATTTGAATCAACATAGGCCATGACTATTTGCTTGCCCATGCTAGCCATCTGTGTCTCTTGAACTAGTCTGGGATCACCTTGGCACGCAGGAGAATAAAATGTTACCTGAGATCTACTATGCGCATGATCTGTAATATTAGAGATTAAAACTTGACCTGGCTCTAAATTAGAATTACCAGCCGGACAAATTTCACTATAAACTATTGACTCTATACTGGATCCGGGCAATGTTTTTAACAGATCAATCAATATTTGATTGTCCAAACCCAAGGTTTCAAATCCGGTAACCGTATCAACATGTTCACCCATTTCTCCAATCAAATCCTGATCAATAACTTGTTCTAGTGAATTTGGTTTTTCCCTTTCTTGATAACGTTTGAGTGGACCCTCAACACCAGGCGCTCGTGCAGCGAGTTGCAAGCGCTCAATAGCATCTTGTTCGTGAGGCAAGAGGTTGTTTAGACAAGTACAGATTTGTTGTCCATTTTTAGCGTGATCGCTACGGCAAACCGGACTGTGAACATCAAGGCAATAAGTCCCATCTTTTTGCTGAATAACCTCGGGCGCTTCTTGAGGAAAAGGATGATTTGCTAAGTCTTTTTGCGATAACTCTCCCGCACAAGCAGTTTGCAAAGCTGTAATTAGAGAAAGTGGTAAAATCGCTTTTTTTGTACGCTTATTTTTTATCAAATCTAACAATGCGAATCTTTTTTTATACCAAACAGCACGCTCTGCTTGAGGAGCTTCAATGTGTTGTTCGGGATATATAAATTCACCAGCCATAATTATTTTTTAAGATACCTACCCACGGCGGCCCATGACGACAAAGAGACGAGTACAATCATAACTAATGCCTCGTAGAGTATGATACGTCCTGAATTGTCGAAAAAGTACGATAACAATCCAGGATCATTACCATCAAAAAAGCTACGAATATAAGGGTCAAAAAATGTTAAGGTTAGGAAGATTGCCCCTGTAGCAAGAAACAATGCCAAGAGCGCAAAAAATATGCCATCCAAGATAAGTGGTAGCCTTACAAAAGCATTTGACGCGCCCACTAGCCTCATTATTCCTATTTCTTCTCTTTGTGTGTATATGGCAACCCTTATAGCATTGTAAACAATTAATATGGAAAAGATAACAAACACCAAGGTTAAGATGGCGCCAAAATATCTAACAGTTTGTGATATTTCTTTAACTCTTTCTATGGCGACAGCGTGATCATCATAAGTTTTTGATTCAATAGCGAAGGAAAACTGTGGATTTTTTAATGCCTCCATTAAAAATGGATAATAATCAACTTTACTGGCCTTGATTACCATTGACGCACCTAAAGGATTTTCCTCCAATTCATCTAGAGCTTGATTAATTGTGGGATCATTTTTATGTCTTTCTTTAAACTGTTCTAAAGCTTGATCAGCTGTTAGTAATTCTACGGATGAAGTTTGTGGTAATGAAGACATGTAGGAACGTGCCTGATCCAAAATAGCCTGAGTTGTCTCTGGTACGAAATAAACGCTTACATCAATCTTTTGTTCTAATATTTTAATGGCAGAAGACGCCATTGCATTTACACCAATCAAAACATTAACCGATAACAATGCTAATAACAGAACGAAAACTGTAGCCAATCCAATCCAAGCATTTCGTATAAAGTTTTTCCAAGCAAAGACGACTATGCGCCCAGTAGAAGTCAAAATTAACATATTAATTTAAAATATATTTACCATGTGCTTTATCTGAAATAACTCGACCACCAGCAATTGTGATCACTCGGCTTTTCAATGAATTAACAACTTCTCTATTATGTGTAACTAAAACAACAGTACTGCCAAAGGAATTAATCTTTTTTAAAACATCAATTACATCAGCCGTATTCATTGTATCTAGGTTTCCGGTTGGCTCATCAGCAAGTAGAATTTTAGGCCTATGCACCAATGCTCTGGCAATCACAACACGCTGTTGTTCTCCGCCGGAAAGCTGTGTGGGAAAACGATGCGCCTTTTGCTCCAATCCAACTACACGCAAAACGTGTGGAACCGTGTCTTTGATCCTTTTTCTGGTCTCGCCGGCAACCTCTAACGCAAAAGCTACATTCTCCCAAACTGTTTTACGTTTTAATAATTTAAAATCCTGAAAAACAACGCCAATTTGTCTGCGCAGATACGGAACCTCTCGACGTTTAATTTTAGTAATATCCCATCCTCCAATTTCAATTTTACCTCTAGTAGGTCTTTCTTCGGCTATAAGCATTTTAGCCAAAGTAGTTTTTCCGGCTCCAGAAGAACCAACTATACAAACAAATTCACCTGCTTCTATCTCCAATGAAATGTCTTTAAGGCCATGCACATCCGGAGGGTATACTTTTGAAATGTTTTTAAATGAAATCATGTATTTATTGGTTAAAATTCCCACAAAGGCTCAGGAGATTCTGTTTGAACTACAACTTGTGGGGATGGTTCGATGACAATAGCTTGTGCTTGGGGAGTGTCAACGGGCTCTACTTTAACCTGAATTATACCTGCTCCAGGTGAGGCTAATTTTGCAAATGCAACTTTATCCAAATCAATCACTCTATTAGGGAAGATGTCCCGCTCAGGACCAAAATCATTTATTCTAACAGTAACCGATTTTGTTTCGTCATTAAGACAAGTGACTTTTACATAACTACCTTTAGGAAAATCCGGCGAGGCAGCACAATCGCAATTTTTATATGCATACCAAGACGCATCGCCTTGTTGCATATATCCCAAATCCTCGACAATCTGTTCAGGTGTTGCGACTAATACTAGCTTTAACTTCGAGTTAAGACCTACACGTGCTGTAACTTGGCCAGTAGTCGACTCATCGGGTACATGAATCGTCACCTCTCCATTTAAACTCTCTTGGATTGCGCAGAGTTTTTGAGGATCTTGTCCGCAAATTGAATTATAAATTGTAGTTTCTGCTCGCTGAGGTAATTGTGCAGAATTTGTGGTCCAATATAAAAATATTTCAGAACCATAGCCCTCTTCATCATTTTGATTTTCAATTTTTTGAGTAATGATGGTCAAAACTCCAGGGGCAGGAATATCGGTTTCATTAAATTTTACACGTAAATTGATCGCCGGCAGATCGAGATCAACATTGCGGTTCATAAAGCCTTGATCTAAAAAAAGCGGAGTAAAAGTAGAGTTACCAA
>JAHJSR010000089.1 GCA_018830085.1 Patescibacteria group bacterium
CGGTGGTGCGGGCGCTCTGGGCTCGTACTTGGTAAAAAAATACATTAACGATGGCCATCGTGTGATTGTTATTGATAATTTGATGAAGACTCAAACAACGGAAAATATCGATGCTTTCATGGGTAATAAAAACTTTAAATTTTTAAAGCATGATATTAACGACCCTATAGACCTTGCCGGTGAAAAGATTGATTGGATTTTTAATGCAGCTTGCCCTGTATCATGCATATCTTTACAGATAGACCCGATACACACCGTTAAATCTTGCACACTGGGTGTGATCAATATGCTGGAATTGGCTCGCAAGCACGGAGCTAAATTTTTACAATGCTCATCAGCAGATATTTACGGTGAGATGAAAGATCATCCTTTTAAAGAGACTGACCTTGGTTCTACCAATACCCTATCTCCTCGGGCATGTTATGAAGAAGGCAAAAGAACAGCCGAGACAATCTGCATGGACTATCATCGCAAGTATGGAGTAGAGATCAAAATTGCTAGAATTTTTAATACAGCTGGGCCGCATACTCAAATGACGGATGGTAGAGTTCCTTCTATTTTTATCTACAATGCCTTGGCTCAAAGACCAATAAGAATATATGGTGATGGCAAAGCCACGAGATGTTTTTTGCATATAGAAGATCAAGTTGATGGTTTAGATAAATTTATGCGCACAGGCGCCGATGTCACAGGGCCTATAAATATTGGTAGCACCGATGAGGTAACAATTTTAGAGTTGGCGGAAAAGGTAATTAAAAAAACTGATTCTAAATCAGAAATTATATTTGAGCGCAGAGATGATGCACCGTTATTACGTAAACCTGATACGACTTTGGCAAAAAATTTATTAGGCTGGCAACAAACAAAATCTTTAGATGAACTATTGGATGATATGATTGCTCATTATAAAAATAAAGGCTTGCCAGAAAGTACTGTCTTAGTTTTTTCGGTAACTTATTATCCAGATCATGGTCCAGCAGAAAGTGCTTTAATGGATTTGGCGCAAAAGATGCCCGAAACCGAGTTCCATGTCATCACATCAAAAATGAATAAAGACAGAAGAGATGTTGAGAATTATGACAATGTAACAGTTTATCGAATTGGATTTGGAGCTAAATTTGATAAATATCTTTTACCTCTCTTGGGCGCCATTAAAGCAAAGCAATTAAATAAACAATATCATTATAGGTTTATGTGGTCGGTGATGGCAACTTATGGTGGGCTAATTGGACTTGTGCTTAAACTTTTAGGCAATAAAGCCTCATTCTTGCTCATGCATGATGATAAGGAAAATTTAACTGGATGGAAAAAGAAACTAGCAAACTATATTGAAAGTAAGGCAGATACCCAATATACAACCAAAGATGGTGGAGATGACCAGTTTATTGATAATATTAGAAGAAATTACGCCGAGTTAACCGCAAAACAGGAGAATAAGTTATTGAGACCACTGTAAAGATTTTAAAAAGCCATGGACAAAAAATCACAACCCATATTGTTACTTGCAACATCCCAAGATTGGGGCGGTGTTCAGGTTTTTTTATTTGATTTGGCCAAAGAGATGAAAGGCCGTGATTTACCGGTTATTGTCTGTGCAGGCAAACCAGAAGGAGAATTGGGAGCACGTTGTCACGAGGCTGGTATTGAATTTATTGGATTGGAACACATGATGCGCGATATTAACCCCGTATCCAATCTTCTTGCTCTATTTGAATTAGTAAAACTTTTTAAACGATTGAATCCCCAAGTCGTGCATTTAAACTCATCCATGATGGGCGCTGTAGGATCATTGGCCGCAACAGTTGCTGGAGTAAAAAATACAGTTTACTGTATAGGTGGCTGGGTTTTTAATGAAGATATACCAAGTTGGAAAAAGAATTTATATATTTGGACAGAAAAAATATCAGCAAGATTTAAGGATACGATTATTGTAGTCCATCCTGGAGATGAAGAACTTGCCAAAAAATTAAAAATAAAACCTAAAAAGGAATTAATTACAATACCTAACGGCATAAGGGCAAATATTTTTTTAAATAATTTACTCACCAGAGAAGAGGTTCGCGATGAGCTTGGAATTGATAAAACAGCAACAATTATTGGTACGGTAGCAAATGCATATCCACCTAAAAACTTATTTTGGTATTTAGAAGTTTGTAAAAAAATTCATGATAGAGACAGACAGATATTTTTTGTTATTATTGGTGAAGGCCCACAGTTTGCCGAGCTTAAACAAAAAAGAGACGCGCTTGGAGCTCAAGACTATGTATTATTAACTGGTCGGAGAATGGATGCACCCAAACTATATAATGCCTTTGATGTATTTGTACTCCCCTCTTCCAAAGAAGGAATGTCTTTGACATTGCTCGAGGCCATGGCAGCGGGATTAGCTTGTGTTGCAACAGACGTTGGGGCAAATGAATGGATGCTAAAGGATGGTGCCGGTATCATTGTTCCGGTAAATGATTCGGAGGAGATGTCAAATCAAATTTTAAAACTTTGTAAAGATGAAAATCTCAGACAAGAAATTGGCGCAAAAGCAAAAGAAAGCGTAAACAAACGCTTTCCATTACAAGATACCTTACAAAGACATATTGATGTCTTAATAAGATAATTTTTGTATTACAATCTTGGGCCAGTCCCACTAGACTTTGTAGATGTTGGCAATACTTCTGATGAAGTTACAACCATTAAATCGCTAGTAGGAACGTCGATGTTCTGATTATTAACCGCCTGTGTTTTTGCATTATAAATTGATAGAGCCTCGTCGATTGTTTCTACCTCACCATTTACAAGCGCCTCGAGCTGAGTTTTGGCTGTTGGGTCAAGTTTAAACACGGCTCCAAGAATCAAATTGCGCTCATCAAGCAAACCCATACGATCAGCAACCGATGCAATTTGTATGTAAACGGCGGCTGGCGCTGCAGGTAAATTTGGTAAATTTTCTATTATTTTTTTAACACCCTCCGGCTCGTTTAACCTCTCATAAGCTTTGGCAACAAACCAAGCATCTTGCGCATTCCTAAAGCCATATGGATATTCCGCTTCATAGGCTTTTTTGTAATATGGTGCAGCCTCATCCGGTTTTTGTTGATCAAATTCATAACTAACTGCGACATACCACCAAGACTCTCCAACTTGTTCATCAAATGCAGCAGCTTGTTTAAACATTGACATCGCCTCATTTAATCGTCCGCGCTCAATTAATAAACGTCCATAAGAGAAATACAACTGCTGACGTTTTTTACTTAAATCAATGGCTTTTTTGTACTGTTCCTCTGCCTGATCATAATAATCTTGATTCTGTGTGGCGCGGGCCATGGACTGCAGAAAATTAGCGTAAATAAATCTTGGATGTGCGTTATTATCGTGAATTTTTAACAACTGTTCGTTTACATCCATTGTTATTTTTATCATATCATTGCTTTTTGGCCATGCGGATAACTTTCCCGCATCCGCTAAAGCAATCATGTTTTTAGCATATAAATATGTTTGGTCTTCTAGATATGGTGTTGACATCTCTGACGCTTCTTTGGCATATACATAGGCCTGATCAAAAGAACCGGAACTAAAAGCATTGTTGAATTTAATAGTTATTGCCGAAGCTTTAGCTGGAACATACGAAGCAAAGAAAACAATTGTCAAAAATACCACCTGAACTATACCCAAAGAAACCCAAGGTATGGATTTACTTTTGACCTTTGGATCGGCTTCAATTGCTGCAGATTTTGTGTTTGCGAATCCTGAAAATCCAATACATATAATAAATGCATACAACAAATAGCTCATACTAAAAGCTGCCGGATGATCAAAAACAAACAGATTTTGCAAAAAGTAAGCCGCAGGTAAACCAATCAAAACTGCCGTAGTTGGCATATCAATATATTTCTTACGCTTAGCAGTTATAACTGTATAGTAAATACCACCCCAAAGAGCCAAAAAGGTTAGCAAACCAACAATGCCCGTCATACTGATAACATCCATTACAGTATTATGAGCTCTATCAAACCAAGTTTCATAATAACCACTACGCAGAGAATTAGGATTGTATTGCTCGTTAAATAAAATATGAAAGTTATC
>JAHJSR010000090.1 GCA_018830085.1 Patescibacteria group bacterium
ACCCAAGGCAACACTTCCATGGCCGCTATCGAGCCAGCGAATTCATTTGTATACAATGCTGGGATTAATCTTGGAGCTAGAGCCGAAAGACCGGCAGAAATAGGAAAGCCTATAGCCGCCATAAGGCGTAGAGCACCCACGAACATTTGTTTAAGTTCGGCTTTTTCTTTGTTGGCGTACGACGCACTCAAAGCCGGATAGAGTGCGGCAGTAAAAGTTAATGGTAAAAACTGCATTGCATATGTCAGTTTATATGCAACAGCATAATAACCTACGGCTGTACTCCCTTTGTAAGCTTGCAACATCAAACTATCAATATAGGAATAAACTTTTACCGATATACCAGCAACAGCAAAAGGCAAAGCTTGCCAAACTAAATCTTTAATATCAGATTTAAATGGACTAGGAAATTTGACTTTCAATCTGCGGAGATTCAAGGATGACCAAAGAACATTCCATAGACTACCGCAAACCAAAGCAAAAGCCAGTCCAACCGGACCTAAATCCAACCAAGCTGCACTTATAGCAACAGTAGCGGTAATAGCCTGGCCTATAAACATACCAATGGCTTCTGGTTTTAGATTTTGCCTACCGCGTAAGACACCATAAAAGATTAAATGCAATGCATCTGCTGCCATAGCCACACACGCGACACCGATTGTAGCGATAATTAATGGCGGATTACCTATGGCAACTCCGTAAAAAAGTGAAGCAATTACAGCTATGGGTATCAAAAACAATTTTGCTCTAATCGCGGCCCCAAATAACCTTTCGGAATTTTTGGTATTACCGGCTATGGCTCTGATAACAACCGGAGTGATACCCAAGTCGGAAAGTGTTACAAAGATTGATGTAACAGAAACCGCATAAAAATATGTACCGGTAATCTCTGCGCCTACAAAACGCGCTACCAACGTAAAAGCAACAAAAGCAATGAACTTTTGTCCGGTTGTTGCCAACATCAGAACCAAGGCGTTTTTTGCAACCTTTTTTTCTATCATGATTTAATATCTATTTTGGCAGAATAGACAAGAAAAATCAATCTCATGAGTGTGATAGCTTATTAACTTCCTCAGGAAAATATACTCAATTTGATACCAAAAAACGAGCCTGAGCTCGTTTTTTTTGAATTGATTGTTTAACGTTTGGACCACTGTGGTGAGCGACGTGCGCCTTTTTTACCCGGTTTCTTACGTTCCTTTTGACGAGGATCGCGAGAGAGGTAACCAAGTTTTTTTAATGTTTTTCTGAAGGTTGGATTTAATTCGATCAAAGATCTAGCAATGCCATGACGAACAGCTTCTGCTTGACCGCGCATGCCGCCGCCAACAACCTTAGCGCTTACATCAACCGAGCCATCTTGGCCGACAGCCTTTAACGGAGCTATGATCTGAGTACTTAAATCAAATGTGGTAAATACCTTATCGTAAGGTTTACCGTTAATTGTGATAACACCTTTACCATTTTTGATAAGACGAACACGAGCGATTGCGCGCTTGCGACGACCAACAGATGGGATAAATGAACCGCCTTTTGCAGCTTTAGCTGCAGTTTCCTGCTCCGCCTCAAGTTTTAAAGTTGGAGTTTTTTCCACTTTAGTTTTTGTGGCTGGTTTTTTGTCATCCTTTTTAGCGGTCTTGGTAGCAGCCGGTTTTTTTACGGCTTCTTTCTTTTCTGTGGTTTTTTTCTTAGCTTCTGCCATAGATTATTTTACAAAAGTTAGACGCTTCATTCTTAGAGCTTGCGTACGATTTTTAGGAAGCATGTATTTGACTGCATTACGCAATACAAATTCTGGATCTTTTTCTTGTGCGTCTTTTGCCAAAGTTTGCTTTAAGCCACCAGGACGATTAGAGGTACGGAAATAAGTTTTTTGATCCCATTTTTTTCCGGTAAACACAATTTTATCTGCGTTTTTAATCGCGACTTTGTCACCAAGATCCATGCTAGGCACATAATCTGCCTTGTGCTTACCCATGAGAATCATGGCAATTCTTGTAGCAACACGACCTACCGATTTACCGGCAACATCGATTTCTACAGTTTCTCGTTTTATGCGGGGCATACCCACTCGTTTTTTCCATGGCATATTATACAAATTGAATTTGAGCGATTTCTGCGCCATCCCCTTGGCGAGTTCCTAACTTAATAATTCTAAGATATCCACCATCGCGCCCTGTATAGCGAGGACCAATCTCTTCCAACATCTTGTTAACTGCCGGCTCTACCATTAAGTATGTATTAAGTTTACGTCTTGATGTTAAAGATTTGTCTTTACTGACAGTAACCAACCTTTCCACTATGGGGCGTACAGCCTTGGCTTTAGCCAAAGTGGTATTTATATGTTCATACAAAACCAATGAGGTCGCTAAATTACGATACAGCGCTTTGCGTGGACCGTTTTTGCGATCTAGGGTTTTACCATTTTTTCTGTGCCTCATAATACTTTAGTTAGCCTCCTTAATTTTTTATTCTTCGTAAGTTAAATCTTTTAATAAACTGAAATGATTCAAGAGAATTTCGATAGTTTGATTGCAAGCATCCAACGGATCCAAGCTACCATCGGTCTCAACGTTTAGAATCAATTTATCATAGTCAGTCTTATCTCCAACACGTGTGGCTTCGACTTTGTATGATACATTTAGTACCGGGCTATATAGAGCGTCGATACCAATTACTCCCAAATCCATCTTTTCTTTCTGTCTCTCTTCTGTTGAGCGATAACCTCGGCCTCCCGAAACCGTGATTTCCATCTCCAGAGATGCTTGCTTGTCTGTAAGTGTTGCGATTACCAAATCTGAATTCACTATTTCTACGTCGGCATTTTTTTCAAAATCTGCCCCGGTAACAGCTTTTTCTCCTTTGACATTAAGCGTTAGCTTAACAGGTTCATCGGAAAATGTTTTTACGCGTAAAGTTTTTAAGTTAAGTATGACTTCCAAAACATCCTCTTTGACGTGTGGCATTGTGGAAAATTCATGATCCACACCACGGATTTTAACTGCTGTAACTGCTGCGCCTGGTAGCGATGAAAGCATCACACGGCGTAAAGCGTTACCCAATGTAGTGCCATAACCTGGCGTACATGGTTCAACGGTAAGCACGCCCTCATTAGGGCGCTCACCTTTTTGAAATTGTATTTTTGTTGGGAGAAGAAGTGACTCCATAGTTGGGAGATGGATAAAATGTTAGCGCGAATAATATTCAATGATAAGTTTTGGATCAAAGATTTGCTTTAAGTCATCCGCTGCCGGCAAACTGGTGATCTTAACTGATAGCGCTGAAGGATCTAGGGTCATCCAAGAAGGAGTTTCGTGATTCTTTAAATTTTCACCGATAGTTTTCCAAGGAGTTTTGTTCTGTTTACGACTCTGAATAACAATCACTTCGCCAGGACGAACTCTGTATGAAGGAATGTTTACGTTTTTGTCGTTAATAGCAATATGTGAGTGTGAGGCTATTTGACGCGCTGCAGCACGACTCTTTGCCAAACCCGCACGATATAAAACATTATCAAGACGAAGTTCTAGTAATTGAACCAAATTAACACCAGAATCGCCTTTCATCTTCATAGCTTTTTCGTAATAATTAGCAAATTGTGTTTCTGATACACCATAAACACGCTTAGCCTTTTGCTTTTCACGAAGCTGTTTGCCGAAATCCGTTTGACGACCTGGGCGTTTTGGTCCGTGAATACCAGGGACATAGGAACGTCTTTGAAAAGCGCATTTTGAAGAAAGACAACGCTCGCCTTTTAACAAAAGCTTCTCACCCTCCCTACGACATAGTTTACATTTGGAATCAATTCGTGCCATAAATTTAATTATTTGCTAATTTTTGCTAGATTACAGACGACGTGGACGAGGTTTGCGGCAACCATTATGCGCAACCGGCGTTACATCTTTTATAGAAACAACATTAACATTATTAGTATTAAATGCTCTGATAGCACCTTCACGACCCTGACCTACACCCTTGGCATATACACTAACATCCTTGATGCCAACTTCTGGTATTTTTTCCAATAGCTTACGAACAACAACGGAAGCAGCATAAGGAGTCGCTTTTTTAGGACCCTTAAATCCACAAGCACCTGCAGTTGACCATGCCAATGTGTTACCATTTTGGTCAGTAAGTGTAATGATCGTGTTATTGTAAGTTGCTTGAATATAAGCACAAGCATGTGCAACCTGCTGAATAGCTTTCTTCTTTTTACGAGAGCGAGGGACCTTCTTTTTTGATACGGCCTCGGTTGCTTCTGTAGTTTTTTTATTCTCTTTATCTTTACTCATAGCTTTTAGGTTACGTCTTTTCTAACTTACGTTTACCAGAACCTGCAGTTCTTCTTACATTGCCACGAACTGTACGTGAGTTGGTACGTGATCTTTGACCACGAGCTGGTAATCCTTTTTTATGTCTGGTGCCTCTAAAACAATTTATTTCTTTTAAACGTTTTATGTTAGACATGTTTTCACGTCTAAGCTCACCTTCGATGCGATACTTTTTCTCGACCTCTTCGCGAAGTACTTTTTCTTGCGCTTCAGTAAGATCTTTTGTGCGAACACCTTCATCAACACCTGCATTTAGGCAGATTTTTTTTGCTCGTGTATCTCCCACACCATATATATAGGTTAGGGCGATAACGATACGCTTGTTTTGGGGTAAGACTACACCTGCTATACGTGCCATAAATAAAATATAAGATTAACCTTGTCTTTGCTTATGTTTAGGATTTTTCTTGCAAACCACAACAACTCGCCCTTGGCGGCGAATTACTTTGCAATCACGGCAGATTGCCTTTACGGAAGTTCTTACTTTCATGGTAGTAGGGTTTATTTTCGTTAAATGACAAGAAAATCAACAGTCCAAGCTAGTCCGATGCCCTCTCCAGCGGACTTAATAGTGGGCTATAATCTAAAGGTTATACGGCCTTTTGTCAAATCGTAAGGAGAGATTTCGACCTGAACTTCGTCTCCTGGAGTTAACCTAATGCGATACATACGCAATTTTCCTGATAAATGACACAAAATTGACTGGCCATTTTCCAATTTAACCTTAAAGGTTGCACTAGGTAAATTCTCCTCCACGACCCCTTTTACAACCAAAAAATCCTTTTTTGAAGACGCGGATTTATTTGACATACGTAACAATCATGCTTTTCGCTTAGTTATCCACAAATTATGATGCTAATTATACATAAAAGCTTAATTTTTAGCAAATTTGACACTCTTGATAACTTATGCGAAATGAATTATTGCTCTAATATGGCCTTAATTCTTCTTACACCAGCTGATACGGCCTCCTCTTTTTTAATCCTAAAATGACCCATTTTTCCAGTTTTTTCGACATGTGGGCCTCCGCAAATCTCTTTAGAAAAGAATCCCCTGGACTCATTTGGATCTAGTACGGTATAGACCTTAACCTTATCGCCATACTTATCTTCGAACAATCCAATCGCACCCGCATCCTTTGCCTCTGGGACGGTGAGCTCCTCAGACTGAATAGCTAAATCCTTTTGTATGGCCTGGTTTACTATTTCCTCAACTTTCTGTTTTTCTTCATCGGTCATCTTTTGAGGATGAGTAAAATCGAACCGCAAACGATCGGCTGTGATATTACTGCCCTTTTGAGCCACATGATCACCCAGAACCATTCGAAGAGCTTGATGTAAAAGATGTGTAGCTGTGTGCAATCTAGTTGTTTCCTCGGAATGGTCTTGCAAACCGCCTTTAAATGTTCCGGCTGATGCAGTACGAGAAAGTTCTTGATGTTTTTTGAACTCCTGTTCAAATACATGACGATCAACCTGTCCGCCTTTTTCGGTAACCAATTCTTCGGTCAATTCAATAGGAAATCCATAAGTAGAATAGAGAACAAATGCCAGTTCACCAGTTATCGAACCAGATTTTTCATAAATATGTTCGAACTCTTTAAGCCCTTTTTCCAGAGTAACGAGGAATTTTTCCTCTTCCTTTTTAACTTCTTGGAGGATTTTCTGAGCGTTGTGTTGCAATTCTGGGTATGTATTTTCGTATATCTCAATGATTTTTTGACTGATTGGCGTTGTAATATCGGTATGAATGCCAATACGCTTCGCCTCCCTAACAGCTCTGCGAATGAGACGACGCACTATGTAACCTTGACCTATATTGGAAGGCGTAACACCACGTGGATCACCGATAATAAAGGTTGAGGCGCGTAAATGATCAACAATAATGCGTAAAGACCGATCGATACCAGAATCAACACCGTATTTAACGTCAAAAATAGCGTCTATGGCCTCAAAAACTCTAGCATAGGTGTCCGTGTCATAAATCGTTCCAACTTGCTGTATAACCGCAGTCATCCTCTCCAAGCCCATACCAGTATCAACATTGCGCTGTGCTAATGGAACGAATGAACCATTATCCTGCTTGTTGTACTGCATGAACACATTATTCCAAATCTCAACAAAGCGCCCGCAGTCACAATTTGGATGACAAATTGGACCGAATTTCGGATCATGCTCTTTACCAGTATCATAAAATATCTCAGTATCAGGCCCGCAAGGACCGGTTTGTCCAGCAGGACCCCACCAATTTTTATTTTTTGGATAAGCGAATAAACGATAGCCCTCTTCTGATTTTGTGGGCTCATCCTTACCAGCCATACCAACGACAGCATTAATCCCATGAACCATGAACTGTGATTGCCAGATATTTATAGACTCTTCATCACGCGGCGCATCAGCATCTCCTTCAAAAAAGGTGGCGTAGATTCTCTTGGGATCAATACCAAACCACTCAGGTTTAGTGAGTAATTCATATGACCAAGCGATACTCTCTTCTTTAAAATAATCACCCAAAGACCAATTTCCCAGCATTTCAAAGAATGTGCCATGAGTGGCATCACCAACTTCATCAATATCACCTGTTCGAAGACATTTTTGAGAATCAACAAGACGTGTTCCCATGGGGTGTGTTTCCCCCATCAAATATGGAACCAATGGATGCATACCAGCCGTGGTAAAGAGGACGGTCGGGTCGTTTTCTGGAATCAAAGATGCCGAAGGGATAATCGCATGACCCTTTTCTTTAAAAAAGTCCAAAAACATTTTACGAACTTGGTCGGTTGTACGAAATTTCATAGCTTTTAAATATTAACTCACAGTGCCATTAACTTCTTTTGTTGCTTGCTCAATCAACTCAATAGCTGATCCATTTTCCATATCTTGATTACGCAAAGCTCTATTTATTAATTCTGCTTGATTTACAAAAACTTTTATAATACTAGGATCAAAACCCTCTATTTCGTTAGTTTTGTCCTCTATAACCATGAAGGCCTTAATGTTGTCTGATGATTGATCGGAAGGAACGGCGAGCCATCTTTTGCCATTGTTGCCAACCATATCATAGGCTAGATTCTGCTCATGTATTCTTTTCAGCTCTTTGTTTGGAACATTTAGTGCTTGATTCTGACTTTTATCATTTGTATGAAAATATTCATGCTCTGTACGCATCTTGTCAATATGAATAAAACGCAACAGAGCCGGAACGCCACCCATACTTCCAGAAGCTGCGACGGTTAATGATTTTAACAAGTCTTTGCTCAATTCATGCTGATCATACATGGAAATACTAGTATCATTGGATATCTTTTTTAAAACGTCCATTTGACGGTTTAAAGAACCGATATATTGATAAGAGGATACTAATTCCCGTTTCGCTCTTTCACAAGCATCCACAACAGCCTCATGTTCTTTTTCTTTTTTTTCCATCATTCTTTCATACAGCATAAAGATAGAAATACCAGCTATTCCAAACAAAAAAATCAACGCTTCCTCAATGTGCTGTTCGTGAATACCGAAATAGCCACTTTGAATTAGCGAAGGTGAAAACACGGCCATGACGAATAATAGTAAGTATACTATGGAGATCCACTGGAATTTATTCGCCCTCTGTTCAGTCATAATTAGGCATTATACTAGCACAAATGTTCAACTTGGCGAATTATTCCGCCACCGAGGCATTGCTGACCTTTGTACACTACTGCAGATTGACCAACCGCGGCCGCCTTAACCGGTTTTTTAAACTCAAGAGTCACGCTTTTAGCATTTTTAGATATCAGCAACTTGGCCTTGTGAGGCTCTTGATGATAACGAATTTGTACCAAAACTTGAGTTGGATTTTTAGGAGGATTTTCGGAAAGCCAATGCAAATCATCAATAGTAATGAATTTTGCTTGTAAAAATTTATGATCAAGGCTATCGACAACTATCAAACTATTCTTAACCAAGTCTTTGTCCGCCACATACCAAGGATGTTTATCAGCTACAGCAATTTTATTACGTTGTCCAATTGTATAGTTGTGCAAACCTTGATGTTTACCAATTATCTTACCGTCTGGTGTAATTATGGGCCCTGGTTTACTAATGATTTTTTTACTTAAAAATTCAGAAAAATCCACCTTACCAATAAAACAAATTCCTTGACTATCTGGTTTTTCTGCAACTTTTAATTTCATTTTTTTGGCAAGTTTTCTGATTTGGTTTTTTTTATATCCACCAACCGGCATTAAACTATGATCGAGTGCCTCTGGGGTAATGCGATATAAAAAGTAGGATTGGTCTTTATCAGGATCCTTTCCGCGCCAAAGTGTGGTTGTGTCTTTTTGTCGCTTGGTTATGGCATAATGACCGGTTGCCATTAAATCAAAACCCAATTCTTTGGCTTTTTCCCAAAATAATCCAAATTTAATGAATTCATTACAAAGCACATCTGGATTAGGTGTGAGTCCCTTGGCATAGCCACTATAAAGTTCTTCAACGATTTTTTGACGGTATTGTTTTTCAAAATCAAATGTATAAAGAGGTATATCCAAATCTGCGGCTACCCTAAGAGCATCTCGACGCTCAGATCTCCAACTACAGCCTCCGGTTTCTGGATCCTTGGTGTCAGACCAATTTTTAATAAACCCACCAGCAACTTCATAACCCTGTTTTACCAACAAGGCAGCAGCTACAGATGAATCAACACCGCCACTCATAGCGACTATAACTTTTTGTTTTTTCATACAATCGACGAGCGCGAGCTGAATTCGGTGCTTTTTACTTAGCTTTTTTTGGCTGCTAATTGACCGCAGGCCGCACTAATATCTTCACCAAATGAAACCCTATGAGTTACTGAAATGCTAAATTTACGCAACCTATCTTGAAAAAGACGTCGCATACCTTCTGGTGAAGGTTGATATGTGCCCGTAGCATGATATTTAATTAGATTTACATGCACGAGTTGCTTCTTTTCTGATAATAAATGTATTAATTCGTCAGCGCATTCCAAAGAATCATTAACACCCTTGATCAACAAATATTCAAACATTACTTTTCGATTGGTTTGTTGCATGTAAACACCCAAAGCTTGCATGAGCTTATTAAGTGGATAGGCTTTGGCGATGGGCATTAATTTTTCACGTAATTTTTGGTTTGGCGCATGGAGTGAGATGGCGAGATTAACTTGAGGCGTCTCACGCATCAATCTTTGAATACCCGGAATAATACCGCAAGTAGATACACTTATGTGACGAGCGCCCAATCCAAAAAGTTCTTTGTCCATGAGTTTCTTAATTGCGACAAAAACTTCATCCGGATTATTAAAGGGCTCACCCATGCCCATAAAAACTATATTGGTTACTTTTTTGCCTTGTGTTTTTATATCTCTAGCGATTTGAACAACCTGATCAACAATTTCTTCAGCTGTAAGATTGCGCTTATATCCAAGTGCTCCGGTTGCGCAAAAAGTGCAGTTCATCGCACAACCAATTTGCGATGAGACACAAACCGTAGTTCGCCCGTCTTCATGCTCCATGAGGACAGACTCGATAAATTTTTCATCTTTAGTTTTAAATAAATATTTTGTACTATCTTTTTTGTGAGCTTTTATCTTTTGCTCTAATTCTAATGGTGACCAGCTTATATCCATACATGCCTCACGCAAATTTTTTGACCAAGTACTGATATCCTGCCATCCATTTTGGTATTCTTGATAATACGAACGCAACGCTTGTTTTAAGCGGTAATCAGGAATTTTTAGCTCATCTAAGCGATTTTTTAGTGCTTTGATATCCATATATATGGCAAAATTGCGCAAAGCGCATAATAGTCTATATTTACTATTTAGGCAAGTGTTTACCTAATGGTAAGCTGTGTGTTCAAACTTGAATCGGCTGTGACCAAAGATCCGATTTTATATCCATCCAAAACAAATTGCGAAGTAATGTATATATCATCCCAATCAAAACCCTGACGCTCAAAGGCTGATGCCGAAACTATGGGCCTCAAGTAGCCATTATTCATATAGTAAACAACGGGTGAGGATTTGCTTTTTAGCAGGATTCCATCATCAAAAGTATAAGGCCGATCGTCTGCAAGCGATTCAGCCACCGTTTTTGTCACGGTTATAATAGGAGTTGTTGGAAAGTAAGCATCTAAAAACACACCGTCTAAGAGCACATATTTCTTTTGATTGTAAACATACCAAACAGCTGGTGAATCGCTTGTTTTAATAAGCGTGCCATTGATTATTACTGATTTTAGCGTTGTATCCGGATCCTCTGTTGGTTTAGTTGGAGTTGGAGTTGGTAAATTGGATGCCAACGAAGAGTCCCAGGTATAAGAAGCCCAAGACCAATCAGCAAGTTGATGAGCGATGTCGAATAGATCAAATCTTGTATAAGCCCCCAAAACCACAATCAGCAATTCACTTTGTGCATCATCCTTGCTTTTTCTAACCTTATAAACAAAGTTATTTCGAGATTCATATAAAAATCCCGTTTTACCACCCGTTACATACAAACCATTGTCCGGATCTAGCAAGAGCTCATTTGTGTTTTTGATGGTTTTAGCTTCTCCGGTATTAAGTATCTTGAATGTATATGAAGAGGTGCTGGCTGGTTTTTGAATACGTTCATCAGCATAAGCAGCGGATGCGATTTTGAGCAACTCCCTTGCAGTAATTGTGTTTCCAACATCCATGCCTGATGGATCTGTAAAAATTGATTTTGTGCAGCCTAATGACTTTGCTTTTTGATTCATGGCCTGCACAAAACCCTGCATCCCAAGACCGCTTAATCGAGCCAATGCTGTGGCTGCATTATTAGCACTACCGGTTATACTTGAGTACATTAGGTCTTGAATGGTCATGGTGGCGCCATCGTCAACACGTAAACGACCACCGCCTACTTCATCTTGTTCTTTTATTGAGACCACCGCATCCCAAGCTGACTGACGGTCGATGAATGTAAGTGCTCCAATTAATTTAGTTATACTAGCAGCAGTCCATAATTCATCAGCGTTTTTTTCAAAAAGTATCTTATGTGTATTAACATCCATGACAATAGCAGCTTCGTATTCTTGATCGTGTGTCGTAAAATCGTGAGCCGTTGTTAACCGAGATGGGATGGTATCCGCAAAAGCAGTTTCTGGAAGCAGAAACAAAAATAAACCCGTAATAACAAAAAAAATTTGAACATTCTTCATGATATAAGTATTTTTACACACTTAACCACAAAAAACAAATACGAATTTATTCACACGCAATCATCACTTTATTGTATAGGCGTTTGTATGGTTTCACGGATCCATTCTGCTAATTTATCCATTAAAGTTGGATCAGAAGCAAACAAGTGAATACCGTGTCCTGCGTTTTTATATGGTAAAAATGATTTTCTGCTAGAACTACATCTTTCAATAATAGCTCTCGCAGCTTCATATGCCTCTGGATCGTCCGTGTCTGAACCCGCAGCCAAAAGTGACTGATGTGGCAAAACCTCGCCCGCTTGTGCAACAGAGTCCATGCCACGGTAATTCCCTGGTGATAATAAAACAGCACCTGCTAGCGACGGCTCTTGCTCTAAAGACCACAAAGCTAAGTTAGCACCTATTGAAGCACCAACAACTACTATTTGGCTTTTTGGATAATTCTTGTTTGTGAGCCAATCTATGGCACCGCTTATATCATTGAGTGTCTGCTGATGTTGAATATCTTTAAATGTTTTATAATCTAATTTTATTCCACCTTCACCGACCGTGCTATCGCCATGTCCACGCATATCTATAGCTAAAGAAGCGATATTATTTGCAGCTAAAACTTTTTGGAACGGTGCCCATGATTTACGATCAATAGGCATCATGTGCAAAAGAATAACAACACCAACGGTTGTGGTTGTTGGATACCAATCACCTACTATAGTTACTCCGTCAAAAGTTTTATATGAAATTTGATCTGGCATATGTATAAATTTTTACTATATATTAAAAACTTGCTTTTTCACCAGGTCTTAAGGTTTTATAGGAGGACGTGGGTGAATTTGAAGAATTATTAGATGTTTTTTTAAAGACCGTAAGTGTTCTTGGTTCAGCTGTTTCTGGTGGTTCTTTAGCTTCCTTGTTTTTTACTGGTACTCTATCTTCTATCTTAGAAAATACATCTTCTAATTTTTGACGATCCTTGCTCCTACGCTTTGCTTTTTTATCCTGCTTATCCGCCTGATCATAAGAAGTTGTAGCCAATTTTTGGTTTTGCGGTTTATTATTTGGCCATTTATCATTCTGACGTTTATTGAGAGGTGCTTCAACCTTCTTTTTCTTAGTTTCAACTGCTCCGCCCTTAATCAATTCCAATTCCTCCAATAAGCTCTTGGGATTAACAGTCTTTTGATCAGTGCTTACAGTCTCTTTTGGTTTATCGGGTAAATTAATCTCACCAACGATACGTGGGCGATTAGGCTGATCCGGTTCAACTTCCTTTTTTATAGATTTTTCAAATTCAGCCTCAACGGGATTTGTTCTGGAGATTTTACTTTTATTCTTTCTTTCATCACGTACAATTGGCATACAATCCGCACAATACATTGGGCGAGTTGGATCCAACTGTACCGGCATATCCCAGACTTTGCCACACCTAGTACACGTGTGTGAAAATTTTGGTTTATCTTTTTTAGAACCTCCGCTAGGAGCTTTTTGTAAAACTTTAAGTCTCTCTGGTGTTATTTTTAAATATTCTTCTGCATCTCCTGCATTTTCCTCAGCATCCTCCATTTCATCTTCCTCTTTAGCTAATTTAATATTTTCGTCGCTCATGGGACGTAAGATACTCTCATCCGCCAACCGTAAACTCGAGGTTTCCATCCCACTCCATCGTAAAACTTTTTCAGCAATGGTGGAACGCGGAATTGCATATCTTTCGCGAGATACATCAATAACTTTTTGCGCACTGCCGATATGTCGAGCCATTGGCGGCAGGGTGGCCGCAGAAAAAGGAGTACTCGCCACACCATCAACCATTAATTTTAAATATATATTGAATTTTGGTAAGTTCACCAAATCTTCTACGGTAAAAGTTGGAGAAAACTCTTTTTCTAAAAATTCAGCATCCGTGGAACCGACACGAAAAACAATCATGGTACCAACGTTACCAATAACTGCCGCTCTGGTTTCTTCGGTGAGTTGTTCTATGTATTGATGAGCGACGGTTAAGCTTAAGCGGTATTTACGAGCCTCAGAAAGAATGGATGCAAAAGATTCATTGGCGAAATTTTGAAATTCATCAACAAAAAGATAAAAATCTCTACGATCATCTTCTGGAATTTCTACACGTTCCATGGCAGCCATCTGTAACCTAGAAATAAGCATGCCTCCCAAAAGTCTCATATTCTCTTCACCAATACGCCCTTTGGAAAGGTTAACAATAAAAATCTTACCCTCATCCATGATTTTACGAATATCAATAGTGGAACGAACTTGCGATACGATATTACGAATTACGGATGCAGATAAAAATTGACCGACTTTGTTTTGAATAGGTGCGATCGCTTCGGTTTGATACTTTTCACTCCATGAAGAAAACTCAGCGACCCAAAAGGTTTTTACAATTGGATCCCTTATTTTAGCTATTACGCGCTTGCGATATTCATCGTCAACCAAAAGACGATTAATGCCCAAAAGGGTTGCCCCCGGATAATCCAACAAAGCCAAAACACAGTTTAAGAGGATATATTCCATGCGAGGACTCCATACATCAGGCCAGATTTTTTTGAACACCCCCATCAAGCCACTCGCTACGAGATGCTTTTGACTTTCATTAACTGACTCCAAAATATTAAAACCAACAGGATACTCAAGATCAGCTGGATTAAAGTAAACGATATCATTTATACGATTGGAAGGGATCAAATCCAAAAGCTCCTCTGCCATGTCACCATGCGGATCAACATAACAAACACCATGACCAGCCATTATATCGGACATGACCATGTTTTGTTGTAAAGCAGTTTTACCCATACCAGTTTTACCAAGAACATAGATATGCCTGCGACGATCATCAGTTTTTATACCAAAACGTCTTCGCTGATTCCGGAAATTGGTTTCGGCGAATAAAGTTATTTCATTTTCATGTTCGTGGTCGTATTGGACCGCCATATATTCTTATATTTTAGCGTTTTTACATGCTTGAGTAAACTGTGGACAGGTAAGACGTATTTTAATTTTATCTTTGTGAAAAACTATCCGATTGGAAGATTGATAGGTGGCTCTGCGCTTTTTAATTCACGTTTTTTTACTTGAGGTGCTTTAACCTGAAAGGTGTGCGGGAAGTGCCAAATTGTTGCGAGCTCTTCCGTGCAAAGATAATAAGGTGGCATACCATCCCAAATAGCACGATTTTTATAGTAAGATAAAATTCTATTGCGCCTAGTATTGTTACGTTTATTCTGAAACAACCAAAGCCCAGGATTGATGCCGACTTGTTTGGCTTCGGGTTTAAGTGAGAGCATGTCATTTGTATTCATTTGTTTAATAAAACCAATGAGTGATTGAACGATACGTGGTTTTTTGAATACATTTTTTTTGGCAATGTACATGAATCTAATTTTACAGCTAAATCCAATTTTGGAAACTTTATTTTCCACTGCTTCTAGAATTTTACGCTCGCCCGGACTCATGTTAAAAATTTTCATCTTAGCAACATCATCAGCCTTTTTGTCAGTTGTGCTACTACCAGACCCCATCAACTCGTTTGCCAGTAATATGAACAAATTAAATGGAGCAAAAAGTATCTTTTCTAACATGCTTGGAGGCTTGGTAACATTTTCTCCTTTTAATTTTTTTATCAATATCTCACCTTTTTTTTGATATTCTGGCATGTCGATTGGCAAGACAAGTAACTGAACCCAACACTGTTCACCAGTATCAAGACGCGAAAGCCCCTCCAGTAAAACCGACATCGGATCTTTCAATTCACTAGACATTGAATGCTCGAAAGATGGATAAGTCTTGAGTGGATAAATTGAATTTTTACCGCCAGCAGGAATCATTTCCGTGCCCCATAGCTCCCATTCATCATCAGGATAGCTAGAAGGTACATTTTTAGTATAATCCTCTACTTCGGCTATTTCAGCATCCGGATACTGAGCAAAGATAGAAGCCTCCACCAAATCTCTTAATGACCGCAAACACTGAATCACGAATTGCACATGCCCCTCGATACTAATGATCTCGAATGAGATGGGATCTTGATACTTACCCTGAAACCATTTTTCAGTCCAACTTATAGGAGAGTGAGCACCAGCTAAGTGAGCAAATATATTTTCTACAGCCTTTAACGACTGACCCATATCTTTTTCTGACAACTTAGGTATATCGATAGCCAAAACAATCCATTCTTTTTTTGCACCCGCTTTGTTTTGCAATATATGCTTCCAACCCTCTGCGAATGCCCAAAGAAAAGCGATTAAAAAGAATACCCAACCACCATAAATAAATAGCAGCCACATGGCGATAAATGGATTTGCTCCAAACTGCGCCAGCAAACCCGCAACATCAAATGTTAGGAATGGTTCCATACTTGCACATTATAGCACATATTATGCATTAATATATAACAAAAATAATAACCAAAAAAGCTACAAATACTGCAGCTTTTTGTAAACTTAAATCTATTTTACTGTTTTCTAGCTTTCAATCTTTTTCCAAGATCATACAACGAGACTAACATTGGTGCGGCAAAGAAGATCGAGGAATAGGCACCTGAGACTATACCAACAATAAGTGCTAGAGCGAAATCCTTAATCGAAGCTCCACCGAATAGGTATACAGCCACTAATGCCAATAATGTAGTAATCGTTGTATTGATCGAACGGGCAATTGTTTGATTTAGAGAGCGATTTACAATCTCATGGAAGGTACCCGTTGTTTTTTGTAAATTTTCGCGAACTCTATCCATTACAACGATTGTATCGTTGATGGAATAGCCCATAACCGTAAGTATTGCCGCAATAAATGGTGAGCCGATTTCAGTTCCAAATAATTTACCCAACAAAGCGAATACACCTAATGGGATAATAACGTCATGCATGGCAGCCAAGACTGTGACTAAACCATATTTCCAAGACTGAACCGGAACCGAGACTTTACGAAATGCCCAACCAATGTAAATCAATATGGCAATGAAGACTATGGTTAAAGCGTAAAATGATTTGACGCGTAATTCTTGACCAATAACCGGTCCAATAGAATCAAAACGTAATTCGGTTATCTCGCCATAATTATCTTTTAGTTTTGTAAGGATTTGTTGATGCATCCCTTCATCCAAAGTCTGCATGCGAATATTCATGTCTTTTTCACCCACAGGCTGAATGACAGTACCACCAAGACCAAGCTCAGCCAGAACCTGACCAGCTTCGATTGCCGTTGGTCTGGTATCCGTATAACGAACAGATAAAAGCGAGCCTCCGGTAAAATCAATACTAAATTTGAGACCAAATATTGCTACAAAGGCTATACTTGTTGCTATCAATGCACCGGAAAGTGCATACCAAAGCGGACGATATTTTAAGATGTTCATAAGCATTTATTGTTCATTGTTTTTGTCCGCAGTGCGGAACAACAACCAGCCAAGCTTTTCTACCACTTGCTTTGTTGCGATTAAACGTAAGAGGTTTCTGGTAACCACGATAGCAGAGAACATTGAGAGGAGAATACCAATACCCAATGTAAGCGCAAAACCTTTAATAACTGAAGACGTAAAGCCGTACAACACAACACAAGAAATTAAGGTTGTTACATTACCATCACGAATTGATGGCCAAGCTCTATGAAAGGCTTCTTCCAGAGCTTGAGAAAATGTTTTCTTAAGTTTAAGCTCCTCTTTTAAGCGTTCAAAAATCAGCACATTAGCATCAACCGCCATACCCACAGAAAGTATGAAACCAGCAATACCAGAAAGTGTTAATGTAACAGGAATTGATTTAAATATTGCAAAAGAAAGAGTTCCGTAAAGTATAAGCGCAACCATGGCAACCAAACCCGGTAAGCGATACATAATCAACATAAACAATGCCACAAGCAAGAAGCCCCATAATCCAGCAGTTAATGATGCATTAACCGAAGTTTTACCTAAAGTTGGCCCAACAGATTGTTGCATGATTAAATTAATTGGTACCGGCAAAGCACCCGCTTGCAGTCTTTGTGCTAATAATTTAGCTTCTGCTACTGTGAACTGACCCGAGATGACTGCATTTCCACCAATAATCTCACCTTGAACAGTTGGTATACTAATCGGCTCACCATCTAAAAAGATGGCTACCGGTTTACCGATATTACGTTTTGTGATATCTGCAAAAAGATCTGCTCCTTCTTTATCAAACTGCAAACTTACTTGAGCAACTCCACTACGTTGATCAAAATCAAGTTGTGCTTTAGAAAGCTGCTTACCGGTTAACTCTGTACGCTTCCACTCATCGGCCTGAGGAATGATATCCGACTCCTGAAGTTTGCTGAACAAAGCGGCTCTAACTTTTATATCATCAACTGGTCTTGAATCTTCTCTAAAAATCAAGTGATAACCAAAAGCGGTTTCTATTGGCTCTGAGATAGAACCGTTCTCCATACCAAAGGCAGCATCTTCAAAAGCTTGAACCATTACGCCCTTTCCAAACCATCCCAAGTCACCGCCAGAAATTTCCGCACCAGGTTCTTCGGAATATTGTTGGGCTTTTTCTGTAAAATTGTCTGCAGTTGCTTCACTCTTAATTTGGTTAATCAATTCCAAAGCTTCTTCTTTACTGCGGGTTGTGGAAGCCGTAGCCTGCTCTGCACCAACATATTGGATTAGAATGTGACTTGCTTTAACCTCTGTACCAACTTCTTTTTTCTCATCAATACTTGCAACAACCTCTGCCCCCATAGTATCGATAACCTTAGGAACCAAACCTACTTCTTGATCTTTAATCTGAGTGTATAAATCTTGGTAGATTGGATTGTCTTTGATAAAGCCCAAATCGCCACCATTTTCCTTTAACTTAACATCATCTACATTTTCTGTAACAAGTTTTGCAAAATTACCTTGATCGGCTGTAGCTTTTTGTAAAAATTGTTCAGCTTTTTCTTTGGCGGCCTTTTCTGAATCAGCTATCTGTGTCTTTTCCTCATCTGATAATTCACGTGGCGGATCTTCATTAAGCTCCTTGAATTCCAAAATTGGTGTTTCACCAATCATTGTTATAGCTTGGTTAATATCTTTAACACCCGCTAATTCTGCGGATACTCTCCAAGAATCGCCAGAACGTGTGATTTGGATAACCGGCTCAGAAACGCCCATTGAGTTAACACGACGCTCGATAACATCACGGACACCCTCTAAAGCAGCCGCATGTTCACCAGCAGGTACGTTAGAAACGTCCGCTTCATATTCTAAGCGTGTTCCACCTTGTAAATCCAAACCTAATACAAAAGGCTTTTCTATGTGACCGATTTTTGTGCCAATCGCGGCGTTAAATTGGTCGATAAGCCAGTTTGCGGGAGCAGGGTATGTAATTGCACCAGCAAATAAAAACAGTAGAACCAGCAAACCTACACGGCGTTTGACAGAAAGCCTAGAAACACCGCTTGTGGAAATTATTTTTTTCGACATATTAATCGGCGCAAGTATAACGCCCGTAAGCTAAAATTGCAAGAAAAGACTTAAAAGATGAGTTTTACACGTTTTTGTTAAAGTTTGATTAACCTCGCTTACTTTTAGCCCGTATCTCTTCTTCCTGTCTCATAAGTTCTTGTAAATTAAACATCCCGCCGGCTTCTGCGGATTCAACAGCACTCTCACTATCTCTTCTAGCCCTCTCAAACTCCCCCTCCCCAACAACAGATTCTCGTACAGCATTATACTCTTCTATGGGTTCGGTTTTTTCTGGCATCTTACCAGTGGTTACAAAGCCTTGTTTTGCATATACTTCTTCGCCCTGTCCTACGGTTTGCATAAATTCTTGTGCCTCGGCGAGCTCTTTTTCGCTGATAGTTGGACGACGTTTTGTAGGTGGCTGTGATAATCGTTCACGTATGTCAGCAATTTCTTTTTGTTGATTTTGAGCCTCTTGAGCGGCCATGGCCATGGTAGCCATTTTAATCAATGCATCAGGACTCGCGAGCTGTAAATTGTTAAATAAGGCATCATAATTAGGGATGGGTGTGTTTGCCCAAGCTTCTATGGTTTTTACCTGATCAGTGTTCTTTATATATTCCAAAACTTGTTCTGCCGCTTCGGGAAATTTCTGCCTCACTTTTTGTTCTGTTATTTGCCAGTGAATCTCCTTAGCAACTCTGGCATCCGCTGGTTTAAGACCCATTTCTGCAAGGCTAATGTAATTTGACGGTGGACGTAAAAAAAGATTTGCCATTCGCTGTTCTTTTGATTGTGGCTGTGGGCTTGCCTCCTGTTTTGGGGATTGTGGTTGTTGCTCGGGTTTAGCTATGCCTAAGGAAGTTTCTAAAGCACCTGTTATTTTTGAAAAAAGTCCCATATTTTAGATAAAAAAACGATTATATTTAAACTTAGTTTAGCAATATAGGTATATATTGACAATGCGGATTATTAATGGTAGGTTTTTACATTCTTTAGTTCACTCGACAACAACGAGGTAATAATGGACAAAAACTTTTTGAAGTCTATCAGTGCCGCTCGTAATACCCCCCTGCTACCGAATTCACTCGCACCGCTGACCGACCCTCTACCCGGACTTAGCTGGGCTAAGTTGCAAGATTTGGTTGACTTGGTTTTGTCGTATGGTTTTCCGACATTTTACAACAAACCACTGGTTCGTTTGCCAATTATCGCCAAACCCCTGCGAAACATTTGTATCGGGCTGGAAGCGGGAGGAGAAATCGGTATTTTTGTCGGTGATATCAGCGGAATCAAACATGAAAGAATTTTTGCTAATGCTGCAATGTTTTGGGAGTGGAGCTGGTCTGTAGCTGAGGTGCTAGAGACTGCAAGAAAAGTTGATAAAAAAATGCGTGAGTTGGGTTTTTATGACTCTTATGAGGGCAGGCGACTTAACTTGTTTGAGGCTAACTTGCCCATTCCAGTTGAACACGTTTTCCCCGGACCTCACGCATTTTACGACCTCACCCCTCAGACCGACTCGCAGGAGTTGGCAGATCGTTTTGATGATCCGGAAGCAATACAAGTCCTGGTCAGCGAGAACAGACGCGTTATTTGCCACAAGGACTATGCGGCTGCCATTGCTACAATTTTCGATTCAAGCAAGGCTCTGTACACCAACCGCATACCTGTCCACAACTCCTCGCTAAACAACTAACCAGCCCATAAAAGAGCTGGTTTTATTTTTTTGAACTATTTTTATTTAAGCCGCGTGCGTTCTATTGTCTGATTCCTGTTTAGCTTCTCGTGCTTCCACTTCTTTTAAGATACGTTGAATAACAGCCCTATCACTTTCATCAGGAACAAGTTTCATGAATTCATTAATACTTTCTCTGACACGTGGACTAACCGGCGATTCCAATGTTGGTCTTGATGAAATCTCTGCCGTTGATTGTGGTTGCTTTTTACTAAACACACCACTTAGACGATCAATACCGCGTCTTAAAGATGAGATAATTCCACTCTCGACGGGCTCAGGTCTCTCAGTTGGTTGTTCTCCTCTCATCATACTCTCCCATTTTTCCATATCATATCCGGATTTTTGTAAATATTCTTTATTCGCTCTAACAAATTCCTCTGCTGCCGCCCTATCCTGCTGTTCCATAATTTCTTGTGTGGAAGGAATGATACGCCCAGCCCCACGAGCAAGCTCGATGCGAGGGGTGTTTATTTTATCCGTCTCAGGATGACCGATATGAGCTTCACTAAGTGAATGCTGTTGTGAGGGTAACGTGTCTGAAGTACCTATACTGGGTTCGGTATCTTGATATGGTGTGGGCATTTCGTTCATATAAAAATAATATATAATGACACATAACAAATGGCAAGAGAGGGTAACTTATGTAAGTTGACCTATCATTTGTAACCAATTTGTTTTTCCGGATTTTGAGACTTGATTAAAAACCACAACCAGACCTATTTCTTGAAAAATACTCTCAATCTCTTGATTATCATAATAACTAAAAAATCTTTGATAATTATAACCATAATCACTTTCAGCCTTAACTTCTTCCTCGGGTTGACCGGAACGCTTTTCCTTTACAGCAATATACAGAAAACCACCTGGTTTGAGTTTTTTAACTAAATTTTGTAGAGCACTTATTACATGTGTTTTTGGTATATGCAATAATACGGCCTGTATAAAAATACCATCAAAAATATATTCCAGATTAGCCGCATCAAATAAATCCAGACAATAAAAATCACAAGACGGTGCTTCTTGTTTAGCGATTTTTATCATTTCTTCCGATAAATCAATGCCAACAACCCGCAAACCTTTTTGAACTAAAAAAGACGACTTGGTTCCACCGGCACAACCAACGTCAAAAATTAAATCATCTTTTTTAAATAGTGATGCAAATTTTTTTGTTCCGTCTATCCACCAATCATCATACTTATGATCTTCGTGCCAATCACGGGCGATTAGATCATAAGTTTGCCTGATATTCATAAACTATTTTCCGTGACAGTGTTTGAATTTTTTGCCGGATCCGCATGGGCATATCTCATTGCGACCTACTTTTTGATACTTAGGATCCTTGTTGGCCGCTTGACTAGTCATTTCTTGTTTTTGATCAGATGTTTTTGCGGCGCCCTGAAATACCATCGGTTGGACAGAATTGGACTGTCTTGGCGATTGAAAGAATCGTAAGGCTGAACGCTGCGCGGTAGGAATCTTAAAAATCGCATGAGCAACTTGCTTGCTAATCAATGCGTTTAGTTCATTAAACATTCGATAGGCTTCGCGTTTATATTCAACCAAAGGATCATGCTGAGCATATCCCTGCAAGCCAATACCACGGCGTAAGTGATCAATGGCATCCAAATGTTCTACCCAAAGATTGTCATATGATCTTAAAAGAATACCTTTTTCAATCTCGGCCATCATGTTGGGATCGGCGACAGATTCTTCTATTTTTTCATATGATTTTACTGCCAACTCCATGCATTTATCAATTATTTGCGTACGGACATGAACAATATCTTTGCCTTCTTCGGTTATATTAATCTCCGCTAAATATTTTTCAGCAGCAAATTCAGCCGGCAAAAGCGCGTCAACGGCTTTGGAAATCTCTTCCATACTCCAAAGACTGCTGTCCTCGGAACCCGTGTGGAAGAAAACAATCTGCTCAATCTCGTGCTCAATAGCTTCCATGATCTGTTTTTTGAGCGGTCTTTCGCCTTCATGAGTAGCCTCTGTAGCCGCTTTAAGTATCTGCTGACGTTGTCCGTAAATAGCGGTACGGTGTTTGTTAATAACATCATCATACTCAAGCACATGTTTGCGAATATCAAAGTGATGTCCTTCTACCTTACGTTGTGCAGAGGCGATGGCTTTTGATAACATTTTACTTTCTATGGGTTGATCTTCAGGAATTTGCAATATTTCCATGCGCTTCTTCATGTTATCAGATCCAAAAATACGCATTAAATCATCCTCAAGAGATACATAGAACTGAGTTGTTCCTGGGTCTCCCTGACGGCCGGCACGACCACGAAGCTGGTTGTCGATACGACGTGATTCATGACGTTCCGTACCAAGCACAAACAAACCCCCTACTTGTTTTATAATTTCAGCCTGATCTTTGCTGGGTGGATTACCTCCTAAAATAATATCAACACCGCGTCCAGCCATATTGGTAGCTACGGTTACAGCGCCTTTTTTACCAGCCTGAGCTATCCACTCACCTTCTTTTTCGTGATTCTTTGCATTAAGCAAGTTAAACGGAATACCCTCCATCTTAAGAAGTTCACCTAGAATTTCATTTTTTTCTATGGAAGCCGTACCAATCAAAACCGGCTGACCCGTTTCCCTGAGTTGCTTAACTTCATCAACCACTGCCATAAACTTACCCTTCTCGGTACGGAAAACACGATCGGGTAGATCAGTGCGCTGGTTATCTCTGTGAGTAGGAATGTTAACGACTTCAAGTTTATAAATTTTAGAAAATTCTTCAGCTTCTGTAACTGCGGTACCAGTCATACCCGCTAATTTGTTATACAAGCGAAAATAATTCTGAAAAGTTATGGTTGCCATGGTAATGCTTTCACGTTGTATTTTTACATGTTCTTTCGCTTCAATAGCCTGATGCAAACCTTCGCTATAACGGCGCCCCTGCATAAGACGACCCGTAAATTCATCAACAATAAAAACTTCGCCATCTCGGACAACATAATCTTTATCACGTTTAAACAATGCATAAGCGCGTAAGGCGTTTTCCAAATGATGAACTTGTTTTACGCCACCTTGTGCATAAAGATTTTCTACACCGAGCCACTCCTCCATTTTAGCGATTCCAGATTCGGAGATTGTGGCAGCACGTAATTTTTCATCTATAGCATAATCAGTTTCCGCATCCAGCTTTGGCACCAATTCTGCAAAACGATAATACATGTCAGCAGCCTCTTCGGCTGGGCCACTAATGATAAGAGGCGTACGCGCCTCATCAATCAAAATTGAATCAACTTCATCGATAATCGCAAAGTTTAAGTCACGTTGAACCATTTGGTCGATCGATGTGACCATGTTGTCACGTAGATAGTCAAAACCAAATTCGTTGTTGGTTCCATAGGTTATGTCAGCTTTATAGGCTTCTTGACGTGTACATGGACGTAAATAGTCCATATCAACTCTAAATGAACCTGTTTGATCACGATCTTCGTCATGTTCTGGTTCTGCTTTAAATTCCGGATCATAGACAAAGCCACTTTCATGTTGAATACAACCCACAGTGAGATTGAGTGAGTGATACACCTGTCCCATCCAAACCGTATCGCGACGAGCGAGGTAATCATTAACCGTAATAACATGTACCCCTTTACCGGACAAAGCATTAAGATAAACCGGAGCAACCGCAGTTAAAGTTTTGCCTTCACCGGTACGCATCTCCGCTATTTGACCCCTATGCATAACATGGCCGCCAATAAGCTGAACATCATACTGTCTTTGACCGAGCTGTCGTTTTGAAGCCTCACGTGCCACCGCAAAAGCTTCGGTCATAATATCATCCAAAGACTCGCCATTACTGAGGCGTTGTTTAAATTCTTCGGATTTATGCTTTAAACCTTCATCAGACAGCGTTTGAATACTAGGTTCCAAGGCGTTTACGCTCTCTACAAAAGGTTGAATTTTTTTAATTTCACGAGCATTTGGGTCACCAAAAACTTTGCTAAATATGGACATAATATGCGTATATTAGGCACAAATGACATTAATGTCAAAGAATCTAAATTATCACATGATATTTAAATACGCGCCCCATATATATGGGATACAATAAAGACACTATGAATTATATAACGTTAGCCACGAAGTGAATCTCTATTTTTTTCTTTCCAGGCTGTAATTTCTTCACGAAGATGATCTCTAACCTTATCTATGGCTTTATACAGATCTTTTTCTTGTTTGGAAACACGGAATAGAGTGCCCGGAACATCAATGTTTACAGTACAGCTATAAATTTCACCTTTATTGTGGCGCGTTGTATCCAAACCTAAATCAACCTCGATGTGTATTATATTATCGTAGAATTTATCTAATGACATTAGTTTTTCCTCTGTGTACTGCTTAATAGCATCCGTTAAATCCATGTTCTTTGCTCTTATATTGATAGTCATATATTTATTTATTTAGTTAATAATTTTAAATAATATTGTTTACTGAGCCCCTTAACTTATTATACGAAAAGTAATTGGAATTACTTGCATCATATATATAGAGTACGACGGGAATCAAAGAACGTCAAAAGCCAGCTAGCTGAACCTCATCCTCAAGAAGGATGTTGTATTCATCACGTATTTTCATTTTAACTTTGCTGGTTAACATTAAAATGTCTTGCGCGCGAGCGTTGCCTAGGTTGATAATAAAATTACCATGCTTTTCACTTATTTGCGCATCACCTATACGTTCGCCCTTCATCCCGGATTGAGAAACCAACCACCCGGCCGATAAAGATTTACGATCAAGCATTTCTACGGGGATGTCTTTAACTTCATTTTTTAACTTCTCAATTTCACTTTCATCTTTAAAAACAAAGTTTTTAAAGATACAACCAGCGCTAGGATTATCGGTGGGTTGTTTTTCTTTGCGCTCATTCATAATCTCATTCATCCGAGTAGTAAGCTTGGTAGAATCTTCTGCGGGTTTGAGACCAAATGTTGCCCTAAGAATTATATGCGGTTCATGCTTAAAACGACTATCACGATAACCAAAACTGCAAACAGCGTTGGGATAAACAATCTGTTTCATTGTGGCTAGATCAATGCAATCAACCGAAACCAAAGTATCTTTGATTTCACCGCCCCAAGCACCAGAATTACCAAACACAGCACCACCAACAGTACCGGGTATGCCCACAGCCCACTCCAAGCCGCTCAAACCAGCTTCGACCGTTTGTCTTGCTAAAGATGCGGTAATTGCACCAGCGTCTGCGGTTACAGACTTACTACGCATTTTAATATCACGAAAAGCAATCTGAATCATCAAACCATCAAAGCCATCATCAGAAACCAACATGTTGGAACCTCCACCAAAGACATACCAAGGTATCTGTTCTCTACGCGCGATCTGCAAAGCGTCAATCAAATCCTCAACCGTGTCTGCAGCATAAAATAATTTAGCCGGACCACCAATGCGTAAGTTGGTGTGCTTGCTCATTGGCTCATCAATTAATATGGATGGAAAGTTTTTTTGAAGTTTTTCGATTGTTTCTAAGTTCATACTTGGGTTATTAAATTTCATCATTTTTTACATTTTTGACCTTAAAGCCGAGTCTATATCACCGGCTCCCATGATTACACAAATATCATTAGGTTCTAGTAATTTAAATGTTTGCTCAATAGCAGAATCGGGATTGGGCGCATACTCGGTATGCGAGAGAGGACGCGCTATTTCTCTTGTTTTAATTGCTTCTAATAGCTTTTCTGAGGTTGTACCAGCATCCTCAGGATTATTACGTCCCGCGACATCATAGATTTCACACAGAACCAAGACATCCGCTCGATCGAAACAAGTTACAAAATCATTCCAAAGATTTTTTGTGCGGTTTTTATGGTGAGGTTGAAAGCATAATACAAATCTTTTATCGGAAAACGCCTCACGCAATGCTTGGATGACACTCGCAACAGCTGTGGGATGGTGCCCATAATCAGAATAGATTGGAACACCGGATTTTTCACCGACCAACTCTAGACGACGCCAGATTCCGGTAAACTCGGCAACAA
>JAHJSR010000091.1 GCA_018830085.1 Patescibacteria group bacterium
AAGACCCATGAATGGCCCACGTGAACCTGCTGCGAACATGGCCATCAACGAAATTGTAAATGCAAATACATACCAAACACGCCAGCCATTATTTTTTGTTTTGAACCACAGCAAGGCAATAAAAAATAGAATAAATATCTGGTACCCCCCTTGATAAATTGGGTTATCTAAAAGGCCACCTACACGTTCTGCGGCAGGAAATAATAATAATTTTGGAAATGGTTTTTGCAATAAAGCAACTACCCCCATTATGGCACCCAAAATAACCTGATAATTTAATAAATATTTCCAATCTTCCCATGTCTTGAGAATTGATATGGCCATGGTCAACCAAGCGAAGAAATGCAAAAGAGTGAATAAACCATTCATCCTTTCTTGATTACCCCACCAAGCTCGAGAAGGATCAGCTGCAAAAATTACAGATAGCAGTAGCGCGACAAAATAGGCGCTAAGGGCCATGTATAAAATAGACTTTCTAGGTCGGTATTGAGGCTCTGCCCAGGCCAAAGCCAGGTATGCAGGAAAGGTTAAACCAATCAAAATTTGAAAATAAATCAGTTTGGAAAAAACAAAAGGAAAGATAACTATGGGGATAAAAACCAACGGCATCAATAATCCACCATACACACCTATGTAAACGATAGTCTTTAAGACTTTTATGGCTGTTTGTCGATTCATACGGCAAATACAATATCACGCTTGTTTGTAAATTTAAACCCTTTTTATGTGACTTAAATACAAAACCCCCCGGCCTAAGCCGAGGGGTTTTTGGGTTCCAGACGAATCCAGAACCACGAACGTTCAAATCATCATCTTAGGTTGCATGCGACGTTAGCCGCCTACTAACCCAAGCGAGGGGAATTCTTAGTTCGACAACGTCCAGTTTTCGTTAAGATCTTTGACGTATGTGTTGTTGGTCCAATCACGAGATCCCAAAGCTGTTGAATAGTGTGGGACTTCGGAATTATCAGACCAGATCATTGAACCTAGCAAGTCAGCGATGCCGTCGCCAGAAGCGGAGGTATCGATGTTGTAGTGCAATTGAGCAGCAGTGCTGGTAGCAATGATGCCATATGTGCTGTCTACGATGTAGCCAGTACCGATTGCATTACTAGGATCTGTGTAGAATTGGGTTACAACCTGGTTACCTGTGCCCTCATAGCTTGCTGTTGCGCGCAATGAGAAGGAATCACCAGTACCTGTAACTACTTCCTCACCGGTAAAGGTGACAGCTACTTGGAACTCACCGATCGCGTTGATCACTGAACCAGTGTAGAGATTAGCACCGCTGGTTGCGTTGGTAATCCAAACTTCGGTATCAGCATAAACAGAGGAGTTCTTGTAGAGACGGAAGTTGCTGAGAGCAACACTGCGAGTACCCACGTCATTGGACTTGGAAACTGTGAAGACCAATTGTTTGAGGGCTACGGAGCCTGCGGAATCAGCACCAATTTGAGCACGATAGAGCTCGACTGAACCAGCACTCAAAACTGAACTTTGAGCAGTCTGGCGAGTCACGACCGGTTTGGTCTTGCGGATAACCATGTTGTTACCTGCAGTTGCACCTGTGGTGGCGTATACACGTTCACCAGAAGCTTCACCGGTTGTGCGGAGGTTGAGCATACCGCTGTAGTTAGCATCCCATTGACCTGTTTGTAGGTTGGACAATAGACCCAAGCCAGGAGCATGACCAGAGCGAGTTACGCCTGTTGTTGCACCACTGACAGAAGATGAAGCCTGGACAGCTGATAGCTTGGCCCAGAGTTCGAAGGTCATTGAACCATCCTTAGGTACCATGAGGTTGTTACCTGTGAGGTCAACGTTGGTTGTACCAATAGCACCTGCTGAGAGTACGTTAGCACCCTTAACAGCGCCATCTGAAGCTACTGCGACCTGCGCAAAGTTAGCATTGTCACCACCGGCTGTGGAGCTTACAGCTACCAAGTCGATGAGCATGTTTTCAAATTGAGCAGTTGCTTTGTAGCGAGCAAATGGTACCCAAGCATCTTTACCTGCGATAACGATAGTAGCAGCTGGATGTGATTCCTGAGCGACAGTCAAAGTACCATAAGGCAAGATTGTTTGCTTGACGGATGGTGTGGTTGAAAGCTGTTCAGTTGCTGCAGCACCGGAAAGTGAGGTTTCGATGGTTGGAGTGATGGTGTTAGCATCATCATCCTGTGCTGTGATACCAGCGGCTTTAACACCGACGGAGATCACATCATTGGTTGTTGTGTTGGCTGCCGAGCTAAATGTGGCCTTGACCGTTAGGTTCTTTGTAGTACCCATTGGGATATCAAGGTTCATGTTAGAGATCGGAGCTTCACCTGTGGTTGTATCTGGAGCTTTGGCGTTGCCAACCATCGTGTCTCCATCCCAAAGTGAGAGGGAGGTGATGCGTTGAGCACAACCAGCTTCAGTGTAACCAGCACCATTTAAGTTAGCCTGACAATCAAGAGTAAGGTTTGTGACCTTGATCGCTGATTGAGCACCGGCTTCGAGAGCGATACCAACAACAGGTTTATCTGTTGATTTCTTAACAATTGTACCGGAAACTGGAGTGGAAGCTAGTTTAGCAGTTAAGCTTGAAGACTTAACTGTCAAAGCATTACCAGTTGTGTTGGCATTAGGTACGATCTTGGTTATGTCCAAGCTCTCACCAGTGTCAACTACCTTAACATCACCTGTTGTAAACGCGAGGAATGATGCTTGGTATTGTTGGTCGTTGTTCAAGAAGAACTCACCAGCAGCATCTTCCGTGTTGGAAAGATCGGCTACGATGGCAAGATTCTTGGTTTCACCGGCCATGATGTTAAAGGTATCATTGAAGGTTAGATCTTCTGTAGTATCGCTAGCAGTAGCAGGAAGTTCTTTTGGACCCATCAATGTTGTACCTGTATCAGTGTTAACGATCTTGATGTTGCGGAAGTAGTTAGTGTTGTTAGATCCTGTGATCAATGCACCACTAACACCAGCCAAACGTGTGCGCAAGTTGCGGATTTCGAGGTCATTGTCAGATGAGGTCAAAGAGAACTCATACAAGACAACACCCAATCTGCCCTTGGCTACGCTGGAAGCTGAAGGACCATTGAAGGCAAAGGTGAGGTTACCACCTTGTGTGGTTACTTCGACCCAATCAGTTGCAGGTGTGTTATCTCCATTGAATGAGGAGATATCTATGGCTGCGCCTGAATTGTAGACCGAATCAGTAGCCATGATGTCAGTTGCATACTCAACATAAGTACGGATTGTGCGACCTGCACGGCCAGCAACATTAGCACGAAGTTCGAACACGCGAGTTACGCCGTTCGGGATGAGGTATGGTGAATCAAAAGTTACAACGATTTGGCCCTTGGAGCTGACAGCTGATGCTGAACCAACCTTGGTTGTGCCCTGATAGAGCTCAAAGTTGGAAAGATCTGAGTTGTCAGCAGTACCACCCTGATACAAGGATACGCGGTTTACGTAGATATCATTAGTTGCAGCTGTGAGCTTAAACGATGAGATAGCTACATTTTTGGAACCAACAACTGGGTTAGCTGGAGCTGGACCTGCTTGAATGGTCAAAGTACCAGCAGAAGCAGTACCGACTACGAAGACGTTACCGCGAACTGGGAATGAACCACCAACAGTACCGGAACCTGATAGGATGACGCTAGCTGCATCTTCTAGTTCAAAAGCGTGGTTACCACCAGTTGTGCCTGGGTTGTTGAAGTCAGCATAAACATAATATGATTTCATGCCATTGGCAGGAACATTGATGTTTAAACCATTGAATTCAACGATATTGCTGCTGGAGTTAACGTTTCGACCAGTGGTCAAGCGGTTACCTTCCATGTCATACAAGTATACGTTAGCAAAGTCAGAAGTAGAACCAACGCCTACGCGATGGAAGTGCAACCCTGTTACCAAAGCTGCTTCACTACCTGCGACCAAGTTAACTTTTACCATAGGAACACCCATGGCGTTCTTAGGAACTGTTGCGCCGGCTGGCGTATCAGAAGCTAGGCTTACTGTAACGCTACCACTTGCGACTGCGCCACTAGAACAAGAAACTGACCAGAAGTTATCTGCTTCAGCACCTGTTACGTTGGCGCCATCTGGATAAACAATGTCTGTTAATACAGCATTGATCATATTCCAGTGGTTGGCTGCAAAAGCTGCATCATCAGCGATCATGCGCTTTTGGCCATTCATAACAACGTAGCGGTTAGTATCACCTGTGTAGGTGATCAACTGACCGTCTGGGTGTACGTTAGAGCTAACAGATGAGCCGATTGTGTAGTTCACAAAAAAGCTATCTGGTACATCAATAACGCGAGTTGCCCATGCATCTCCATAGAGAGCTTTTGCAATGGCTTCGGATTCGATCCAGTGCAAAGTGCCACATTTGGTGACAGCATAGGTTTTAGGATCTGTCGTGATCTTAACAAGCTTTGTGCCTGGGCGGACCGTGACATTACCACCAATCATTATGGCTGCGAGTTCTGCATCCGTGATGGTTACAACGGACGAGAAATCATTAAACCATGAGAAGTAGGTTTTCTCATTTGGGAAAACATAACGCTTTCCATCATTGGCATAGAAGTACACAGCTGGGCCAGAAGCCTTGATCAAATCGCCAGCATTAAGCGTAGCGGCTTGAGCAGTGACTGGGAAGGCCAATGCGCCTGCACCGACGGACCACATAATGGTGACGAAGGAAACAAACGTAGAGAACACTTTCTTAAAATTCATAAATACTAGATTTTCTAATTTATGGTAGTTAAACTACCTTGTAATGCATCGATATTCTCTAGGGAATATTTTTTGCATTTATTGTGAATGAATATGATCACTCTTACCGACTTGCATCGGATTCGACCTTTATTAGAGGATCACGGCGAGGATTTAACAGTCTCGGGCGCCGGAGTTCGAGATCCCTACTGGATGGGAATCTAGCATTGGGCTGTTCAAGGCGTTGCGCCGAGTTCAAACCTTCTGCTCTTCCCCCGCCCGTCAAGACATCCGTACTAGACAGGTGCCTTGTTGTGCAAGAGAAGTATTGAAGAGTTGAGTTAATGTTAAGTTAATTATTAGTAGTTGAAGTTGTTGTTTGTGGTGTGCTTGTTGATTTAGTTTCAATTTCAGTTGTGCTGGTTGGCATATCCGCACCCATATCAGTACTTGTCGCTTTTACTTCCGAGCTAGCCGTTTGCTCTTTTTGAACCTCGGCTTCCTCGGCGGTTTTTTGTGCAGCAAATGCCTGTTGCGATCCTTGCTTTAGCATTTGAACAGCTTCATCCATTTTTTTATCAGCAGCCAATTGACCAACCTGATTTAGTGTATTATTAGCTTCACTTACTTTTTGTAATACATCTTGAGTTGAGCTAGAGCCTTCGGTTACGGTCGCTGGAGTTGAAGTTGTATTGGTTGCCGGAGTTGAAGTTGCCATCTTAGACATATCCAAACCAGTTGACTCGGATACGGTTTGTACAACTTTTTCCTGATGAGTTTTTAGAACATCCACAACATCCTGATCTGTAACCACATCTCCATCGTCTTCATGAGCTTGTACCAAAACCTCAATAGCTCTGATAGAAGTATCAGAGGCGGCAGCTTGAGCTTCCGAAACCTTTACTCTTTCCTCTGGTGATAATTGATTTTTTGATTCTTGAAGATCTTTAACAACCGATGTTGTTTTTTCGTCTACAATTCTCGCTGTTTCTTTAGCTTGTTCTGGTGTTGAGTTCTGTTGGACTTCATCCAATTGGTTTTTAATAGTATTTAAATCTCGTTTTAAAACTTCTGCGGCTTGGGTAACACGTTCCTTGCGATCAGGAGCTGGAGTAGCTATAACTTGTTTCATTTCTTGCACGCGACGTTCTGTGAATTCTGTCTTAAGTTTAACTCTATCTTCTGGGCCTTTGGTTAGTGCCATCCTTGCCTGCTCGGTTGCTAATTTTACGCTATACAAAAAGTCACCGGGCACAGATTGTTCGGCTGCTGATACAGAAAACATTGATCCGCTAAAGACGGTTATTAAAATTGCCACAATCGCAAAAGCCGGCGTGCGCATCCATGAGAACGATATTGCCGGTGAAAAGAATTTTATACTTTTAGCTAAGTGAAGTTTTTTACTTGGAATTTCTGGAACATTGTTTTTAGCTTGCATGAGCAAAGTGGAACGCGTAGAAGCAACCCAATTAGCGTCGGGTTGCATCTTGCTGGCAGCAAATCTTATTTGTCTGGTTTTTTTGAAGATTTGAAAGCGGCTCATGGTTTTATTGAAGTTCTCGGATTGCCCGCATAGCTCTGTGATAAATCACACGCACATGCCCCGGAGTTTTATCCAAAATGACTGCTATATCAGCAAAGGCCAAACCGTCGATTAAACGGAGGGCAATGACATCTCTATAATCTTCCTTAAGTTTGTCTAGCTGCTGTAATATGAGCGCCATTTCCGTACGAGCCTGCATATAAGCCGGTCCATACGTAGCCTCTGGTAATGTAGTAGACGGAATTTCTTGATCAAACGTTACAGTATCCAAAGAAATAACCTCTTTGCTTTCACGATAAAAGTCCGCTATTTGATTTCTAGCTATTTGATAAAGATAGGCCCGAACGTTGCCAATCTTTTTTTGTTGCTGTACTGACTGCCAAAAACGAGCAAATACTTCAGCCGTTATATCCTGAGCATCTTCTTTGCGTGGAAGTTTGAATATTACAAAACGATAGATCGCCACAACGTAACGATCGTATATCTTCGCGAATGCTTCAGGATCTCGTTTAATTTGAACGCGATAAAGTAGGTAGCGATCTATGAGTTCCATGGTTGATATTCTGCAGAGTCTTGCGAAAAAAATATATACAAGCAAAGTAAAGATTGCCACAAAATCAGCTTTTTATCAAGCCTAGAAGTCAAGCCCGGCTTAAGTGGATAGGCCGAGGTGGTAATAATGATGTACCTTTTTCAGTATAAAAGATTAGTAAATATTGACAAAATGACTGTATTTGTCTAATATAGATTAGACAAAAGTTGATAGAAATCAATACTACTAAATAAACGAGGTATTATGGAAAACCCGAATAAAAAACTACCCCTTAGAATCAGCATCTCAGAAGCAGCTAAACTTTTCGGCGTGTCTGACAGAACGATTAGAAGAGCACTTGCTAATAACGAGATCCGCTACATCGTGGTAAGAAACCGCTATCAAGTTTTATTTGAATCTGTTTTAAATTGGTCTCAACAAAAAAAATCGGCCTCAATCAAAAGAGACCGAAATGGCATTGGACAATGGGTTGAGAAATGGAAAATCAATAACACAAAATTCTCTCCCAGACCTCCTGTCTAAATATTATTTTTTATAAATTTCTAACAAGTTTTTTATATGAACATCCCAGTTCATATTTTTATATACAAAATTTTGCCCTTCAATTCCCATTGCCAAACGTTGTTCTTGAGACAAATTTTCCATTTGTAATATTGCCTCTATCCAAGAATCAACGTCTCCTGGTTTTGCTAAAAAACCACCAAGTCCATCAGTAATTAATTCAGGCAATCCACCGATATCAGAAGCTATAACCGGAACACCATCAGCCATGGACTCGAGTACAGAGAGTGGAGCGTTTTCATACCAAACTGATGGCACAAGCAAGGCCTTAGCGTTTTTACGCAAGGTCTGGAGATCATCACCACTGCGATATCCTAAAAACATTACTCGGCCTGGTGCTATGGTGTTAGCCAAATTTTCAAGCCGGTAACGATCCGGGCCATCACCAACTATTTCCAAATCAACATCAGGTACACGTGCAATAGCGCGAATTATATTTTCTACTCCTTTTTCGGGATATAACCTACCCAAGTATAAATAAGAACCACTACCTCGTTGTGGTGACAAATCTTTATTAACACGAACAGGATTAGGCAAATATACAAGCTTGCTATCAGGCTCTCCCCATTCTTGCATTTTTATTTTTAGAAAATTACTTGGACAAATAAAAGTACCTACGGTTCGCTCATATGACTGAGATATTTTAGTCATATACATTTCCATTGCTGCTAAAATATTTGGAGCCATACCTGGAAATAAACATTGATTTTTTATGGCTTGGTAATATTTACCGCCCTTGCAACGCTCACACGCAGATCCCTTTGTGTACATTTTATAATTCGGACATGCCAGTTTATAATCATGCAATGTCTGCACACAAGGAATGCCTGACTTTTTTATTGCGCTTAAAATGCTTGAGGATAGATGATGATATATATTGTGAAGATGAATAACATCCGGTCGTATTTGAGTAAGCATTTCGGATAATGATTTTTTTGCCTCTTTGTTCCAAAGAAAATTTATAGCTTTAGCCAAATCTTTTTTTACTCCTTCTTTACGATCATAGTTATGTCTTAAAACAAAAAAATCCTGATCTTTGGAAGTTTCTACTCTGGGTGATCTAGTAGCAAAAAAATGTACCTCATGCCCACGAGACTCCAACTCTTGCGAGAGTTCGTGCATATATACTTCGGCTCCACCACGTCTTTCGAAGAATTTATTTATTTGCAAGATTTTCATAAAGATAAAACTTACTTAACAATGTTTTTATAAACTACCGTATACCCTTGTATCATGTGAGAAATTGAAAAATCGGAAAAATCACGATTTGATAGATGTTGCGATAAACTTGTTACCAATTCTCTATTTGTTAAAACTTTCTGTATGGCTAACGACAAAGACTCAGAATTACCCGGCTTTATAAATACAACTTCGTTTTCATTAAAAAGTTCATGCATAACTGGAAGATCAGAAACAATCATGGGTAGGTGAACGGCCGCAGCCTCTATAGCAGCCAATCCGAATCCTTCCCAGAGACTTGGTAGAATAAACAAATCATAATCCGCGTATTGATGATAAAGTTTATTACTCACACCCATAAAACGAATACGCGATGTCAAATTATATTCTTCGGCTAAACGTCTCATAGACTCACCCAATGATCCATCGCCAAAAACGCTTAATTCCCATGGACCTGTTACATGGCGCAAGGCTTCTATGAGTAGTAAAGGCGCTTTTTGCTTTTCTAATCTGCCGACAAAAATTAACTTGGGTATATCATGAACTGCGCGATTACTACGTACACGTAAGGAACTTAAATCAATACCATTACTTATGGTGGTTATCTGCTTTGGTTTAATTTTTAGATATTTAACCAAATAGTTATTTACATCCGCAGAAATCGCAATATACTGGTCTGAAAAACTAGACATTGCTTGCATTATGAGTTCACCAATTTTGTTAAACTGTGTTTTAACATTGTGGACAGTTGTTATGATTTTTACACGAGCTAATCGAGCAGCGATACGTCCCCAAAAATCAGAAGCAAATAAATGCGTATGTACCAAAGTGGGTTTTAAATCTTTAAAAATTCTTATAAGTTTTATCAAGATTGTAATTCTATCCCATGGACTACTTCGCTCTAAAATTAAATATGGTATTTGTTTTTCCTGCAAAACTTTTTCCAAGCCTCCACCTTTAACCATGGAAATAACCAGTGACGAATAGCCATATTTGGGAACAAGTTCAGCTAACTGAACGGCCAAACGTTCTGCGCCACCTCCTGCTGACAGTGTTGGTAAAAGCTGAACAACCAAAGGTTCATCAGAACCTTTAATGCATTCAAACATCCAAGTAGAGGATAGGGAGCGGGGGAGCGATGCTGACAGTTTGCTATCAATGAAATCAAGGACATGAAAAAGATTGCCACCACGTTTGATTCGATGTCGTTGTGATGAGTCGTAAAACGATTTAAGAAGTAGGGAAGTGGGCTTACAATTAATTGGTAGTAATTTCGCTTGCAATAAACTATTAATAATTAATTTATATTTCCTGCTTTTTTTATTTAAGATTTTTTTTGCAAATTTAAAAAATAATCTGCCATTGGGTTTTAATCTATCCAATGACTGTTTAACTGTATACGAGATATCCCCAACCTCACCATTCTCATCCAAGTTGACAATTGCATCAAAAAGCTTATCTTGATCCGACAAATTACCTAGTTTATTGATTACAAAAACACCTACTTCCTCAGCAAAATCATTAGCTTTTTGTAAATCAATTTCTGAGTAATGAAAGCTAGTTACTTCGATTCCATGTAATGCCAGAGGGATGGAAAACGCAGAATTTTTATCTCCGATAACAGCAATTTTATATTCCTCAACGTCCAGCGATTGTTGATGACTGTTAAGTTTTGCGATTAAAAAATCAAGCGTCAAAAGCCCACCGGGTTGCCTATGTAAATTTGTTACTGAGTGATGTGGTTCTTTAGGACGCATACTTAAAATGGTTCTGAATCTACTTTTTCTTTTTTATCAAACAACAACAAAGCCGCAAACAAAATTCCTATTGGAAGCCAGAGATGAGATGTCCAATAAGCTGTATTAAAAAATTGGTAAATAACTGCACCAGATGCAGCGGCTGCTAATAGATAAACTATAGTCGACTCTTTGCCATGAATATTTTTTTGTTTATCCCAAAAATATTTTGCAGCAGCAATAAGAACCACAGCATAAGCCAGCAAACCAAATCCACCCGTCTCAGACATAAGCTTTTGAATAAATCCATGCGCATCAAGCGGCCAACCAAATTCTTGTAAAAATATTTGGGCATTGCCAACACGCCAAATAAAAGTTCCGGCACCACCACCAATAATCGGATGTTCTAAAAAGGCGTTCCAAGCTATATCAGTTAGCATCCACCTAGTGGAGTTTGAGCTTTGAGCTGTATAGGAAAAACTGAATTGTAATTGATAAAGTGCCAGTGGTATTAAAAATAAGATAATTGCGATAATGCTGATTAAGTGTTTTTTTAAAGCCTCTCGCCAAATTGTTAATGATAAAAATACAACCTCAAAAAGCATAACTATCCAGGCAGTGCGGGCAAAAGTTAATAGCGCAATTAGCACTTGAAATCCTGCCAAAGCGTATAAAAAATATTGGGTTTTTATTTTTTTGCTCATGAACGCCAAGGCAAGTGTCATTGGTGCAATCATGACTAATAGCTCTGCTAAAAGATTATGATTATCCCCTAGCGGATTTATTCCAAAAACAGTTGTTGGATGAGCTCTGCGGATAGCCCAACTATAAGGTTCGACCATTGCCAAAGAAACCAAACCGTTGATTGCCGCAAGTGCACCAATGCCTGACATGACACCCAACACTGATCGCAAGCGACGTTTTGAGCGAATTAAGTTTGCCGGTAAAGCAATAAAAGCAACATAGCAAAATACAACAGGACGTAAAACGAACTTTATTACTATGACCGGATCAGGCTCATAAGAACTAAAAACCGACACAAGATGAGCGAAGACTAATAATAAGTATGACCTCCAAATTGGCAAAACCGGCTTCCAGTTGATATCCCTCCTTTTAAACCACAATAAAAATACCTTAACCATCCAGACTGCCAATACAGCTAAAATCAACAATTCGCCAAAAAAAATATCAATCGATCCGCCAAAGGCACGCTCCCCTATGTTTAATGATCCGGTCGGTATGGACAGAGTTATACCTAAAAATATTGAAAAAAAGATGGAGACATAATAGATCGAATAAATCGCTCTATAAGTAATGAATAACAACAGAGCACCAACCACTAAAACCAATGGTCCAAACGGAAAACCAAAAGCTGCAAACAAACTACCAAAAAAAAGAAATAGAAAAACGCTCCAAGACAAAAGCGGCCAATTTAGATCCTGTGGCTTAGTATGGGCATTTTTAGCAATTTTATGTGCTTCCTCCATGAGATAACTATAAACCTAATATATCACATTTTTTAGGCTTAACAAAGTCTATTTTTTAAAAAAATGACTAGATTGTCATGTTTTTTGGTTGTCACCCCTTGACAAAACACCCGTTTTACTGCTAAGAAGCTCCTATGAGTGCGGGTGTTTTTGAATCATCTGCACCTTGAAAAACAAGGTTACAAGGCCCAATCCTGGGTCGGGAAGGAAGGAAGCGATGCGAAGGAAGTTCATGATGTTTTTGTTGTTGGTCATGGTGCCGATAATTTTCGGCGCCATGTCGTCCTGTTCCTCGTACAAGAGCGAGGAGCCGGTAGCCAAGGCGGAACAAGCACTGACCTGCATTCCCGGTACCAAGTGTACCTACGAGAATGAAGGTGACACGTGCAAATTCAACAGCCAAGGCGACGACTACGTTTGCCATCAGTGTCTCTGGTTGAAGAGCACGGATGTCGCGAACCAGACTGGTGAATTGTTCACGAATCCGATGTGTCAACCGGCTGACGGTGGAACGGCAGGAAGCGCTGGCACGGCTGGCAGTGCCGGATCAGCTGGCACGGGCGGTGCGGATGCGAGTGCAGATGCAAGCAACTGCGCTTGCACTCCAGGCGCCGAATTCTCGTGTGGTGATCCCGGAAGCAACGGAGTCCAATACTGTCTCGCCGACTGCTTGAATATTTCGGCTTGCACCTACCCCCTGCCTGATGGCGGAACCGGTGGAAGTGCAGGATCGGCAGGCGCAGC
>JAHJSR010000092.1 GCA_018830085.1 Patescibacteria group bacterium
AAAACAATTTGCTGCCCTGAGTAAAAAAATAGAAAGTGTAATAGGCGATATTAGTGAATAATTTTATGGAAAATAACCAAGCATCCACTCCTTTAAAAAAGAAGTCAATATTCCCAAAATTTTTAAAAAAGAAGCGTTATTACATTATTGCGATAATTTTAATATTAGTCGGTTATCTATTTTGGCAACAAAAAAATTCTGCTGGCGCGATCACTTATGAGACCTCTCAGGCAGAGCAGGGAACTTTAATGCAAACAGTCGAAGTTACAGGTGAAATTCGTCCTGCAGCACGTATTGATTTAGCTTTTGAAACCGCAGGTACTCTAACTGATGTAAAAGTTAAAGTTGGTGACAGTATTAAAAAAGGTGATCTTTTAGCTGTACTGCAAGACACTGATTTAGCTTTTGCGGAAAGACGTGCAGCTGCTGCTTTGGCGCTATATCAGGCAAATCTTAATGCGCGCTTAGCCGGAGAATCTGATGAATCTATTCAAGTTACACAAGCCCAATATGATCAGGCGGTAAGCTCATATAAAAAAGCTCTTTCAGATCTGGAAAATACAAAAATTCAGGTTCAAAATGATTTAGAAAATGCAAAAATCGCTTTAGAAACATCTAAAAATAATTTAGATAATGCATCACCACTTTCAGATCAATCATTAGAGAATGCTATTGAAAGTGCCCGTGTGGCTTTAAAATCGTCTGTAGGTTCATTAAATTCAGCACTTATCGAGGGTGATGCGATTATTGGAGTAGATGACACGGCTTCCAATCAGTATTATGAAAGTATTTTAGGTATTGGAGATGATGGGTCAGTACAAGCAGCGGAAAATCAATATAAAATTGCAAAAGCAAATAAATTAATTGCTGAAGCAGCCATTGATTCCATCTCGGCTGTATCAAGCGCAGATCAGGTTTATGATGCAGTAATAAAAACACAGACTGCCGTCGAATCAATTCAACAATATCTTTTGGACGTTAAACACGTTCTGGCTACTACAATCACAAACCCTTATTTTACGGCGACGGATTTAGCTTCAAAAAAGAGTATAATAGATACTCAGTTTTCAGGCATTTCCACACAAAAAACCACGGTAGTAAACGCAAGACAGGCAATCGAAGTTGCAAGACTTTCAAAAACCTCGGATCAAGCAAAATTAGCAGATGCATACCGTACAGCTCAGGTAAATTATGAAATCGCTAAGACCAATATTGACATGAAGATTATTGCGGCTTCTACAACGGCTGATATTCAAAGAGCTGCAATGGATGCCGCTAAAGCTGCATTGGATTTAAAAAAGGCTCCACCACGTGCAGTTGATGTGGCTGGATTAAGAGCGCAAGTCCAAGATGCTCGTGTTGCTTATGATCAAGCCGCTAACAATCTATCTAAAGCTAGGATCTATGCTCCGGTTTCCGGAACTGTTACAGATGTTGTCTCTGATGTTGGTGAACAGATTACGCCAAATACAGCTCAGATTCGCATGATCGGCACAGAGGCTTACGATATCGAAGCACAAGTCCCAGAAGCTGATATTGCTAAAGTTAACGTTGGCCAGACTGCTGAAATTACCTTAGATGCTTTTGGTGATGAAATTAAATTCGAAGGTACAGTAACCGCAGAAAATCCTGATCAAACTAAAATTCAAGATGCTATCTATTACAACATACGCGTGAATATTGATCCTCAAGATTATGATATCAAGCCAGGTATGACCGCCAATGTAACTGTAAAGACTGCTGAGGTAAAAGATGCGATAATTATTCCATTGCGCGCCATAAGAACAGATACGGATACACAGGAAAAATCCATAAGAATTCTTGTAAACGATAAGCCTGAGGTTAAAACTGTACAGTTGGGTCTTAAGGGAGATGAAGGTCGTGTTCAAGCATTGAGTGGTGTTTCAACGGGTGAGGAAATAATCCTCCGCGAGATTACCGGTAAATAATTAAAATATATGTCTAGAAGTGATATCAAAGGATGCTTAACAGACATTGTTATTGAAGTTAAAGATCTCAATAAACAATACGAAAACGAAGAAATTGTAACCAAGGTTTTACACGATGTTTCTTTTACTGTACCTAGAGGCCAATTTTTGGCAATCATGGGTCCTTCTGGATCGGGTAAATCTACCTTGATGCATATAATCGGCATGCTGGATTCGCTATCGACAGGTACATATAAATTTGAGGGTACAGATATTTCCGAATTTTCCGAAGATGAAAAAGCGCAATTACGTGGAGAAAAAATTGGCTTTGTTTTTCAATCTTTCAATCTTTTATCCAAAGCTTCGGTTTTAGAAAATGTAAAACTTCCTCTTCTGTATTCTAATATCCCAAATAAAGATCGCGACAAGATGGCTATGGAAGCGATTAATGCGGTAGGTTTGGGGCACCGCGTAGAAAATTTATCCAATCAACTTTCCGGAGGTGAACGTCAGCGTGTGGCGATTGCCCGCGCGCTAATCCGCAAACCATCCGTCATCTTTGCTGATGAGCCTACTGGTAATTTGGACTCAAAATCCGGCATGCAGGTTATGCAGCTTTTGCAAGATCTTAACCTAGAACAATGTGTGACAATCATACTCGTTACCCACGAACGTTACACGGCCGAACATGCGGAACGTGAAATTCGCCTCTTGGATGGTAAAGTTGTTTCTGATCAAATGGTGGAAAATCGTCGTATAGCTAAAAATGAAACTGAACTATTAAAATAAATATTTGTATGCATTTTAAAGATATTCAAAAAGCTGTTTTAAAACAAGCTAAGTCATACGAAAAAAGATATAATCTAAAAATCGATAAACAATTTGCCATGTACAAACTGATCGAAGAAGTGGGTGAATTTTCACAAGCTGTCCTAATTCATGACCGCAAATCACGTCCCGAAAAATTTCTACCTAAAAAAGAAAGTCAGTACGAGGTGGGTCTGGAATTAGCTGATGTGATTTGTATGGCAATAGTAAACGCGGATAGACTCGGTATAGATATAGAACAAGCCATTAGTGATAAATGGATAACTAGAAAAGCTTATAAAAATAAGTAATTGATTAAAGGTCTAATAAGTGTAAATTAGTTAAAATGAAATTAAACGACCTATTCGATAGTGCATCACAGAGCCTGCTTCGCACCAAGGGCAGGTCGCTTTTAACTATGCTTGGCATGATTATCGGTATTGCTGCTGTTATTTTGGCACTTTCTATCGGTGAATCTGCACAAGTATTTATTTTGGACCAAGTCTCTGGTTTTGGTTCGGATGTTTTATTTATGGAGAGTGGAACTTTAGAAGGGCAAACCAATAGTCCATCGCCATTTGTTGAGCAAGTATTGAAAATGGATGATTATAAAACACTTAAAAAACAGTCTTGGGTAATCGGAGTTTCCGGAAATATTTTTCAAAACGATCTCATGCAGTATCAAGGAAACAATCAAAATCTTCAAGTTATCGGCACTACACCTGATGATTTGATGATAAATGATTACACCATGAAAGAGGGGAACTACATTACATCTGATGTCTTTGATAGTAGGTCGCGTGTTGCGGTTATTGGATCTACTATCGAAAGAAATGTTTTTGGAGAAGGTAATGCTGTGGGTCAGCGTATAAAATTAGGTTCAACCAATTATCGTGTAATTGGTGTTTTGGATAAAATTGGTACCAAGTTTTTTCAGAACATGGATGAAATGGTTTACATCCCGGCAACCACAATGATGGATCAATATAGTTATGATACTTTCCAATACATGTCCATCAAAACCTCTCTTCCAACAGACGAGGCGAAATATCGAATAGAAGTTTTAATACGAGATCTACATAATATTGATAATCCTGAAGGGGATTTATCTAAAGATGATTTTTATGTCTCAAGTGCAGCCGATGCAGCTGAAATAGTTACAACAATCACCGGAGTTTTGCAGATACTCTTGTCAGCCATCGCTGCAATTTCATTACTTGTTGGTGGTGTGGGCATTATGAATATTATGTACGTTAGTGTCACGGAACGTACTAATGAAATCGGTTTACGTAAAGCGATCGGTGCATCGAGCGCCGAAGTTCTAAATCAATTTTTACTTGAATCAGTTATTTTAACTTTAGGCGGAGGTATTGGCGGGGTAATTCTAGGCTCTGCTGCTGCATGGGTTGCTATACAAATAATAAATGGATACTTAGCAGGCTGGACGTTTATGATATCAATCAACGGCATAATATTTGGTGTAGTTGTCTCTACACTGATAGGAATTATCTTTGGTTATGCACCGGCTAAAACCGCTGCTGGCCTAGATCCAATTGTGGCACTCAGAAAGAACGAATAAATATGAAAATTTCCGATCTATTCCAAATAAGCTGGCAGAATCTCATTCGTAACAGGAGAAGGGCTGCTTTAACTATGCTCGGAATTGTGATTGGGGTTATGTCGGTTATCTTGATGTTATCAGTTGGTCAAGCTGCTGAAAATTATATTTTAGGCCAAGTGGCCTCATTCGGTTCTGATCTTGTTATCATTCGGAGCGGGCAGGGTGATGGAGGTGGTAATTCAGCCGGCCCTCCAAATATGACGCAAAAACAAACAGTTGATTTGGATGATTACAAACGGCTAAAAAAAGAAAATTGGATACAAGCCATAAGTGCTAGCTATTTTTCTGATCTTCTAGTCGAGTATCAGGGCGCAAGTGTTACTCCGCGTGTAGCTGGCGTTACTCAAGATGAAACAACTGTTTATAATACTACTATTAAAGAAGGAAATTTTATATCAGAATCAGATGTTGATAGTGCCTCTCATGTTGTTGTCTTGGGAATAGATACGGCAGATGATTTATTTGGCCAAGAGGACCCTATCGGTAAACGAATAAAAATAAAAAAACAAAGTTACAGAGTTATTGGTGTATTAGATCGCGCTGGAACCAGATTTTTTACCAATTTGGATAAAGGAATTTATGTTCCGGTTACAACCCTAATGAGTCAACTTAATCAGGATTTTGTCTTCTCGTTATCTTTAAAGATCGGCAACATGTCTGTGGATGAAGCAAAAGAACGCATCCGCATCATTCTGCGAGATACTCATAACCTCGATAATCCTGAGGGTGATTTATCAAAAGACGATTTTTTTATTGCTTCACAAGAGGATACTGCTGCAGCGGCAGGAATGATAGGTAGTATATTACAAATTTTACTGGCTTCAATAGCTGCCATATCTCTTATCGTCGGTGGTGTTGGAATTATGAATATTATGTTTGTTACAGTTACCGAACGTACTCGTGAGATTGGTCTCAGAAAGGCTGTTGGTGCTAAACAAGGTGACATACTTTCTCAATTTTTAATCGAAGCAGTAGTACTGTGCTTGGTTGGGGGAATGATTGGTGTTTTAGCTGGTATAGCTATTTCTTGGAGCGGAATACAAATACTACGTGCTGTTGAATCAGATAGTTGGATCTTTGCCATTCCTTGGAACGGCGTCTTTTTGGGCTTGGGTGTCTCTACTGCAATTGGTGTTATTTTTGGCTACATACCTGCCCGACGTGCTGCCAGATATAATGCAATCAAAGCATTGCAGTACGAATAAAAAAACCTGCTTTCGCATGGTTTGTAAGGTGAATACTGTTCAGAGTCTGCGAGCTCATATCAGGAGGGGAACAGGTCTATTGCCTGCAAGACGGTCTGTAGGCGATCCATTGGTGTCTTGATATGGCTACCCACTCCTGTTCTGTAGCTAGTTGCTACTATTAGCTTGACGCTGTACTGCGGAAAAGGTCGCTCCGGTTCACCATTACCCTCAATGGAAGCTATTCGAATGAAGTAATGTTGATCGTCGCCGACTGAAGTTGCTTCACCAATCTTGTTTTCGGGAGCCTCGAGTTTGGCATGGAGTGCAACGAGTTGTTTTGCGGAAAGATCGACATGGATTTGCATTCAGAGCTCCTTTCAAGCTGTTATTAACTATTTAACAGAAACAGTATCGTTTGTCCATGCTAAGTGCTCGTATTGGATTAATACTAAACCTGTGTAAAAGTCTATAATTAAGATATATTTTGTAGCTTTATTAAGCTATTTTTTATTTCTTGACTGGATTTTCTGCATGAGTTATATTATTAGCACTCAAATCTATAGAGTGCTAAATATGGAAGATCATCTACGCCAAATACTTACTTATGTTATCGAACAAACCGTTAATACCGGTGAACCTGTTGGTTCACAATATTTGGTCAATGAATACAAGCTCTCTATAAGTCCTGCAACTGTTCGTAATTATTTTGCAGTATTGGAGCGTGAAGGTTTTATCACCCAGCCCCATACTTCTTCCGGACGTATCCCAACAGAAAAAGGCTATCAATACTATGTGCAGAATATTCTTAAGCCCCGAACTTTATCTAAAAAAGAAAGTTCAGATGTCTTACGAGCGGCACAAATTTCTGATATTGATGATAGGCAAATTAAATCACTCGCAAAAGTCATTTCTGACTTATCTCAAAGCGCTGTCATAATCGGCCTGAACAATTCAGATAGCTATTACACCGGTCTATCTCAATTATTTACTCAACCAGAATTCAAGGATTGGAATCGCATAGTATCAATGAGCGACATATTGGATAGGTTGGATGAAGTTTTGGACCAAATCAGAAATAATTATTACGAAAATCCTACGCCTTTGATCGGCGCCGAATGCCCTTTTGGTCCCATGTGTGGATCTGTCATGGCTTCCATAAAAGGCGGATATCTTATCGGAATTCTTGGACCGCTTCGCATGGATTACGGCTTATCAATTTCACTATTACAAAAAATTAAAATTTTATTAGAGCAATAAGCTTATGAATCAAGAAAAAGAAAAAGATCAAGAAATACTAGGCGCTGTAGAAGACAATGAAGCTAATGATGTGAATGAATCAGAAACGGATTGTCTTAAATGCGCAGAATACCTTGAGGGCTGGAGAAGAGCTAAAGCGGATTACGCCAACTTAGAAAAACAGACAGATAAAGCGCGATTGGATTATATAGCCTTTGCCAATGAAAACCTTTTACAAGAAATTTTACCCGCAATTGATCAATACGAAACTGCTTTAGAGTTTATACCCGATATCAGTAAAGTTGCAGAACCTGAAAAAACTCAAATTCTAAATTGGATAACAGGCATTAAGGCTGTAAAACAATTATGGGAACAAATGTTTGAGGATATCGGTTTAAAAAGAATCCCTGAATCAGAAAAATTTGATCCAACATTACATAACGCAGTAGGGAAGGAGGTGGATAAAACAAAACCAGTAGATAGTATCGTCAAAATCGTTCAACCGGGTTGGATGCTAAAAAATAAAGTTCTTAGACCTTCAAGAGTAATAGTTAATTCACATGACGAAGATCAAGAAGATAATCCATAATTCATAATCAACAATATATATGAGTTCAATAATGAAATGGTCACCATTTTTCGACAACTTTGACCACATTGATGATTTCTTTAAGGATGTACCAATGGTTAGCCCAAGCAAACAAGGTTTAATTCCACCTGTAGACATGTACGAAACTAAAGATTCGGTGATTGTAGAAACTCCTTTAGCCGGTGCAGATCCTAAAAATGTTAGTGTGGAAGTTGAAAACGGAGTCCTTACCATCAAAGGATCTTGTGAACGCAAAACAGAGGTAGAGGATAAAAATTATTATCGCAAAGAAATTCGCGCTGGTCAGATTTTCCGCCAAATCTCATTACCGTCCAGAGTGGAAGAAAATAATGCTGAAGCTGAATTTAAAGATGGAATGTTAAAAGTTATTATTCCAAAATCAGTCGAAGCCAAAGCTAAAACAATAAAAATTGACGTTAAAAAATCAGAATAGACAGCTAACCGAGCCTAGCTCGGTTCTGTCCGAGAGGCTATGAAGCTTTTCGTCGTTTGTCAGACAGAATGTCACATAAATTAATTAATAATCTAAAATATTCAATATTAAAAATATGTCTAAAATTCTCGGAATTGACTTGGGAACCACAAATTCCTGTATGGCGATCGTGGAGGGCGGTCAACCAAAAGTGTTAGAAAACGCTGAAGGTGCACGCACAACTCCATCAATCGTTGCAATATCAAAAAACAAAGAACGTTTAGTTGGGCAACTCGCTAAACGTCAAGCTGCTGTTAATCCAGTCAACACTTTATTTTCTGTTAAACGTCTTATTGGCCGTCGTTGGGACGATGCAGAGGTTCAGCGTGATAAAGCTTGGCTTCCATACAAACTCGTTCAAAAAGGCGAGGGTGTTCGTGTCATCATGGATGACAAGGAATATTCTCCAGAGGAAATCTCTGCCATGGTTTTACAAAAAATGAAAGCCGATGCAGAGGCTCGTATTGGTGAAAAGATCACTGAGGCTGTCATAACTGTTCCAGCATATTTTGATGACTCGCAACGCCAAGCCACAAAAGTTGCGGGTGAAATCGCTGGTCTTACTGTTAAACGTATAATCAATGAACCAACAGCCGCAGCCTTGGCCTATGGCTTTGATCAGAAAAAGGATCAAAAAATCATTGTTTACGATTTGGGTGGCGGTACTTTTGATGTATCCGTACTTGAAGTCGCTTTTGATGCCTCCACAGAGCAAAATACTGTCGAAGTTTTAGCAACTAACGGTGACACTCATCTTGGTGGTGATGATTTTGATCAAAAGATTATCCAGTGGGCAGTAGAAGAATTCAACAAGCAAGAAGGTTTGGATTTATCAAAAGATGTAATCGCCTTACAACGTGTTAAAGATGCGGCTGAAAAAGCCAAAATTGAGCTCTCCACAGCCATGGAAACCGAACTCAACCAACCGTTTATCGCTCAAGATTCTACAGGCGCAAAACACTTGATGTTAAAATTAACTCGCGCTAAGCTAGAGGAATTAGTAGGTGATTTGGCAGATAAAACACTTGATCCATGTAAAAAAGCTTTAGCCGATGCCAAATTATCCATCTCCGATATCAACGAAGTTATCTTGGTTGGTGGTATGACTCGCATGCCATTGGTTCAACAAGCTGTCGAAAAATATTTTGGTAAAAAACCAAATGTATCCGTAAATCCTGATGAGGTTGTCGCTATTGGTGCTGCTGTTCAAGCCGGAAACATGCAAGGCGATATCAAAGGTGATTTGCTTTTACTCGATGTAACCCCACTTTCACTTGGTTTGGAAACTTTGGGTGGTGTTATGACTAAACTAATCGAGCGCAATACAACAATACCAGCATCAAAATCTCAAATTTTCTCAACAGCGGCTGATGGTCAATCATCTGTAGAAATTGTTGTTTTGCAAGGTGAGCGTGAAATGGCTAACGACAATCGCAATCTAGGCAGATTTACTCTTTCCGGAATTCCTCCGGCACCGCGTGGCGTTCCGCAAATTGAAGTAACATTTGATATTGATGCCAATGGTATTCTTAATGTTAAAGCTTTGGACAAAGCTACCAACAAAGAAGCTAAAATCACAATCACAGCTTCTACCAATCTTTCCAAAGAAGAAATTGAAAAGATGAAAAAGGATGCCGAAGCACATGCCGAAGAGGATAAAAAGAAGAAAGAATCTATTGAGATCAAAAACACAGCCGAAACCATGGTTTACACAACCGAAAAGATGCTTAAAGAAGCAGGGGATAAGGTAAACACAGATGATAAAAAAGCCGTTGAAGAAAAATTGGAAGAATTAAAGAAATTAAAAGATTCCGAAGATTTGGAAGCCATCAAAAAAGCTTCTGATGAATTGGCACAAGTTGCTCAAAAAGTTGGTGCAGCTATGTATCAAGCTCAACAAGCTGAAACTCAGTCCGCTCAGCCGGAAGCTCAAAATTCAGAAGCTACGGAAGACGAAAAAAAAGACGGTGAAGCCAAAGAAGCTGATTTTGAAGAGAAGAAAGACAAATAGTCCTGAGTACAAAGTCATAAGTCCTGGCTTCGATCCAAGCCAGGACTATGTACTATGGACTATGTACTAATAAATTGTAATTAATAAAAATATATGCCCGAATTAAATATCAAAGCTCCTGATGAGCTTTTGCAGGGTCGTTATGCAAACATGATGCAAGTAATGCATGCCAAAGAAGAGTTTGTTCTTGATTTCATGTTCGCACATCCACCACAAGGCGAGCTCGTCTCCCGCTTGATTGTTAGTCCAGCTCACATGAAACGTATCGTAAATGCTCTGGAAGATAATATAAAAAAATACGAAGCTCAACATGGATCGATCCAAGAGGCTGGAGAACCGAAATTATTAGAAAGTGGAAGCGAAACAAAAAAATAATCAATAGCAAATACCAAATAGCAAGAAGTTTATAGACTCTTGTTATTTGCAATTTGATATTATTAACTAAATGTCCAAAGACTATTACAAAATCCTGGGTGTAGAAAAATCCGCCTCGGAAGAAGAAATAAAAAAAGCTTTTCGCCGTAAAGCTCATGAGCATCATCCTGATAAAAAGAGTGGAAATGAGCAGTTGTTTAAGGATGTCAATGAAGCATACGGTATTTTAGGCGACAAAGAACGTCGGGCAAAGTACGATCAATTCGGCTCTGCTGCTTTTGAAAATGGTGGATTTAATCCTGGAGCTGGTGGTTTTGGTGGTTTTGATTTTAACCAAGGTGGTTTTAACATCAACATGGATGACATGGGTGATTTGGGTGACATTCTTGGTGGAATGTTTGGCTTTGGCGGAGGTCGCGGCAGCAGACAAAAGCGCGGCAGAGATTTGGAGATGGAAATCAATTTGGAATTTAAGGAAGCCGTGTTTGGCACAGAAAAAGAAATCAGTGTTTATACAAATTCAGCTTGTGAAAAATGTCAGGGTTCGGGCGCCGATCCATCATCAGAAATTAAAACTTGTTCCACTTGTAATGGCGCCGGAAGAATCCAAAAAGCTCAACAAACCATGCTTGGTACAATCAATACAGTTGTCACTTGTCCTGATTGTCATGGTCAAGGTAAAAAAGCAGAAAAATCTTGTTCGGATTGTAATGGCACCGGCATGCAGAAAAAGGAAAAGAAATTAAAGATTAAAATTCCGGCCGGCATGAACAATGGCGAAGCTTTAAAACTAACCGGCGAAGGTGATTATCCAGGCGCCGGAGGTAAGGCGGGGGACTTGTATATTCGTGTAAAGGTTAAATCGGATTCCAACTTTATAAGGCAAGATCACAACATAATTTCAACTTCATATATTCCATTTTCCATAATGGCATTGGGCGGTAAAGTTGATGTAGAGACTGTTGATGGTCCTGTGGTGTTAAAAATTCCTTCAGGTTCAGAATCTGGTTCTGTTTTTAAACTAAAAGGCAAGGGTGTACCGTATTTATCCGGCTATGGACGCGGCGATCACTTGGTTACCGTTTTACCAGACGTGCCTAAAAAATTATCTCGTGAACAAAAAAAGATCTTGGAAGATCTGCAAAATAATGAATTGTAATTGAACACTTTGTCATCCTAGGCGTAAGCCAAGTAAAGTATGCTATAATACTTTTATATGGATTCTGTTATGTCCTTATTGGCGAGCATAAACTGGGCAACGCCAAGCTGGGATCTATTCATTTATTTATTTTTTGCCATTGGAGCGTTGCTCTATGGTTTTTCGTTAGGCAGAGATAGGATTATCGTAATTTTAGTATCCATTTACATGGCACTGGCCGTGGTTGGTAATGCACCATTGATCGATCAAGTAAATTTAGCCTTTCAACTAACAGAAAATATAGTTTTAAGGATTTCTCTGTTTTTAGGTGTTTTTGTTTTGTTGTTCTTTTTGTTATCTCGTAGCGCTTTAATCAAAACCATTGGAGAAAATTCAGCTCCCGGTAAATGGTGGCAAGTTATTCTATTTAGTATCTTGCAAGTTGGCTTGCTGATCAGTATCACACTTTCATTTTTACCTGCAGAAGTCGCTAGTGCTTTTAGTGAACAAACGCGTAATATTTTTATAAGTGATTACGGAAGAACCGCCTGGCTTATACTTCCAATCATCTTAATGGCCTTGGGACCAAAAACTAGTAAAGAATAAAAACCCTTTCGGGTTTTAGAAGTTAAACGGCTTTATGGCCGTATTTCTATCTGAAGATCCCTGAGCATATTAAAACCATTTGTTTCAAGCAATAAAGCTTTGGCTGTAATTAATTTATTTGTTTTAATATCACGACATGCCGATTGAATAAAATCTGAAATGCTTTCATTACCAAAAAACAATCTAATATCCAAACGAGTACTCATCCCGCAAGTTGCTCTTCCAAATACTTCCATTCGCCAGTTTTGTCCGTCTTGAGTTCTAATATTAAATTGATAACCAACTTTATGACCTATCGAGTCCGGATACCAATACCAAAGCTCCAAGTGACCTTTGTGTAAACGGATAAAAGGTGCGTTTTGCATTTTTTTCCTCCATGACTAGTATTAAAACTTAATATATAAAAAATAGCAACCTTAAGGTTGCTATAATTATTTGAATTTTCAATTAATCGGAATTTATTACGACTGAAGTCGCTTCAAATGAATCCAATCCATAGATATTATCTTTTGCACTAACTAAAACAGTTTGTCCTGCTATCAAATCCGCCGATGTTACCGTTGTGTCATCGATTGGTAATGGTGGGGGATTCAGCACACCTTCATCATCCATCTTCTCCCAATTTTTAATTTTCTCATCCAATTGCTCTTGTGTTAAAGCAACTCTTTTTATAATTGCCGTTGTTGTAGAAATATTGACAGTCACATCTTCCATTGTTTCTGATTTTCTTATTACAATTTTTTCTGTATCGACACTAACTATAGTTCCGTTCAAAGAATATTGTTCATCTGATAAGGCTAATGGATTTATTTTATACATCTCCTTGGCATCATTATAACCATCTTTATAACCTTCATCATAGCTTTTACCGGATAGATTATTTAAGCCGGGTACATTTGTACTAAGTTGCGACAACCTATTATTTCCAACCCAAGCGTTTAATGCGACTAGTACTAAAGTTGTAAAGACAACAGAGATTGCTAGTACAACTAGTATGTACCTACTTATTGATGTTTGATGATCCATAGTTTTATTATTATACCATAATTTTATAATTGATTAGAGCGCGGATAATACAGACATAAAAACAATTAAATATGATTACGGTTGTGAAATTTAGTGATAAAAATTTGATAAATAATACTGTGAATATGCATAATTGCAATTAGATTGCAAAATCATCTGTTGATAACATCATTTTTGATGCTAGGTTAAGCCAAATATTACTACCCTTGTCTTGACAATCCTTTCGTTTTATGCTAATTATAGACATTGATTGCTCTACATAGAGCAAAAAATGCTGTGTTCTTTTGGCAATAGAACGGTAATTAGAAACCAACCGTCGCTTTTTGCGACTAAACGCAAGGGGAGAAACATGAACCGCAACACCACGCTGCATTACATCGTGCTTCTTTTCGCAGCCCTACTGTGGGGTTGCGGAGGAGGCGGGTCGCCCAGCGCGACCGAGAAACCTCAACTCACAACCGACGCCGGCGATACCGGCACGGCTGATCAGGACACCACCCCCGAGGGTGGCGACACCGACAAGCCGGATGGCTACTGCGTGACTTCTACACACACGTCATGCGAGCCGTGTTCACCGGATGGCAAGAAGGATCCTTGTTCGACCCTCGAATGCATCGACGGCTTTTGGCAGGATCCCATGGTCAACTCCAAGCCCTGCATCGACCAAGATGCGGGCACGGACGCGGCCGAAGACGCCGAACCCGATGTCATCGAGCCCGATGGCGGCGAAGAGGCTGATGTACTTCCGCCTGCTGAAGTTTGTAACGGGCTGGACGACGACCAAGATGGCAACATCGACAACGGATTCCAATGTGTCTATGGCTCGGGTACTGTGGCTTGCCAAACCGCTTGCGATCCCTCCGGGGTGATGAGTGGAACGCAGACCTGCAACGACGACTGTACGCTGTCCGCTTGTACGCCTCCTCAAGAGGTTTGCAGTGGTGCGAACGATACGTCGGACGAGGACTGTGACGGCAAAGCTGGCTGTACCGACCCCGATTGCTACGGTGAGTCGTTCTGTGCGCCCTCCGAGATCTGCAATAACCAGATCGATGACGACGGCGACAACCAGATCGACTGCGCTGACGATGACTGTGATGGCTTTTCTGCCTGCAATGAAGTCTGCGATGGCGTGGACAACAACCAAAACGGGCAGATCGACGAAGATGACGAATGTGCGCTCGGTTCCGACCCTGTCGCCTGTACCACCACGTGTAACAGCGTGGGTCAGGAGCACTGTCAAGCAAACTGCACCTATGGTGCATGTATGCCTCCGGCAGAGCAATGCAACGGCAAGGACGACGACTGCGATGGCAACATCGACAACGATTATGAGTGCGCGCTCGGTTCGGCACCTGTCACTTGCACCAACGCTTGCGGAGGACCAGGGACTCGTCCCTGTAACTCTTCTTGCAACCTTGGCGCTTGCGTACCGGTCGCCACCGAAGTCGATTGCGACAATGACATCGACGACAATTGCAACGGCAAGATCGACTGTGAGGAGCTGAGCTGCGCTTCGGCACCCAACTGCCAAGCGCCTCAGCACAACTTTGGTAACTGCTCCATGCCGCAGGCTCCCGGAAGCGGGATGAACTGCTCTTGGACGCAAGACACTCTCACGGCCGGTGACTGGAGCTGGGTGCTCGACTCTTGTGCTAACTCCCTCGGTGATCACTTCGTCGCGGGTGGAACGTACAACGAATGGAGAATCGCTCGCAACACGAGCGGTACGACCTGGAACCAAGTCAACCTTCCGGTTGCTGGAAGTCCTACCATGGGAATCCCGAGCCTGACTTGCACTGGCAGCGGTGTTTACACCGTGTACAATGCAAGCAACAACGGATCCGGCTCCGGTGGTACGGTCGCGCTTAGGTTCAACGGAACCGGGTGGGATCAGATAAGTGCAAGTTACCTCGCGGGCAAGCTTTCGTCTGCTTCTTGGGGTTCGGGTTCGACGCTCTGGATCGCTGCTCGCAGCGCTGTGCCTGATTCGGACACCAAGATCTACAAGTGGAACGGTTCGACTTTCTCGGAAGCGACACTCCCGTCCTTCGCGCCCATGCAAATCGTGGTAAACAAGATGTGGGGCTCCAGCTTCACTGATGTCTATCTCGTCGGCATGAAGTACGACCCGTCCGATGCTGGAAATATGACCAAGCAGAGCGCTATCATCCTGCACTGGGATGGTAACACGTGGGCTGAAGTTCAAACCGCTCAGCAGTGGAACGGAAGCTCATGGGTTGCGGTCCAGATTTCCACCGTCGCCCGGCAATTCAGTCGGATTGATGGCAGCTCCAACTGCGATGTTGCGATCACAGGAGATGATGGCGCTCATGGTGTCACCCTCGAACGTGTCGGCAACAC
>JAHJSR010000119.1 GCA_018830085.1 Patescibacteria group bacterium
AAGAGCTGAAAACGCCGTATCCGGTGTCGGCGAAAAGGCTCGACAAGCTGTGGAACGAGATTGCCAGACAGCCCTTGTATTGAGCGGCATGCAGACATGAGCGAACGCGTATTCAACCTGCCGAACGTCATCACCCTGCTGCGGATCGCCGCGGTGCCGGTGGTGGGCTGGCTGATCCTGCACGCGCGCTGGGAAGCGGCCTGCTGGCTGTTCCTCGCCGCTGCGGTGTCGGACGGCATCGACGGCCTGCTGGCGCGCTGGCTCAATCAGATGACCCCGCTGGGCGCGGCGCTCGACACCGTCGCCGACAAGGCGCTGGGCGTGGTGACGCTGGTGATGCTGACGCAGGCGGGCGCGATCCCGCTGTGGGTGGCGCTGGCGATCCTGCTGCGCGACAGCGTCATCGTGCTGGGCGCGCTGAGCTACCGCGGGCTCGCCGGGCATCTCGATATTCACCCGACCTGGCTCGGCAAGACGCATATGTTTGCCGAATTTTCGCTGCTGGCGCTGGTGCTGGGCGGACTGGCCGGCCTGCTGGCGCTGGACGACTGGCGCTTGCCGTTATTCGTGACGGTGTTCGTCATCGCCGTGGCCTCAGGCGTGCAGTATGTGTGGATATGGGGTGCCAAAGCGCGCCGCGAGCGCGGCCCGTCTCAAGCGCCGCACTGACGTGCTCACTGAAACGGCAGGCGGTGCTGCTGCGCCGATTCGCAGCCGGATTTGACCCGGTACATGGCGGCGTCGGCGGCGCGAATCAAGGCGTCTTCATCGGTGCCGTCGTCGGGGTACAGCGCATGGCCGATGCTCGCAGCGATTTCCACATCGAGTTCATAGAAAGTCGTGTTCGCATTCAGCGCCTGCTCGATCTTGTGCGCGGCGGCGAGGCAGTCCTGCCGCCCCTGCACCCCTTCCAGCAACATCACGAACTCGTCGCCCCCCAGACGCGCAACCGAATCGGAGTCGCGAATGTTGACGGTGAGGCGTTTCGCCACTTCGGTCAGCACGGCGTCGCCCACATGGTGGCCAAGCCGGTCGTTGATGTCCTTGAAGCGGTCCAGGTCCACATACAGAATGCCCACCTTGCCGCCGTAGCGATGGGCGTGGCGGACCGCCTGGTGCAAACGGTCATAAAACAGCCGCCGATTGGCCAGCCCGGTGAGCGGATCGTGCGTGGCCTCTTCATGTAGCGCCGCGCGCGAGCGCTCAAGCTCCACCATCTGTTCACGTATCAGCCGTGACCTCAGTCTCGCTCTTAGCAGCGTGTGCCAGGCGATCAGCAGCGCCAGGGCAATCGCCGCGATGCCGAATGCCAGCGTGAATAAAAAGGTGTTCTGGTAGGTTTTCTCCGCCTGCTGCCGGGCGGTCTGGTTGTCTTGTATATAGAAATTGCGCATGTCGGCCAGTTGCTGGTTGAAGGCTTCCTGGATCGGGATGGCTTCCTGCACCAGTACCCGGTGTGCGTCTGCGCTGCGTTCTGCATTGAGCAGATCGATCACCTGTTCCTGTATCGATTCGATGTCGTTGATCAGACGGGTCTGGGCGTCAAAGCTGCGCTGCTCGGCGGTGGAGAGTCCCATCTGGCGCAGCGCGTTGCGCCCGCTTCCGACCAGGAAGCCGGCGCGGTTGAATTCCTGGAAATAGGCATCGCGTTCGAACGGATCATTGGCCAGCGCCATGCGGAACAGGCTGTCGGTGCGTATATGCGCCGCCACCTGGGTCTGGGTGATGAGATTGATCTTGCGGTTGTGGAACTCGACCACCGTGCGGCTCTGCGAGCCCAGCGCTTGCAGCTGCAGCAGGCTGTTGAAAGTCAGCCGGCAAATCAGGGCGATCAACACGACGAATGCCGTGCTCGTGGTGAGGGGGAATGCGCGTTGTTGTGGCATGAACGCCTTTGATCAGATCATCATTGATATGTAGTCCATTTTGGGCTGGATGGCAGGGCTTGACGAGCCGTCCCGGCAGCTTGCAGTGCCCGCAGGGTGCGGGCCACTTCCTGTGCATGGCTTGCCGGATCGACCTTGTCAAAGCGTGCCGCGATGCGGCCGTCCGGCGCAATGATGAAAGTACGGCGGCGCGCAAAGCGCACCAGGCCCAGATTCAGCAGGCTGCCGTAGGCGGCAGCCGTCTGCCCGTCCGGGTCGGACAGCAGCGGAAACGGCAGTTGGTATTTGCGGGCGAAATCGGCATGCG
>JAHJSR010000093.1 GCA_018830085.1 Patescibacteria group bacterium
AAAAATTCTTAGTATCTATAGCTTGGGTTATTATTTATTTAGTGTTCACGATAGCTTTGATTAGTTATTTTTATGCTAAATATGATTCATCTCAATCTTGGTCGGGTATTGATAGCGAGGGGGTTATACTCTTAACTACAGGATGTATATTAATTTTCTACACTGTTGAAACTTATTTTTTAAGAAAAGAAGCTGAAAAACAAACATCATTAACTCAAAGACCCTACTTCAGACTCAAACAAAAACATCCTTGTGATGTAAGTTCAGCAACAGGGAAAGACGCCACAGAATACCTGCCAATAGAAATAGTAAATATCGGTGCAGGTGCAGCCAAGAATATACATTTTCAAGTTAACAAGAATGGTGAAAAACTCCTCACAAAAGAACCTTTACTAATAAGAAGCATAGATTGTATTGAAGGTTCTAATGGGGCTTGTCAACTTAGATATGATTCATCTACAGTTGAATTAGTAAGAGATACTTATACCGCAAAAGTGATGAGTGATCAGAATGGTTGGAAAAACTATGATCTTAAAAATTTATTTATCGATATAGAATACGCTGATTTAGAAAATAACAAATATCAAGCTAAATTTAGCTATAGTATTGACTATTCGGATTGTTTCAAAATAATCGAGCAAAAAAAGTTATAATATGGATTCTGTTGATGAAATAAAGTCCCGTTTGGATGTTGTGGATATAATAGGGGAATACCTCCCACTAAAACCCGCTGGAAGCGGTAGTTTTAAGACAAATTGTCCATTTCATCAAGAAAAAACCCCTAGTTTCTTCGTAAACCGCCCCAGACAATCCTGGCACTGTTTTGGTTGTAATATTGGCGGAGATATAATCACCTTCATCGAAAAAATAGAGGGTATGGAATTTATAGAGGCCTTAGAACTCTTAGCACAGAAGGCCGGAGTGCCAATGCCACAATTTGATAAAAAAACCATGGGCGTAAAAAAGCACCTTCAAGAGGTCAATGAGTACATTTGTAAACTATTAAGACACAACCTAACCTCATCCGAAGAAGCAAAGACGGCACGTGAGTATGTAGAAAAAAGAGGCATTGATGATATTACTGCTGATCTCTGGAAAATAGGATACGCTCCACAGGATTGGAATGAGTTATCACAAAAAATAAAATCCCAAGGTTACAACGCTTCTGATTTAATTCAGGCTGGCATTGCCAACGCAAAAGAACATGGTGATGGAATTTATTTTCGTTTTCGTGGAAGATTAATGTTTCCAATCAATGATGCCTTTGGTCATGTAATTGGTTTTACCGGAAGAATCATGGGTGACGAAAAAGTCGCCAAATATATCAATACTCCGGAAACTTCATTATACAAAAAAAGCAATGTTTTATATGGTCTAGATAAAGCCAAGGCAGAAATCAAAATGCAAGACCTCGCAATTATAGTTGAGGGGAATATGGACGCATTAACCTCTCATCAGTTTGGAGTACAAAATGTCGTTGCATCATCAGGAACAGCTCTTACCGTAGAGCAACTTTCATTATTAAAACGCTTCACAAAAAATTTAGCTTTCGCTTTTGATAGAGATGCTGCCGGATTAACCGCAACACTTCGCGGACTCGACTTAGCTAGACAAATGGATTTCTCTATCCGTATGATAAGTTATGACGCTAACATTGCCAAGGATCCGGATGAACTTATAAGAAAAAATATTGAATATTGGAAAGACGCAATACGCAACGCTCGGCCACTCATGGATTGGATATATGGTTTAGCTTTTGAACAAAATTCTAGTTCAACGCCGGAAGGCAAAAAAAAGATCGCTCAATTTGTTCTTAATGAATGTCGCCACATACAACATCCCGTGGAACGTGACGCATGGCTAAATAGACTAGCGAAAGATTTAGATGTCTCTGTAGACGCATTAAGAGCTAGTTTTAAAATTGCCAACAAACAAGCTAATTCAATAAACAAATTCTCACATCAAAAACCCCAAAACACACAAAATCCTGTAAAAAAGCCTTTAGAACAAGACGATAACACAAAACAACTAGAAGAACGCTGGCTATCAACCCTGATTTGTAATGAAAACCTGTTTGTGCCCGTTGAATTTGAGTGGACAAACCCTCCACATGCAAAACTTTACAAATTGCTTTTACAAAGGTATAATTCGCGCATTAAAAATAATATTACTGACATCGAGCCACTTAGTTCTGATGATCAGGAGATAACAAAACTGATAAATTATTTATCAATTTACGCGGACAAGGAATTTGAATCCCAAGCCAAAGAAGACCTTAAGCGTGAACTCGCTATTTCACAACAACGCCTGATTCAACAATATGCATCAAGGCGCATGCAACAACTTGAGCAACAAATGCGTCAAGCAGAACGACTCGGTGACACCGAGCAAATAAAACAACTGCTTGAGCAAATTAGCAAGCTTAACTCATAACATAGAGCTTCGTACTCTATGCGTTAATCTAAAGCTCTCCGCTTATGCCGGCCCAGTATCAATTATAATACTGACGCTCGCGATGTTGGAGTGCAAAAACAACTATGCCAAACGTGTCCAAGAAAAAGTCTTCTTCACGTCCCTCAGGGAAAAAACCTGTAGTTAAAAGCAAATCAAAAACTACCAGCGGGAACAAAAAAAGCACTACTAAAACTCCTGTTAAAAAAACGCCCTTAAAAAAATCTGCTGCAAAAAAGATAACCAGCAAACCAAAAGCAAAAAAGGTAACACCCACTGTTAAAAAAACGCCTTATGTAAAAACCCCAGCCCCAACTGAGGATCATTTAAATATTCTGTATGATAAAGCGCGCACACGAGGTTTTTTAACAGAGACAGAAGTTTTGTATGCTTTTCCAGACGTAGAAGATTATATACCTGTCTTCGAAGCTTTTATTGATAGATTGGACACAGCAGGAATCGGTGTAGTGGAAATGAAAGAGGGTATTTTGGGTCGCAAAGAAGAACGACGTGAAATTCTAACCCAAATGAACAGCGCCTCTGAGACAGATGGAGTTAAAATAGATCCGTTTGACCTCACCGCTGATTATATTCAAATATATCTACGTGAAATTGGTAAAATACCACTATTAACCGGAGAAGAAGAAGTAGCTTTAGCTAAAAGAAAAGAAAAAGGAGAGAAAGAGGCCGAAAAGAAATTGATCGAAGCCAACCTCCGCCTTGTTGTTTCCATTGCAAAAAAATTCATGGGCAAATCTCTCTCTCTTTTGGATCTTATTCAAGAGGGGAATATTGGTTTGTTTAGAGCTGTCAAAAAGTTTGAATATCGCAAAGGTTACAAATTCTCAACTTATGCTACTTGGTGGATTAGACAGGCCATAACACGCGCCTTAGCAGACCAGAGTCGCACGATCCGTATTCCTGTCCACATGGTTGAAACAATCAACAAATTTCAACAGATAGAACGTCAACTGATTCAGGATCTTGGACGCGAACCATTACCAGAAGAAATCGCTGCCGAAATGGGCGAGGAAGTTGATAAAGTCCGCCACATCATCAAAATTTCTCAAGATACGGTATCTCTCGAAACATCAGTGGGTGAGGATGATGAAGATTCAACATTGGAAGACTTTATTGAGGATATTAAAAATGTCACCCCTGATCGCGCCGCCGGCTTACAGCTTTTACGCGATTATGTAAAAGATATCATCCAAGACCTTTCGCCACGCGAACAAAAAATATTAGCCATGCGTTTTGGTCTGGATGACGGTGTAAGCCATACTTTGGAAGAAGTGGGCAAAGAATTCGACGTTACCCGCGAGCGTATCCGCCAAATTGAATCCAAAGCTCTTGAAAAGATCCAACAACACCCAATGATACGTAGATTAGCGGATTATTAAACTAACTTGCAAAATATTTATACGGCATATATAATGCTACTCGTTCTAAAAATTGAATTTTTAGAGCGTATTCCGGGGTAGCTCAGTGGTAGAGCAGTTGACTGTTAATCAATTGGTCGTGGGTTCGAGCCCCACCCCCGGAGCCATAAAAAATTCACCTTAATGGGTGAATTTTTTTGTGCATCTTTGATAATTAATTTTCTTTAAAAAATATATAAAAGCTGGCAAATATTAAGTATTCTGATAAGATGATAACTAAAGTAAATATTTATATGAAAAAAGCAATCATTATACACTGTTGGGAGGGAGCACCTGACTATTGCTGGTATCCTTGGCTCAAAGGGGAGCTTGAGGCTATAAATTTTGAAGTTCAAGTACCTGTAATGCCAGAAACTAATCTTCCCAAACAAAAACTCTGGGTCCCAAAAATACATGAACTTGTAGGTGAGCCCAATAAAAATTTGATACTCATCGGTCATTCAATCGGTTGTATCAGTATTCTGCGATACTTGGAATCACTTAAAGAAAATCAAATGATCGGTGGTGCTGTGTTAGTAGCTGGATTTACAGATGATCTTGGAATTGAAGAAATTGCAAACTATTTTGAAACACCGATTGATTTTGAAAAAATAAAGTCACACTGTCCAAAATTTGTTGCTATTAATTCAGACAATGACCCTTTCGTACCTTTAAAGCATGCCAACATTCTCAAAGCTAAATTAGGAGCTGAGATTATTATTAAACACAACATGGGGCATTTTTCCGGATCCATCGAAGGCGAAGAAAGTTGTACTGATTTGCCTGATGCCTTAAATGCCGTGCTAAAAATAAGTAAATAACAACATGCATAACCACGCACCAAAAAATTACAAATGTCCGGTATGTATAGCAATAACCGGATTAGAGACTGAAGACACCTGGATAAAACAAGCCGATATCTTTTATCAAGATGAACTTGTAACTGGTTTTATTAGCTCAAAATCAATAAAAGGTAACGAAGGACACCCGTTAGTCGTTCCAAATAATCATTATGAGAATATCTACGATTTGCCAGAAAAAGTTGGTCATCGAATTATAGATATAGGAAAAAAGATTTCCGTTGGGTTAAAGGAGGTTAGAAATTGTGATGGAGTAAATTTTGTTCAAAATAATGAACCTGCTGCAGGACAACACGCCTTTCATTACCATTTACACATAATACCTCGATTTGAAGGTGATAACTATAACGAAGAATTTTGGAAAGCAGAAAAATCCGAACCGGTAGAAAGGCTTCAATACGCAAAAAATCTTCGCAAGTATTTTACATGTTAAAAGTTCGTATAAAATATTACCTTTATTTAATGAACGACTAATCCTTTTTACATAAAAGGAGTATTTTACTAATATAATATTTTTACTTTATAAATATTTGATAAATCAATAGCAACGTGTTAAATATACACAAGCTCATTAACCCAAACCAGGGAGTCTATCGTGCACCAAGTATTGGCCCAAGGCATCAAAAAAGGCACAGACACCGTCAACCTCATCCGAATCATTCGTGAATTCGCACTAAAAATCTTTGATAATCTTAACTGGTTAAAGCGCGGAGAAACTGTCCTCATCAAACTACCCGTAAACTCAATCGATCCATATCCAGCAACCGGTCATGTGTTGGCTCTCACGGTACTGGTACATCTGATAAAACAAAAAGGCGGTATTCCGTTTGTCGGCGATCAATCCGGTATCGAATATGTCTTACAAGGACCCAACGGTGTCGTTAGAGGATCCACACATCAATGTTTTAAACAATCCGGTCTATGGATAGACGGGGTAAAATATATTGCTTTTGAAAATGATGCCTGGAGAAGTTTTAAGCATTTCCAAGATCCCAACGCCACAAACTGGCCAGGCGGCTTCCATGTCACACGATGGATTAATGAGGTAGATCACATTATAGCTTTGCCAAGAATCAGCGCTCACGGACAAAGCGGCGTAACTCTTGGTGCAAAAAACTGGGTGGGCATACTACGCCAAGACAGTCGTCTAAATTTTCACGCACAAGGACCATTGTATTTCTACATAACATATAAAGCCATTGGATCTAATTTGCACGCCGAAAGATTGGAACAACTGGACTTTTTCAAGATGATCACTGAAATCCAGCTAGCGATACAAAGCAAACTTCGCGGAACAATGTTCATTGCAACAGAAGTCCAGACCACCATGGGGCCTAACAAATTCTTACTGAACGAACTAGGAATTAACTTTTTTAGATCACATGTAGTTAAACCGGAAACCGGGTTGCTAATAGGTTCACAAGATCCGGTTGCATGCGATGCTGTAGCATTGGCGTTTCTCTTTGACTGTTACAAACATACTCCAAAGATGGCACGTTTTTGGCAAAGGTTGCTTATGGCAGTAACTGGTAACTTCAAAGAGCTAGGCACATACTCTGTTTGGGATAATCCCTTTATCTCACACGGCCTGGAACTAGACTTGGGCCAAAAAATAACCAACCCCCACGACCCCAATCAACTCTCGATCTCAGATGCACCTGATCTGGATCGCAGAATCATCGACATTCTCACCTAACTCTCCACAATGGAGAGTTTATTGTTATAAATTAAAATTTGGCTAAAAAAAGGTATTTTGGATTGACAAAAACATCAAATATATATATACTTGTGCGACATATATGCCAAATATCCGCAACATAGCCATTATTGCGCACGTCGACCACGGTAAGACAACACTCGTGGATGCCATGTTGCGTCAATCCAAAACCCAACTAAACAAAGAGCAAACTGACCAAGTTTGTATCATGGATAGTAATGATTTGGAACGCGAGAGAGGAATTACCATCTTTTCCAAAAACGCATCAGTACAATGGGGAGATACTAAAATCAACATTATCGACACCCCAGGACATGCTGACTTTGGTGGTGAAGTTGAACGCGTTTTGAAAATGGCAGACGGCTGTTTGCTTTTAGTTGATGCCCAGGAAGGCCCAATGCCTCAAACAAGATTCGTTCTCAAAAAAGCTTTGGCACTTAATCATCCAATAATTGTTGTTATAAACAAAATTGATAAACCAGCTTCTAGAATTGATTATGTTTTAGACAAAACGTTAGATCTATTTTTGGAGTTGGGTGCTAGCGATGAAGTTGCTGACTTCCCTGTAGTTTATGCTGTCGCTAAACAAGGCAAAGCTGGGTTGGAACCAGATATTGATAAGATGACCGACATCACCCCAATCTTTGATAAAATTATTAGTTGCATTCCAGAGCCAAAAGGCGATCCAAATAAACCACTACAAATGTTGGTAGTGTCCACCAATTATGATAACTACAAAGGCAAAATTGCCATTGGACGTATTTATAATGGCACACTTAATAACGGCGAAACCATCACGCACATCAATCGTGAGGGTAAAATGCAAAAAATCAAGATTACATCATTGATGGCTTTTTCTGGTTTAGAAAGAGTAGAAATACCTAGCGCATCAGCCGGGGACATTGTCACAATTAGCGGTATTCCTGAAATTACTATAGGAGATACCATAGCTGATTTAAATAACCCAGAAGCTTTGCCTACACTAAAAATTGAAGAGCCTACTGTTAAAATGACTTTCATGGTCAACGACTCTCCATTTTGTGGTAAAGAAGGTCAATACACAACATCTCGCCAAATTCGCGAACGTCTTATTAAAGAACTAGAGAATGATGTCGCTTTACGCGTAGAAGATGATCCGGATGGTAATTGGATTGTTTCTGGTCGCGGAGAATTGCATCTAGCTATTTTGATCGAAAGGCTGCGTCGTGAAGGATTTGAATTACAGGTTTCACGCCCACAAGTTATCCTTAAAGAAATAGATGGAAAGATGCAAACTCCTTTTGAGCAAGTATTTATCGAAGTTCCAGAAGAATTTTCTGGTTCGGTTATTCAAAAGTTAAGTTCTAGACACGGAGAATTAAAAAACATGGATACACAAAGTAACACCGTATCTCTAGAATTCTTAATCCCGACAAGAGGATTACTTGGCTATCGTTCAGAATTTTTAACTGACACCAAGGGTATGGGAATCATGAATTCAATTTTTTATGGTTATGACAAAGATCCTGGTAATTGGAAAGATAGAGAGCAAGGTTCTTTGGTAGCCCATGAATCTGGCGCAACTGCATTACATGGTCTTATTAACGCTCAAGACAGGGGATTACTATTCTACGGTCCTACAATTACCATATACAAAGGACAAGTCGTTGGACAAAACTCCCGTCCAGGAGACTTAAGAGTAAATGTTTGCAAAACAAAACAACTTACAAATATGCGCTCCAAAGGTGATGGTGTTGATGATCACTTTAATACTCCTCGAACCATGGATTTAGAAGATGCGCTCGAATATATTGGTGATGACGAGTTGGTTGAGATTACACCTAAAAACATTCGCATCCGCAAAGTTGTTCTTGATGAAGATGAAGCGAAGCGCAAAGCGAAGGGTATTAAATAACCAAAAACCCATAACAAAAAAAGATTATATAAAAATATAATCTTTTTTTATTTAAGCAACATAAAACATGGTATAATCAATGCATGCAATCCGTAAAAGAATTTCCCAAGCCAATACCACTTCTTAAACTTATTGGCCCAAGTTTCATAATCCTAGCCTTAGGCTTAGGTTCCGGTGAAGTCATACTCTGGCCTTACATGGCGTCTAATTACGGCTTAGGCATAGCCTGGGGCGCAGTACTTGGTATCAGTTTTCAATATTTTATAAACATGGAAATAGAACGCTACGCCTTAATAAAAGGAGAAAGCGTCTTTATTGGTTTAAACCGTATTTTTAAATGGTCCGCATACTGGTTTATTGTTTCAACTTTTATTGGTTTTGGTTTGCCTGGCATCATAGCTGCATCTGCTCATGTTTTTGGAAGCATATTAGGAATAGACCAGTTTAAATGGATAGCCATTATATTCTTGATTACAATAGGCATCATACTCAGTGCCGGTAAAACCGTTTATGGCATGATGGAAAAAATAACTCGTTCTGTTATTTTAATTGGCGTGCCTTTTGTTTTTTTACTGGCCATATATCTGAGTACAAAAACCGACTGGCTGGATCTGGCAAACGGAATAGCGGGCAGGGGAGCTGATTATTTATTTTTTCCCGAAGGGCTGGCTCTTGCTACATTTTTAGCCGCTTTTGCTTATTCTGGAGCGGGTGGAAACCTTAACCTCACTCAATCAATCTACATCAAAGAAAAAGGCTATGGTATGGGCAAATACTCACAAAAAATTTCTGGACTTTTTGTCGTCAAAAAAGATGAAAAAATTAAACTTAGTGGTGAAAATTTTAAATTAACCAAAGAAAACATAAGTCGCTACAAAATCTGGTGGAAAAGAGTCAGCTTAGAACATCTATTTGTTTTTTGGTTTATTGGAGGATTATCCATGTGTCTTTTAATGATACTAGCCTATACAACAACTCATGGAGTAGCCGGTAATGCCGAAGGAATAAATTTCGTAATAAACGAAGGTCGCATGATAGCACAAAACACTTTTCCACTTCTTGGAACATTATTTCTAATAGTCGTTGCTATCATGCTTTTTCAAACTCAACTGGGTGTCATGGATTCCACTTCCCGTATCATGGCCGAAAACTTTGCCGAGAAAAAACTTGGTAAAAATGAAAATGCCAAAATAAACCTCTCTAAAATATATTACATATTCCTCTGGGCGCAGATAGCCTTCGGCATTACTCTCTTTTTATTAAACATTCACGAACCAAAAACTCTTTTAATCCTTGGTGCAGTTATTAATGCATTTGCCATGTTCATCCATATCGCACTTGTCTCCATCCTCAACTACAAAACCTTACCAAAAATCTTCCATCCATCTTGGCCAAGAAAAATCGTATTGCTCATCATCTTTATTTTCTTTGGATATTTCAGCATTTTAGTCTTGGGTGGCAAGCTTGGCATAATATAAAAAATCCTCCCTTTATTTGGAGGATGAGAATCGCTAAAGTTTGATATCCTCAAACTCTTTTTCTTTGGACCAGAAGAAGATTACGGCGATAGAACAAAGGATAATCGCACCAACCACCGCATTAGCCATACTGTTTGCAGTCACCAAACCGGCTACGAGAAGAAAGGGGATATCCAGCACGCTCTTAAGCATGTTTAATACAGACAATGTAGTGGCACGACTATTGGAATCAATCCTTTGATTTATGGATTTGGCAAACAATGGAATCCGACCGTCTATCATAAGATGCGCTATGGTAAAGAAAATCATTATCAGCCAAATGTCATCTAGCAAAAAACTTAATGCGAGCAACGGCATAGCCAACAACGCTGATACATTAATGACTAAAGCGGTTCCAAACCGCTTTGCGATTTCAGCTACATGCCAATACATTACAAAGAACAAGAGTCTGGAGCAAAAATAGAAACCGCCCAACATCAAAACCGTTGCACCTTTGTCTACAAAAAACGGTTGCCAAGCCCGAAACAAGAGAAATCCCGCAAAAAAGACAAGGAGTTGGCTTATTTTAGCACGCAAAAGCCATGGGTGTTTGTTAATTGTAGCAATACTTTGCCTAAAAATTCTCCTTTGAGACAACATGCTCGTACAAATTTTAGGTTCAGTTAATCTAAGTGCGAAACCTATCCCTATAATCGTCAATAGCACGTCTATACCGATAACGATTTGGAATTGCGTCTCAAGCAAGTCTTTAGCTATATAGCTCCCTATAACCGGACCAATGGCTCTAGGCGCAAAACGAGCAGCTTCCAGTCTTGCATTTTTTTCGTTCATTAAACCGGCTTCACCAGTTTCTTTTAAACTATCGTAAAGCATAGCTTCTTCCGTACCCGAAAGACACGAAAAACCCAACGACCAAAAACTAAATATGATAGCAAACTGCCAAAAACCAAAAGCATAAAATTGCATCAAATCACCCATTAACATTAATACAACGCCAAGTAAGATTGTCTGCTTGCGACCAATTCTATCAGCAAGATATCCGGAAGGAACCTCCGAAAGAAGTGAGAAAATCGCCCAAAATATACTCAAGTAGAAAACTTGATTTACAGGCACTCCGCGATGATCATAAAAAAACATCACCACCGCTGCCATCATTTTAGTTTCTCTGAAAACCCTCCCCCAAAAGAGAAGGCGCGGATTCCGGGCAACAGCCTCGTGATAACCCATCAGCTTCTCCCTTGTCGCGTTAATCACGATTTGTGAAGGTTCTAAGCCGAACACTAGTCCAAATTGACTAAATTGTCAACCAGCATACCCCTTCTAATCCCACTCGACGATATACCATGTTCAACGTACAATACATATATGGAAAAGACTATTAAAATTGAACAAGGCGACATAAGCAATTTGCAAGAAATTGTAAGTTTAAACCATCAAATATTTGATAAAATGTATGAAAAAGATCCTTATACATTAGAAGAATACAAGGACCGACTTAAAAATAAATCGCCATTCATTCTTGTGGCAAAATTAAATGGAAAAATAATCGGAAACGCGATTTCTTATAAACAAGATGGCTCCTGGTATAATTGGATAATGGGTGTTGCTGAGGAATATAGAGGACAAGGAATTGGAACGCAACTTTTGGAACAAAGAGAACAATACGCAATTCAATACGGCTACAAATCCATAACCGCAAAAGTTTATGGCGTCTCACAAGCCATGCAACAGCTTTATAAAAGTCGCGGTTATAAAGTAATCAATGTTTTAAAATCAAAAAATGATCCTAAATACGATGCTTTAATATTTGAATTAAAACTCAATTAACAATTGTGTTAATACTTTTAAAGTTTAAAAATATTATCTTAATAAATGGACAATTATCAACCATACCATTAAAATAAGAACAAATAACCATGTATGGAATTACAGCACAACACACCTCCAAACCCCTTCGTAAAAACAGAATCAACCAAGGAGAGTAAAAAAGTTGAATATAAAATTCTCGCAAACCCCGAAACCAGAGAACGTTTAAAAGAACGAATGGATAGAATGGTCGAACATATCTTCGAAAATGATGTTGACACTGTTGTTTTTTTAGATCGGAGCGCACGCCCGCTTGCATGGATGTTCCAAGCAATGTGGAAGAAAAAATATGGAGATGAAAAGAAATTTCCCATGCCGGAAATAAAATTTTTTAATTATGGAAAAGCGACTGGAGGGCACTCAGAATCTGTAAATGGCGTTTTATACGAAATGGATATCATGTCTCCGAGGAGTCAAACATTCAGAAATGATGAATTCACAAGACAAGACCTCGATGAAAAACTAGACAACTCTACAAATGATGAATGGTTTTTAACAGAAGATATAAATGATTTTTGGGGTGAGATGTTTAGAGAAGGATATACCGATGAAATTCGAGAAGGTGAAAATAGCTATTTAAGTCCGGAAAGAGATAAAGCACTAACAGAATTTGATGAAATCATACAAACAACCAAAGAAACATATGGACACGTGTTTGATGATAAAAAAGTATTAATCATAGACGAACTCGCACAAAGTGGCATAACACAATGCGGTGCTCATGGTATTTTTTCACTCGCATTTCCCAAAGCAAAAACCATCGCCTCGACCGCATTTTTACGCGACCACAGCTTTATTTACGGAGACTCACCCAAACCAAAAAATTTAATACCATGGCTTTATGAAGAGGGCATTGCTTCAATCATCGAATTACCAAGCCAACAAATATTAAGCGCGGGCTTAAATGAAAGAAATTTTGAAAAAATGAAAAAAGAACTGCACGAACGCCTTAAGGCAAATATTGATGATTACTTGCAATTGCTGAATAAAGTAAGATCCTTTTTGCCATCTCTAAAACAATTTGGCAGAACGGAAGAACTATCAGAAGTTCAAAATTTGTTAAATGCAATTGAACAGTTCATGAAAGAACTCCGCCTAATGAAAACCATTGATTTAGATGATAAAAATATTCGTGATGTGGTAGCTAAAGGATCTAAAATAACTAGACTTATCAATGAAATTATCCCTTTTGATTATCGGCTTGAACATGGAATGGAAATCGAAGAAGATATGATGGCGGTTAATCACGTAGGAAGCCTTGGCTTTTGTGGCGAATATCAAAAAATAATTAAGCTCGCAAATGAATTGCATGATATCGAAAAACTAACGCTATCCGAAATGAAAACCCGTTCAAAACATTTGCGCGAGGAAATTATTCAATTAGCCAAAGAAGATTAATTTAAATAATCACATGCTCTCATTTAATCAAGAAAAACTTATCCGTTCTCTTAGTAACAAAAAAGGCCGAGATAAATCAGGTCTTTGTTTGGTAGAAGGAGAGAAAGTCATCAAAACCGCAGGCGCTGGTGTAAATTACACTTTTACTAAAAAAGATACTAAAGATTTTGATAAACTCGTTACAACAGAGACCCCGCAAAAAATAGCCGCAGTGGCATCTATCCCAAAATGGACTTTCGACGATATCAAATCCAATAAAATTATCATCGTCTTAGATGGTGTACAAGACCCAGGAAACGTCGGCTCAATTTTACGCCTCTGTCTTGGATTTAACGCTAGCCTAATCCTCATCGACTCCGTGGACGTCACCAACCCCAAAACCATCCGCTCCAGTGTTGGCGCCATGTTTCAAGTTCCCTGGATACATATCACCAACAAAGAATCATCAAAGTTATTAAAAGATCTTAAAATGCCCATCTATCGTTTGGAAAAGAAAAAAGGTGCTATTGATATTAAAAAAGCTAAACCCAAAAAACCATTAATCCTTATTGCCGGATCAGAGGGTAGGGGAATACAATCAAAAATAAAAGGTACATCAATTTTTATTAATCATAACAATGATTTAGAATCACTTAATGTTGGACATTCAATCGCCATAGCACTTTATTCACTAAACTAAAAAATATGTCTAAAGAAAAACAAGGTTTAAAAATTTGGCAAATTATTTTTATAATCATTGGAATGCTGGCAACTGCTTTTGTATTATTATTAGTAATTGTCGTCACTGCCATTATATTAATCAAACCTTGGGGAGTTAATGTAATTGACACGGGCTCAGCTTTAATAAACCCACCCACCGAATCAACCGGATACGATCATCCATTGTTAACACCGCAACAAGAAGCATTATTACAATCGGCTGGAATTGATCCTGCCACCATACCAACCACAATTACGCCAGCCCAACAACAATGTGCAATTAATGCTTTAGGCGAAAAACGTGCCATGGAGCTAGTTGGCGGAGCGACCCCAAACATAAACGACATCACCCAAGCAAAACACTGCCTTGAATAATAACAGGGTTATTAAAATTTAAGCACTTGACAAGATGTAAAGTATATTTTACATTATGTATATAATATTTTACATAATTTGTTATGAATCTAAAACAATTTAAAATAACTCGCATTGCAATTGCTTTTTTCATTGGTGCTACTGTTGCGATTTCCACGGTAACAGACAACATAATTTTAGCTTTTAGCGCCGTATTAATAGGTATGATATTTATGTTTATGGTACGCAAGCGCACCAAAGCCGTTTTAAGTGATGAAAGAACCGAAAAAATTGCCGGAACAGCCGCAAGAGTTACATATTCAATTTTAACCACTTTTATCGCTTTCCTAGGCTTATTTCTCATTATGAGCGGTCAAAGTTCAGGAGAAGCCTTTACGGAAAGTGTAGGCACAATTTTAAGCTTTACAGCCTTACTTAGTGTTGCAATCTACGCGCTAAGTTATAAATACTTCAGTAAATACTATGGCGATGACCAATAAACTAAAAATTCTCCGCGCTGAGCACAATCTTACACAAGAAGATTTAGCGGAAAAAATCGGCGTAACACGCCAAACCATTTTCGCTATTGAAAAAAACAAATATTCTCCCACACTTGAACTGGCTTTTAAACTGTCTAAACTATTTAAACAACCAATCGAATCAATTTTTAACTACAGCTAATTATGAAAATTTCTCAAATGGACAAAAAACAAAAAATCAACTTAGCGCTATATTTCAGTGGAATTACAATTTTACTTCTACTCTTTATATTTTTTGTTACATTCGCCTGGATCGGTTTTGGAGTAAAAGATACATGCAACAAGGCTCAACTCCAATTTGAAGGCGATTGCGTTGATGCGCTAATGCAAACTGTGGAAGCTGATTTTGAAACCAATGTCAGCAAAAACTCTGCCACTTGGGCCCTTGGACAATTAGGTGATAACAGAGCATTACCATTACTCGAAAGTAAATACACAGGCTATATCTCTGAAGAGAAAGAGCCTTGGGAAAATGGACTCAGTCAATACGAATTGTCAAAAGCGATAAAACTTCTTAAAGGCGGCTGGAACATTACGGCATTTGTCTGGAGATAATTACAACTGATATAATATCGTAATGCATGAATATTTATTAAATTTTGTTTTATTAATTGTTGCAATAATTTTCCTACCTCTTGCTTTAGCTGGATTATCACTTGCGCCTTGGCTACCAATGCGCAAAAAAGATTTAGAAAGAATCAATAAAATTGCCGATCTAAAAGAAAACCAAAATTTTTACGAACTCGGATCAGGGGATGGACGAGTTTGTTTTTATATGGCTAAAAATAATCCAAACAGTCAAATAATTGGCGTAGAAATTGCCTGGCCATTGTATTTATACAGTATTGTCAAACTAAAATTATTAAAAACGCAAAATCTAAAATTAATTCATGGAAACGTATTTAAGATCCCGTTAAATGATGCTGATACGATCTACTTTTATGGTCTTACAAAAACATTTAATGAAAAGCTACTACCAAAATTCAAAACCGAACTTAAAGATGGCAGTAAAATCATTTCATATGTTTTTTCTGCTGATAATTGGAATGTTAAAAAGGGGACTGACCGCCCATCCACAAAAGATCTGCCAATCAACTACTATATAAAATAGTTATTTCTTTTCCTCAAGTTTTATATCTTTTTTAAAAATCTCAATTCTTCTATATTTCCCAAACAAAACAAAAATAAAATAATAGAATACTGCTGCTATTGTTATTGATAAAAATGCAAAAATTACTGTACTTTCTAAAAATATTTGTTTTAATGCACCAAGAGCAATAATCGAACTAACTACATTTATTAAAAACATTTTTTGAAGAGCTGCTAAATTTTTACGTTCGCTGTCACTATATAAAAAAGTAATTAAATTAACCGTCGAAATAACATAGTTACTAAGCATTTTCCAAGATTCTTGCATGTAATTCTGAGAAGAGCGCAAAGACATAAAAAAATGCTTAAACGTTCTATTCAAATCTTTATCTACTATATATTCATCAATTAATTCCTCACGCCAATATAAAAACTGCCTCATCTGATTAAGACGAGCCACAAAAAAGTTAGTTTGACTTTGAATGTTAACAATTAAATCATGCGAACGAGATAATTCACTAGCCTGAACAAATTTTTGACTTCTAATACCTTCAACCTTGTTCCAGAGTAGGTGATAAGCTGTAATCAATCTTTCTAATTGCAATTCATACTCACGCGCAAATAAAAGATGTTCCACCATATTCTCAACCTGCTCTTTTGTGAACTGATTATTATTAACAACCACCAAAGACTCACCAATCCAAACATCTCCCTTTTCTATGGAAATCTTTTTATACGGTATAACTTTCAATGAATTAAAAACCTCTTCCAAATCATTTGTATTAGCTTCGGAAATGACTACTAATCTTGGCTTTATTGCTTTAACATCTTCAAAAACCTTAGGGAGATTAGTACCTCTAGAAAATAAATTATCCCACAAATTAATAAGTTTAGTTTCTAAAAACTGCTCTAATCTTTGAACATCTTTATTTAAATCTTTTATACCGATACCCGCCAAAACCATGCCGTCTTCTAAAACCCTAAAAAAAACATCATTCACAAACCTACCCTCAATAAAATTAATCGCTTCCGGTCTGTAATGTATCTCTTCCAACTCCATGCCTTTTACCCAAGGTTTTATGTCTTTTCGTTTATAATTATTGGACTCCCAATAAGTCAAAGCCCTATAAAACTCTTTTAAATGAATCGTGGAACTCGGTGTCCATGAAGCTATGTAAAGACTCTGAAATTTCATATAACCAGTATATCACAAACAATTACCATCTTCGAGTTGTGCTTTATTAAAAAATAGTGTTTAACAATAAATAATGCAACAGTGCATCTCGAAAG
>JAHJSR010000121.1 GCA_018830085.1 Patescibacteria group bacterium
CCTGAGACGGACCGATAACCCGTCTTCCCTACACCCGCCAGAAGGCTTGCCCGAGACCAGGTTTCGGGCAAGCCTTCTGGGCATCGATCAGATCATGGGTTGTGACGGCCAGAACGGTCACGGCATTTGCGGTTTGCCGCATACCAAAATTCGCGCCGAGCCCCTCAGTGCGGCGCGTCGCTTCCTATATGGAAGAGTTGAGCAGGGGTTCCATTACCAACCGCATTGAATCATGACCAACCCATCCTGCCCCGCGAGCGGGGTATCCAAGAGAACTGGCCATCTTGGATAAGCCGTTTGCCAAAGTTTCACTGCTGGCTGTCAGTATCAGCCCGACCGATGCGCGTCATGCATCGTCCTTTAATGCCGTTCAGTTCCTGAAAACGGCGGGTCTTCTGACCTGGAATTCCATCGCAGTTCAACCACCCCATGGGGAGTCACGCTCCCTTTGGGGAAAGTGCTCCCCTTTTTTTCTGATTCTTAAGGAGAGCACTATGTCTATTCGCATCAATGGAACGCTTGTAATCAAGGAAATCAAAGGTGCCAACGGCAAGTTCTGCGTAGGCGACCTGACCACCCCGATCGGAGAATTCAAGGTCAAGGAGCCCATCCTCGATCAGTTTTCTGAAGGCCGATACGAGGGTGAGTTTCTCGTCGAGAATTTTTACCTCAGTTCGTATATCTGGCGCGGGAAATCGACCACCGACATCCGTGCGAGGGTAATGGAAATATTCCTGGACACGGTTGATGAGGGCAAGCTTGATGACGTGCCGAGCGAACCCGATCCAATCGCCACAGAGCCCGCATCGGAAGTGAATCAAACCGGTCTATCCGATATTCCCGTGCCAGCTGCGCTGGTTCAGGAGCATGAAAACCAGGATCCGGTTTTCCAGGAGTTGCTGGAATTGTTTGGGGCCGATCTTGCCGACCTTGTCTGGGTTAGCAAGGACGTGAAACTTGATCCCACTGTGGATCGAGCTGTCTTCCGCAGTCAGCGTGACCGTCTGAAGGAGATGGGCTACGTGTTCGATGCAAAAACCCAAGGATGGTCCAGGAAGGAAAAGTAATCATGAAATCGAGCATGCCTCCTCCGGCTGAGATTCTTGCCATCACAGTTGACGATTTCCGTGCCCAACAGGCTGAGGATGTTGCCAACGATGTGTTCCTTCAGGCAGAGCAGATTCTGCGAAGTTTGGGGGATACGGGCGGTGGAAGAGCGTTGGCCAGGCTCATCAAGGCGTTGCACGGTGAAGGTGGGTTGAAATTCAATGACCTCCTGCCCCTGGACAGTGGGAACCGCTCGATCGCGTTGGCGCTCATCAAGGAATTCCTGGATGAGCGCCGTTCACTTGATGAGTGGGAGTCACTGGCCGAATTGGCTGATCGTTGCGTATTTCATGGCGAGTAGTGCCATGAAGCAGAGTTTCATGAAGGCTTGAGTCCGGTCAGTCCCTGAAGCCGGAACGCCTCGCAAGAGGCCGGGATTATTTTTCATCAACCACCCCATGGGGAGTCACGACTCCCTACCGGGAAAGTGCTCCCCTTTCTTAATATTGAGGAGAGCAATATGTTATTTGGACTTGGCATTACCGTCACAGAAGCCGCTCGCCAGCTTGGCATCAAGGATCCAGATAGTTACGGGATTATCCTGGCGACGACAGACGTTGAGTATGTGGATGCAGCAGAAGCCTTCCAGGCGGAGTGCGGTGAAGAGTGCCATCTTGAGAGGGAGAACTTCGAGGCTGTAATTGAAAGGCAAATGAAAAATGGCCGACTTGCAATGGGCTTCCTGTTCATCGGAATGGCCAAGATCGACACTGGCACGAAAAAACCTGTTCCCGGTACTGAATCCTATGGTGTCGTGTGCCTGCCTGGTCAATTCAGCTGGGTGAAAACACAGGACGCGGTTCCCGGCGAGCAACAGCCAGTGGTCGTGATATCTGCGTCAGGGGCGATGTCGTTCGGGCGGATGATCGAGGGGCGGTTCTGCGAATATCACCCTGACGTAGACCGCTTTGTTGATAGTGAAATGGAATGGGGCGGATCCCGGGGTATCCAGCAATGGATGCCAATTGATCGGCCTCTGCCCTGATTTTCTTTTAAAGCCCCCACCCGGGGGCTTTTCTCGAACGCGCGGCCGCGGCCAGCGTGTTGGAGAAAGGCTCCGAGCTTAGAAGTGTTTC
>JAHJSR010000094.1 GCA_018830085.1 Patescibacteria group bacterium
CCTGCTAAAAATAAAATACCGGTTACATATAATAATCTTCATAAAGATGCGCTGGCAGGTCAAAGAATCTTGCTCGACGATGGCCTTATGGACATGGTTGTGACCAAAGTAAATGGTCGTGATGTTCATTGTGTTGTAGGTACAGGGGGAACTCTGTTTTCCCACAAAGGCATCAACTTACCAGAAACAAACGTGAGTGCATCTTCTTTATCGGACAAAGATAAAAAGGATGCTTTTTTTGGAGTTAAAAATGATGTAGATTTTATTGCCCTATCATTTGTTCGTTCCGCTAAAGATATTATTGATTTAAGATATTTAATTAAAAAATACGAAAAGCAGCTAAATAAAAAAACTAAAACGCCTATAAGGATTATCGCCAAAATAGAAAAGCGTGAAGCTGTTGAGAGAATCGATGAAATTATAGAAGCTACGGATGGCATAATGGTTGCGCGTGGTGATTTGGGGATTGAGACTCCTGCGGAGGATGTGCCCTTGGTACAAAAGATGCTGATTGATAAAGCACGCGATGCTGCAAAACCGGTTATAGTGGCCACTCAGATGCTAGATTCAATGATTAGGAATCCAAGACCGACGCGCGCTGAAGTTAGTGATGTGGCTAATGCCGTGATCGATCATACTGATGCGGTTATGCTTTCTGGTGAAACCGCAACCGGAAAATATCCAGTTGAAACTGTTGCCACCATGGCTAGAATTGTTCAAAGAACCGAAGCTTCAAAGTTTGATGATGTCGAAGCACCAAAAATTAAAAAATTTGCCACCGAAGAAGAGGCTATCTCTTCTGTTGGGTCAATACTATCGCGTAGCACGGACGCTAAACTTATTCTTGTAGCTTCTTTGTCCGGTTCTGCAGGTCGCATAGTCAGTCGTTATCGACCTGAGTTGCCTATATTTGTTTCAACAAATCAGGAGCGTGTTCATCGCCAACTTAACATTTCTTGGGGTGTTATACCTTTCGTGCTTCCAACCTGTTCCACCATCGAGGAGCTTATAGAAAGATCGGCGGCTTATTTGATGCAAAATAAATTCGCAAAAAAATCTGATAACATGGTAGTCATAGCCGGAGAACCAGTTGGTGTTACTGGGCATATCAATTTTGTCGAAATTCGTCGTGTTGGTGGTGTCACTTAATTATATCTTTTTAACTTTTTATCTATACGGTCATCCATATAAGATGTACAATGTTTTTGTATGTCAATTAAAAAAAAGGAGTACACAAAATCTTTTAGTCGCCTAAATCTTAAAGATATTAAAAAAGTAGGAGGCAAAAATGCTGCATTGGGCGAAATGTTTTGCAACCTTAAAAGGTTAAAAATTCCAGTGCCAGACGGTTTTGCCGTAACAACAGAGGCATACTGGGCTTTTGTGGATGCTAACAAACTCAGACCATTGATTCAAAAAACCCTAAAAGGGTTAGATGTTAACAATTCGGATGAACTCGCCAAATGTGGTAAATATATTCGTGATGCATTCTTAGAAGGTAATATGCCGGATGATGTAACTAAGTCAATTCTAAATGCTTACAGAGAATTAGGTAAAAGAATCGGCATCCAATCGCATAGCATGGGGGCAGATGTGGCTGTAAGATCAAGTGCAACGGCAGAAGATTTACCTACTGCTTCATTCGCTGGTCAGCAAGAGTCTTTTTTACATGTCCAGGGCAATGATTTGCTTTTAGAAAAAGTTCGTAATTGTTTCGCGTCACTCTTTACAGATCGTGCGATAGTTTATCGTGTTAATAATAAGTTCAATCATCTTAAAGTTGCGCTTTCCGCTGGTGTTCAACATATGGTGCGTTCCGATGTAGGTTCTGCTGGGGTTATGTTTACCTTACACACTGAGTCAGGGTTTCGTGATGTTGTGCTCATAAATTCTTCATGGGGATTAGGTGAAAGTGTTGTCAAAGGAGCGGTTAATCCAGATCAATTTTTGGTTCACAAACCGCTTTTGTCCAAAGGTTATCCAGCTATAATTGAGCATAGAATGGGTAATAAAGTAAAAAAGGTTGTCTATGGAATTGATGCTCGTTCAAAATCAGGAATAACCAAAACAGTCTCAGTAGAGAATAAAGACAAAGAAAAATGGTCATTACAAGACCAAGACATATTACAGCTTGCTAAGTGGGGGATTGAAATTGAAAAATATTTTTCCAAGCTTCATAAAAACCCAACACCAATGGATATCGAATGGGCTCGCGATGGAAAAACAAAGCAGCTTTATATTGTTCAAGCGAGGCTAGAAACTGTAGCATCACAAAAAACCAAAAATTTAATCCAGATCTATAGTCTAAAAACTTCAATCAAGCCGATTTTAACAGGTGTTGCAGTAGGGCAAAAAATTGGAGTCGGTTCAGTACGCAAACTCTCTTCCGCCAAACAGATGCATAAGTTTAAGCCCGGAGATGTACTAGTTGCCCGAATGACAGATCCTGATTGGGTTGCAGTTATGAAGCAGGCTTCTGCAATTGTTACTGAACAAGGAGGCCGTACATGTCATGCGGCAATAGTCTCAAGAGAACTGGGTATTCCCTGCGTCGTTGGTGTGGCGAATGCCTTAACAAAAACGCGTGATGGCGAGTTTATTACGGTTAGTGCCGCTGATGGGGAAGTGGGTCACGTGTATCGTGGAAAACTTGAATATTCTATTAAACAAGTTAAGTTAATAAAACCAAAAAAATTACCATGCAAAGTCATGATGAATATCGGTAATCCTGATTTGGCATTTTCCTATTCAGCACTGCCTGTGGATGGTGTGGGCCTTGCTCGTATGGAATTTGTCTTTACAGAATCTGTAAAAATTCATCCCATGGCCGCGATTAAAACTCAAAAATTAGACACAAGAACAAAGCAACAGATTACAAAGTTGATTGCTGGTTATCCTAATGCTAAGCAGTATGTAATTAATACTTTGGCAGAGGGTATGGCAAAAATAGCGGCAGCTTTTTACCCCAAAACCGTTATTGTTCGCTTGTCTGATTTTAAAACCAATGAATACGCCAATCTGATTGGTGGTAAAATCTTCGAACCACACGAAGCGAACCCAATGCTTGGTTGGCGCGGCGCTTCTAGATATTATGATCCAAATTACGCTCCCGGTTTTATGCTTGAGTGCGCTGCTGTAAGGCATGCACGAGAAACCTTGGGTCTCGATAATATAATTATAATGATACCTTTTTGCCGAACAGTAGAAGAGGCTAAAAAAGTTTTAAAAACAATGAAGCAAAACGGTCTCTCAAGAGGTAGAAAAGGTTTAAAGATTTATATGATGGTAGAAATTCCATCTAATATAATTCTGGCTGATCAATTCGCAGATTTGTTTGATGGTTTTTCTATTGGATCAAATGATCTGACACAATTAACACTCGGAGTTGATCGTGATTCCGCATTAGTAAGTAAAATATACGATGAACGCAATCAGGCTGTAAAAGATCTTTTATCACAAGTCATAAAAACAGCCAGAAACAAAAAAATACCGATTGGTATTTGTGGTCAAGCTCCATCAGACTATCCAGAAATTGCGAACTTCTTGATAAAACAAAAAATAGATTCCATTTCACTTACTCCAGACACTGTAATGGATACTATAAAGCGTTTATCACACGCAAAGCCAAAATAATTAAATACTGGTTTTGCCAATTTTTAACATTAAATCCCACTGATCCTGGCTTACTGGCATGACCGATAGTTTCGGTTGATTAACCAAAGGTAAAATACAGATTACAGGAGTATAACGAATTTCATCCAAACTCACAGGTCTTTCGAATTTTTTAATTGGCTCAACGTCAACAACCGACCAATTACCTTCCGAAGATGTTGGATCGTCATAAGATTCTGACACGATTTTCATAATTCCAACAACACCAGGTTCAGGACCATGATGATACATAAAAGCTAAATCACCGGGTTTCATTTCTCGGAGATTATTTCTAGCTTGATAATTGCGGACTCCATCCCAACGGGTTTTGCCGCCATTTTCCAGCATTTCCCAGCTAAATAGCTCTGGATTGGTTTTCATTAGCCAATATGCCATATATCCACAGCATAGCATGCTCACAAAATTTGGCTAGGTTTTTAACGCAGACTACTATTTTGGGATTCTTTCAACCCTATTTTAGATTATTACTAGTTATTAGGCTACGGTGCGAGTCTGATCTAAAAAAATTCCACGAGAACGATACACCCAATTTTTATATGCAGGAGCGCTTATCGGATTATAGTCGTACTTTTCCAAAAATAGTTTCAATTTATCTTCTAATCCCACGAGATGAGCTAACGCCTTAATCAGTTCACGGTAATGATCAAGATTGTACAAAAGTGGCGAATTTCCAACCTCGGCACTTTTCACAAACTCTTCAGGCTCGTAAGGAAAAAATCCATCAATAATTTTGTAATCCCAATTAGAGTCTTTTTTCAAAAACACAACATTATTCCTGCCTACCAAATCAACCATCATTCCGGTATTAATGGTATATTCCATCGCTCGTGACACAAAGTCCTTAAGTGCTTCTTTAAATTTTGTGTCTTCTGCGCAAATATACTCAAACTCCGCGAGGCGCTTTTCTCGATCCAAGTAACCAGAATTTACACTAATAATATCTTGGGCATCAGTTGTATCAACTTTTCTTTGTATTGAAGAATTAACCCATATCCATGTAGGGATATTGTTTTCATTATTATTGTCATAAAACATAGCCAGCTCTCGATACAACGCTCCGTTTTTAGGTAACTTTGCTGTTGGTATTTTAATAACATTACGACGTTGTGCTAGAGTATGATTTCCGAAATATGACTTAAAATCATTAAATAATTTCTGTTCTTTTTCCGCATGCTCGTGAAGTTGTTTTAATCTTTCTTTATCATACTCTCTGGAAGATTCGTATTCGTAAAAATCTTGATGAGGTCTGTAATGTTTGGTGGATATTTTTGCAACAATATTGGGTCTATTTTCGAATTCAAACACTTCAGATTCTCCTCCGGATGCTAAAAAAACCACTTCTTCGGCATATTGACCCATCTTCTCATTTTCCGGTTTAAAAGGATTTTGTGCTAAAAATTCTTGCATAATTCTAGAATTGTTATACATTATACAATGTAATAATACCTACCAGCAATTTTTTAGCACAATCAACCTGGATCTTGCCAATTTAAAAGCCATATGATACATTACGGCTCACAAATAAC
>JAHJSR010000095.1 GCA_018830085.1 Patescibacteria group bacterium
CGACCGTACGATATCGGACGGCGGAAGCTCAACGGATAAAAGCTACTCCGGGGATAACAGGCTGATCTCGCCCGAGCGTCCATAGCGACGGCGTGGTTTGGCACCTCGATGTCGGCTCATCGCATCCTGGGGCTGAAGAAGGTCCCAAGGGTTTGGCTGTTCGCCAATTAAAGCGGTACGCGAGCTGGGTTCAGAACGTCGTGAGACAGTTCGGTCTCCTGTCTACTATGCGCGTGGAATCTTGAGGGAGCGGATCTCTAGTACGAGAGGACCGAGATTCACGAACCTCTAGTGCACCGGTTGTTCTACCAAGAGCACCGCCGGGTAGCTACGTTCGGCACAGATAAACGCTGAAAGCATATAAGCGTGAAGCTGTTCCCAAGATTAGGATTCAGAGAGCCCTCCGAGACGAGGAGGTTGATAGGCGGTAAGTGTAAGGGTCGCGAGACCTTCAGCTGAGCCGTACTAATAGCTCGATGCTTCGACCTTCCAAACATGGAGTTTGGATGGCGAAATTATTGCAACGTGTACGCATCTATAGAAAACATAATGATGCCTTGTACGTATTATCTTTTATCTACTTAAGAATTACGAATCTCTACGAATTACGAATCGTGATTTAGTTTGAGTCCTGACTTTACTGAATAATTTGATTGTTTGGTGAAGCCGGTGGCTCAAGCGGCGGGGTCACACCTGTTCCCATTCCGAACACAGTAGTTAAGACCGCCAGCAGCGATGGTACTTGGACCCAACCCGGTCCTGGGAGAGTAGCCCGTCGCCGGACTAATAAAAAAACTAGTGAAAGCTAGTTTTTTTAGTTATTATTACTTGACTTCAATAATGTTGCATGTTTAACTCATGTCACGTTGAAACCAGAGGAGATGACAATGCAATATCAAGCAGAGAATAAAAGCATTACGGAAAGTCTTTACGGTAAACAGCGCGGACCTTTGAGTAAGGTATACTTTACAACATCAAGGGATCTGACAGATCTTTGCAAAGTAAGATTTTTGCATGATGGAGCACCTGTAATTGCAGTTGAACCTCGTTTTCAAAATTTGTCCCATCTGGATCCGCAGGATATTCAATTGGTAAAAGATTGTAAGTTTGAGAATCTGGCCGATGCTTTTGAAAATCAACACCGATTATCCAGAAGAGGTGAGATTTTGCATCAGGCTGGCTTGGAGTTTTGGTCTACGTTATTTCCGGAAATTTATCGAGCTATGACTTTTTCCAAGTATTTGGCTAGAGGTACAGCGAATTTTGGTGTGATGATGATAGAACTCGATTGTATCAATGGTGTGAGAGTAGATTGCGCTTTTGAAGCTCTTTCTTTTTCTTTGGCGTATGGATATCTGGCTTTTTTAAAAGCCTTGAATTATCACACATCCGAACCTCAGGAATTGCAGTCCTCGGTTGAATTGCAATCGGCTCAGTTTGGTAAAAATGCTCGGGTTGTGTTTGAGAGTTGTACATATAAGGTGGAATATCCTTGATCTGACTGTTAAGTCAGGTCTTTTTTATAAATTTAAATAATTGACTTATGGTATATATTTTACTAAGCTTAGGCCGTCTTTAACGTTGGAGGATGGCATGATTCATGAAGAATTTCCGCGTGTAAAAGATCTGTTCTTTGATATCGGATGGCAGCAAAATAAGTATCCGGATATTGAGACCGAGATATTTTTGCCTAATTTGTTGCCTTGGCAGGTTCTTCAGACTGCTTGGACGGCATTGATTGCAATTGTTGGCACGTCTCCTGATGTTTTTTCCTTTTATTCTTCTTCGGAGAAGGATTTGTATTCAAGATCGGATTGGGCTGAGTTGCAGAAAAGACGAGAACAATTAGGTCAACTAGAAAGTGTGAAAGTAGAATTGAACTATGATAGAGCCATTCCGGATTTACGGGTTCGGCGTGTTGCGGAGCATTCGTTTCCTTACCTGAGGGATACAGCGAAAGAGTTGGAGCACAATCATCCTAATTTGGATGAGAGACAGACGATATTGCGAGGAGGTTGGAATTTGAGTCTGGATGCTTCCAGTCGGGTCCAAGGGCCTGTGTATTTTGGGAGAGATGTACAGTTGCGACTTTCTTCGAGCGTGTCCAAGTGCATGATCGGCAGTCCGAGTGTATGCGAATGTGCAACATGTTCATTGCGTACTACCGGCAGAGGTGGGCTGATTGGACACACTGCACGCGTTGAGCGTTCGTTGCTTAGACGGGCGGTGGTTGTGGGTAATGGTGCGAGTGTTGGTTGGTCGGTTGTGGGTTCACACGTGCAGATTGGCACAAATACCAAACTAGCCCAACGCAGATGTAAGCAGGGAAAGACTGTGAAAGTGAGGTTTGTTGATTCCATGGGGATCAAACACAAAATTGATACGGGTTTCGAAGATTTCGGTTTTGTTGCAGGGGATCATTGTAAAATTGGAGTTGGCGTTACTATTCATCATGGTGTTGTATTGATGCCATACTGCAAAGTGCCGGATGGTAGAACTCTTAAGTCGGGTGTTTATTATCCGCACAGCTTTCAATAGATCAGTTTAATGATGGACTGATCTTTTATTTTTTTGCTATAATAAGGCTACATGACAAAAAGGAGGCTGAGTGCTTTTAAGCAAAATAAACTTAGAGTTGATAAAGAGATGGCAACAGTTCATAAAGATTTTTGGTTTTGGGTAGAGCATGTTGTCCATTGGCATATATTTTTATTTGTTGTAATTATTATACTTGCCTTTGCTTATGTATTTTTTGATCATAATACAGCGACATTGGCATCAGATTTATTGGTTTTATAATGACCTAAGGCTGTAGATTGTTTGTGTATAAGAGTGAATGACTTATTAACAATGAGTCTTTTTTTATTTAATCCTAGCCACGAATCATCCTGTTAGTTGTTGATAATAGTTATCAACAGACCTGTTGATTAATATTTGTTATGTTTGTGACAAAAAGCGATGTTTGATTATGGTAATTTAATTTTAAGTGAGATGAATCTGAAGTTTGAAATTACAATTAGAACAAGAAGATTATTTTGTTATCTCTTTGACAGATTAATTTGAATTAATAAATTTTTATTATTTTAGGATTGACTTAATAACACAAAAGACTAGTTTAGTTTGCTGAGTGAGTATTAGAAGCCAGTGTAAGATTTTGGAGTTGAGACTGTGTAATCTTAGATCTGAGATATGATTTGATTATATGTATTGTCTTGAATTCATTTTTGAACAAAATATGGTTTTTATTTGTTTGGTTCAAGATGATTCACAAAATGTGAGATTCAGGTCAATTGATTGGGTATTTGTTGGGTATGTGCTGAGTATATAACTTTGGAATAGTTGAGGGTTTAACTATTTGCTGGTGGTGGTTGTTTTGTTATTTGCGTCTCAGTGACAATAATCATGATGGATGGATTGATACGATTAGCGGTTAAAAAAAGAGGGCTGTGTTTTGTAAGAAATGAATGAAGTTTGAGTTGATTAATTTTTTTACTATTTGGCATCTTCTTTAGCTGGTTGAGATCTTTGGGTTTGTCTATGTGTCTCGGTTTGAGGTGGGCTGCTAGTGACAAGGATAAGGGCTCCTGGTTTTATGTTTTTGTGAATGGTTTTAAGGCTGGTTTTAAGAGTCTTTGAGTTAAGGTTTTTAGTGAGGTGATTTGTGGTGTTTGTGTATCAACTATTTGAGGTCGTGATTAACGGTTTGAGAAGTGGTGTTATGTTAAATTTTTAAGATAGAAAATATCGTTTTGTGATAAATATTCATTGTTGTTGAACATCGAAACTTTTTAAAGATTTATTTGATTGGTCATCGTTTTTAGGGTTTATCACCAGTAACGCGCATATTATCCACAAAGGTTGAATATCTGTATTTGTTCTCTATATAGCCAATCTTTTTATTTTGTATAAATATTGGATACAATGATTACGGGGCAAAAGAAAGATCTTCGCCGGTGCACCTTCAAACCCACCACCCACAAAAACAAAACGGCGAAAATCAAAACCAACCCAAAAAAATACTTTCCAGAAGAAAGTGACCGGACAACGTCAAAATCACGTTGGCCAAAACCGCTCAGAGCATCAAGCCTAAGCGGTTTTTTCTTTATCGATTTTGCACTCTTAGAACTTATATAATCGTGAAGTAATAATGCCCGAATTTTGACATGATCTAAGGACGTGATTTTATGGTCAGAGATGTAGCAAGTATGTCTATGATTTTGAACTCATGGGATTCTTCATCAGGTATCGAGCGGAAGAAGCGTTTTGAGTTTTATAATGCTTTTGAACGAAGTTTAGATTGTGTGGGAGTTAGGGGGATGATTATGGATACAGTTGGTCGATCTCCAGGAGTTATTCAGTTTGTTGGTGAGGGTTCTTAACTGGCTCTAGAAAAAGCATTGGAAGGGTTGGGTTGGGTTGGGTTGGGTTGGGTTTCATTAGTTTTAAGTTTGGTTTATTTTTGTAACATTTAGTCTAGAAGATGTTATGGGGCGTCTTTCGTCAACAAATGGGTGTGGGTGCTATGAGAGTGGTTTTAGACAAGGCGCTTTTAAATGAATCGTCGATGTTCGTAGAGGTAGGGGTGTTATGGAACAGACTTAATAGAGAAGACCAGGTGAGGTCTGATAGGTTGTATTTATTATGCTTTGATTTTGACTGAGCGTATCAAAGATCTGGGTTTAGATGGGCGATATAGGTTCTCGGATGACTATTCCTAAACAATATTATTTTAATTGTTTTATTTATTGACAACTGATTAGTAATTTTTTTAATTCACGTTTTTATTATATTAAATAAATAATCTAATAGTGTAATTATTTTATTGTTATTTACCATTCAGTTTATTAACAGGGTTTTTTTACAATATTTTTGTCTTAGTTGTGCGAAAATTTTAGCAAAAGATAATTTGCTATATAATTAAAGAGTGGTGGGAAATCAAAGAAATCAATAGATAATAAAAAATAATATCAATAAATAAAAGCAGCTTGTCTGCTTTTATTGTTTTTACAAATTTGTGCACAAGCTTTTTTGCTTAAGACTGCTGAAAGTATGATATACTAGACTAAGAAATTTATGATAAAAAAAGGTAAAGCGACCACAAAATCTGTAAGGTCTACAAAAAAATCTCAACCAGTTGAAGAACCGGAGCAACAATCATCAAAATCCTCATATATTTATTTGGCGATTATAGTGGTTGTTATCATAACTGCTGTGGTTTTAATGGTAATGAATAAATTTAAGCCACAACAAGCGCAACAGAAGCAAGAGAATCAACAACAAATGGCGATTAGCGACACAGATAAGTTGATATTGAGAGTTGGTGAGTTAATTGCTACAAAAGCTGATGAGCAGCCAACTGTGGCCACTGTACAGGACGCTGAGTTGCTAAAGGTTGATAATCCAGAGTTTTATAGAGACGCTGTTAATGGAGATAGATTATTAATTTGGTCTGATAAAGCGGTTTTGTATAGTACGTCTCAAGATAGGTTGTTGGCAGTTATGCCTATTTCTCAGCCAGAAACAACTGATACACCTACGTCTACAGAAATGATCACAGGCAATGCAACTACCACTGAAATGGATATTTCCGCTTTACTTAGTGAAGAAGGTGCGATTATTCAGGTTAGGAATGGAACAAGAGTAGCGGGTATGGCAAAAAAAATGTCTGATTATTTAAAAGCTCATGATTTGCCTGTTGCAGTTGTTTCAGATGCTGTGATGAAGGATTATGCAACAACGACTATATATCGCTTAACCACCGAACCACCAATGCAAGCCACGGATCAAGCTTTAAAAAATGTTTTGGGAGTAGAGGGTATTTCGACCGATTTACCAAAAGAAGAAACCACATCTGGTGGTGATTATGTGGTGATCATAGGTGCTGATTACGTAGAATAGATTACACTGTCAATAAAAAAAGCGATGCCAAGTGCATCGCTTTTTTAACAGGTTATACACATAAAGTATTTATAAACATCAAATTTATTTTAGCTAGGTTGTGGTGAATTTTTAATAAATCAGAAGCTTTGATATTTAAGATATACTTTAAATAGTTCTGAGAAATGTCTTAGAGCTAAGTGAGTAATCACAAAAATCAAAACTAAAGAGCAAGGTCACCAAAATTGTGATGTTGCTAACGAAAAAATCTTACAACCCATGCTTGGGTAAGAGGTAAAAGCGTTTAGCTGCACACGAAGTTTGGATGCGTCTCCAGCTTTTTATGTAGCCCTCTTGATGAGCCATTAAGGGTTAAAAGATACCGCTATATCTTTTATCGGCAAAAACAAAGTATGAAATAAAAAAGTTTTTTCCATGGCCAGTTTGTAGTGGATTCTGGTGTGGAACAAAAAGTGTGAATAAAAACAAAGACCGCCTATCTTTAAAACAAAAAGTATTAAAAGCGATACATTATCGCTTGCTTTTAGTTTTTACATTGATTTTGATGGCGGCTTCTGTGCTTGGAGTGGCGGCTCCTGGGGCAGAGGCGGCCATTGGAATTAATCAGGCGATTAATTATCAAGGTAAATTAATGGATAGTTTAGGAAGTCCTGTTGCTGATGGTTCTTATCAGATTACTTTTAGTTTGTATGATCAAGCGAGTGGCGGCTCGGCGATTTGGTCAGCATCAACGACAAATGGATTGCCTACAGGTACTCCAGCAGCAGTTACAGTTGATGTACAAACCGGATTGTTCACGATTTTATTGGGCGATGTGTCTTCGGGACAGGTTCCGTTGGATATAGATTGGAATCAAGATACTTTATATTTAGGTATTACAATTGAATCTGATTCGGAAATGTCACCAAGGAAAAGATTGACGGCTGTGCCTTATGCTTTTAATGCACAAATGTTACAGGGTCAATATGCTTCTGATACGGTAGCCAATACAGGAGGTGATTTGTTTGGATTGCATCAGGGTTCTGCTGATGCGGCAAGCGCAACAAGAACTGCTTTGTTTGTAGAAACAAAGGGTACATCCAATGTTTATGATTATTTGTTGAGACTTTCGAACGGTACCAGTGATGTATTTAGTGTAAATCGACAAGGTAACGTAACTACTACTGGTTCTTTGGCAATTGCGAGTAATTTATCTATTCAAGGTATTAGATTGGATTCTATTGGGTCAAATCCTTTGACTTCCGGAGCTTATTTACTAGGAGTTTATGATGAATTTACTTATTCCAATGCCACGACAGTGCAAGCTGTTTTAAAAGATTTTGACACTGCGATTAATTCTGTTTCATCTTCGGCTGCGAATTTA
>JAHJSR010000096.1 GCA_018830085.1 Patescibacteria group bacterium
CCGGGAAACACGGAAGACTGCGACGACGGCAAGGACAACGACTGCGACGGGGACATCGATTCCAAGGATTCGGATTGTCAAGGTGGCTACCACACGTACTTCCCGGACGGCGACGGCGACGGCTTTGGCGACAAGAACTCGTCCGGGATCGTGAGTTCCTCGAATCCCGGAAACGGGTACGTCTTGGATCACACGGATTGCGACGACAACCACGGCGATGTCAACCCCGGCGAAGACGAAGTCTGCGGCAACAATCGGGACGACGACTGCGACGGCAACATCGACGAGGGTTGCACGGCAACGTGCAACAACGGCGACCAGCAGGTTTGTGACTGTCCCAACTCAACTGAGACGGGTACGCAGACCTGCACGAACGGGAGCTGGGGAGCCTGCGAAGGCTGCTCGACGACCGCCGGAGAGGACGAAGTTGTGGTGATCCTCTCGGATACTCCGAGTTGGGTTGTCGCACAGCCTGAGATTCAGATGTGGTACGAGCAGTATTCGACCGGTGAAACTGGTTTGGTGGGATGTACCCACCCTTCCTACGGCAACACGACCTGCACGTTCAAGCTGCGCATCGACCAAGCACAGAGCTTCGAGGGTCAATTCCACCTGTATGGAAACCCGCCCACAGCAAAATACTGGGGTGACGTTTCCGGTGACGTTGTCCGGGCCAACAATCCCAGTGATCGTATGGCTTGCATGTCACAGGCACAGTTGGATGCACAGAATGGGCAGACGCATCTCGACGCCAACGGCAGAGTCGAAGTCAAGGTAGACGGAGTTAAGGTGGCGTTGCGCTTTCAGCACAACCCTTACCCCAAGCTTCCGAGCTGCGAGTACTGCTGTGCTGAGTCGCCCTCGTACCCATACCAGAACTTCGTCAATTTCTGATCGCGACGGTTTTTCTCCTCGGTTCCTTTGACTCGTTTGGGCAATCCCGCCCAACGAGTCCTGTGAGGCCCTGTGAATCATTTCTCGATTCCAGGGCCTCTTGTATTTGCGCAAGTTCTCTCTCCGTCCCGCAAAGCGGGACACCTCTCCGTAGCATTGCGCAGGGGAAAGGAGGAGAATTTTAGTCTTTCGCCCTTGACAAAAGGCAAAAAATTTGCCTAAATGAGCTTAATAAACACAAAACTGAACCTTAAAAGCGAATAGTCGTTTTTTGAGGTGCGCGCTCCGGAAGGAAGGAAGACATGGAAACCATGAATCGCATCGCGTTTTTTTGCCTCTGTGTAGCGACGCTGGTGCTGACCTCCGGGGCAGCGCAAGCACAGTCTTCGGCTGAGATCACTCAGCTCGACAAGTGCATCACTGCCTGCGCCGGAAGGTTCCGGCAGTGCGTACCCGGCACGGACTTCAACTTGGCTACTGTGTGTGATGGAGTCGACGAGTGCAAGGACATCAGTGAAGGTGCGGTCAAAGCCGCGAATCAGATCTGTACGCTCTGTGCACAGGGTCAGTTGAACTGTGTTACGGGTGGTGGTTCTGGTAACAACAAGCGGTCAGTCAAGAGCTATGTCGCTCCCGGGACTCCGGCTGATGCGTGTGCTGAAGCCAACGGTGTGTTGGTGAGCTCCAATGTGGCTGGTGCGCCTCCTGTGTGTCTCACGCCCCAGTATGCGTATGATCAGGCTATGGCGCTTAGGAGCGAACATGCTCAGATGATGAAGATGTTGCAGGAAATTCGCGACGGTAAGAGTGCGGCAGCGCCTCCTGACCAGGTAAAGATCCAGCAACTCGTTGTCAGGTACGATGAGTTGGTCAAGGGTCTGGAACGAATCGGGGCGTTGGAAGGTGATGTCAAGCAATTGAGGTCGGACCTCAATCAGTTGCGTCAAGATTTTGATCAGCATGTGACTCATCCGCCACGAGCCGGTTTAGCCTTACAGAACACGGGCAACAACGAGCAGGTGATCGTGACGACCGTGGGTGAAGATAAGGCACAGACCGGATTCACATTCGGACCGTATGCCTCGATGTTCGCTCAACGTCAGTTTGGTCGGGTTCCTTACTCATTGGGTTTGGAAACCGAGCTCGTTTTCCACATGTTTGACGATCCGGACAAGCGCTTTGTCATTGGTTTGGGCGGCGGCTACGGCGGTACCTACTACGATGAGCATGACGATGACCTGCAGATGGCACAGTTGCACGTCAACACGGGCATACGTTTTGCCTTTGGGCAGTTCAGTATCACGCCCGGTATCATGGGTATCAATCGCGTGACCAGTTCGGATTGGAATTCGGTCTTGAGCTGGGGCGGTGTGTACCTGGAGCCCGGTGTCTCATTGGCCGAGACGGATGGTCAGGCGTTGAAGCTCTTTGGACGCGCAGGTTTGGGCATCAGGCACGCCCAGCATCCATATGATCTCGAAGGATTCGATGATCGTGTGGGAGTGCCACTCTTTATCGGACTCAAGTTTGAGTCAATCCCGGTTCTACGGAATCGGACTTCTCCCTCTACTTTGGGTAACTGAAGTGGGGGATTTTTTTATTGTGAAGATTCTAAGCGACATTAACCAAAGGGATTCCTCGGCTTACGCTCGGAATGACAGTAGAGGAGCAGTAATGACATGTCCGGTTTTATTGTGATATAATGTATTTATGAGCCAAGCAGGCTGGGATAAAATAATCGGTCATGGCCAAGTTATTAAATTGGTGAAGTTCTGGAAAAAAGAACCGGCTTTTGCGTATTTAATAACAGGACCGGCACATGTTGGTAAAAATACGATTGCCGAGCTTTTAGTAAAAGAGTTTGCAGAGATGGATAATGATAGTTCTTTGCGATTGCATCCAGATATTTTTGTGTTTGAACCAGAGGAGGGTAAGCGCGATATAGCAGTTAAAACCGTAAGGGAATTGCGAACTCGTTTATATGAAAAACCACAGATAGCCAAAAAAGTGATTGCTTTTTTACCTAACATGGAAAGATTGAATACTGAGGGTTTTAATGCACTATTAAAAATCATGGAGGAGCCACCAGCGCATGCTGTATTTATAGCAGTTGCAGAAAACATTTCTAAAATTCCTGATACTATTTTAAGTAGAGTTGTAAGGGTCTCATTGGGATTAGTGCCAAAACATGAATTGATAAGTGCTTTAGAAAGCAGAGGAGTCCAAAAAAATGAGGCTGAAGTAAGGGCAGAGGTAGCACGTGGTCGTCCTGGTTTAGCAATAAATTTTGATGATATTTTGGCAGAATACCGTTCAGCAGCTGATGCATATGTTATGGCTGTTAGTTTGGGCGCGCGTTTATTGGCGGTTGAGAGAATACATACTCAATGCGCAGAGGCAGAAGATGGTTTGTTGGCTTGGCAAAATTCTTTAAATGCATGTGGTGAGTCTTTGAGAGGTAATTATTTAAAAATGGGTTTTCAGTCGGTTATTTTAGGTCAGGGAATCGCGGATGCTTATGGAGCAATAGGTAGTGCTATTTCGCCAAGGATTTATTTAGAAGCGGCGGCAATTAACGTAAAATTAAATTATTTAGTAAAACCAAATTTTTTACCAAAAACTTTTCCATTAAGTTTAACAATATGAAAATAAAATATATTTCACGTTCGATACCGTTTTTAGCACTATTTATATCCATTGTGATGATGGGCGCGGGTTGTTTTGGACCTCAGGATACTGGGCCTACCGGACCTGACATGGGTATTTGGAAGACTTCTGATAGGGGTCAGACTTGGGTTCATAAAAAAGCCTTGGTAGATGGTCCTAAAATCAGTGCTGCTGCGGCAGAATTGAGCGTGCAGGCAATCACATTGGATCCTCAGGATAGAAATGCAATATATTTGGGTACAAGATCAAATGGCTTGGTATATTCTTTGAATAGTGGTGATTCGTGGGAAATGATGAAATCTTTAGAAGCTGTGGATGTAAAAACTGTTGCTGTGGATAGCAAAAATAAGTGTGTAGTTTATGCAGGCAGTGCTAATAAAATTTATAAAACAGAAAATTGCGGTAGAGATTGGGAGGTTGCGTTTTTTGATCCAAGAACAGATAGGTTATTTACACAGATTATTGTAGACTGGTTTAATCCAACTATTGTTTATTCGGCTACAAATGATGGAGATGTTTTTAAATCGACTGATGCAGGTGAATCTTGGCAGGTTGTGAAGAGGGCGAGTTTGGGTGTCACGTCTTTGGCGATAAGCATACATGATTCAAGGGTAGTTTATGCAGGTACGGATGGTGATGGTTTATGGAAGAGTTTGGATGGTGGGGTTACTTGGATACAAATTAAAAAAGAATTTGGTGATATCGGCAATGCAAGAAGAATATTGAAGGTGGTTTTAGATCCAGTTGATCCAAATATTATTTATATAGTTCACAAAGGGGGTATAGCTAAGAGTATCGATGGTGGGGTTATCTGGGAAAGTTTGAATTTGGTGACCGATGTGGGTGAAGATAAAATTACAGATTTAGTTATTGATCCTAATAATCATTTAAGCATGGTTTATACTGGACCTACGGCATTAGTTTTTTCACAAGATGGTGGAAACACTTGGGAGGTGAAGAAATTGCCTACAGCAAATTACGGCTCGGTTGTCGCCATCGACCCTCAAGATGGCAATATAGTCTATCTTGGTATAGTACCGGGAAAGAAAAAATAATTTTCTAGTAATTATAAATGCACAGTTTTGTGCAAGATTTTAGTTATGAGACAGACTCGAACGGCTATTTAAGATTCTTTTATAAAATGTTGTTACAGGTTGACTAAAAAGCCAAAATAAGGCAAAATAAGCATACAAAATATATGTCCAATTACATACAAGAAGCTCAAAGAGCTTTTGATCAGGCAATTGATCACTATCAAAAAGAATTAAAAAATATAAGAACAAATCGTGCTAATGCTGGTTTGGTAGAGGATATAAGAGTTCAGGCTTATAATCAGAGTATGGATTTAAAGGGCTTGGCTTCCATTACTGTTCCTGATGCGAGAACAATTGCTATTGAGCCTTGGGATAAGGATGTTGTTAAAGAAATTGAAAAAGCATTAATAAATTCAGGTTTGGGTGTAATGCCCAAGGTAGCAGGTACTGTAATACATATTAACTTGCCTCCAATGACAGAAGAGAATAGAAAAGAGTTGGCAAAGATCATTGGGCAAAAAGCTGAGCAGGCTAGAATCGTGATTAGAAATGTACGGGAAGAGATTCGTGAGCAAATCATGAAAGACGAAAAAGCTAAAGCCATTACAGAAGATGAGCGTTATTCGCTTTTAGAAGATTTGGATAAGTCTGTAAATAAAATGAATGAGAAGATCGAGGCGGATGCCAAAGAGAAAGAAAAGGATGTAATGTCCATATAAATTTTATGAAAAAACAGGATAATGAGTTAATGGATAAAATTGTTGCTCTTTGTAAGCGACGCGGTTTTATCTACCCATCATCTGAGATCTACGGAGGATTTGCAGCGGTTTATGATTACGGTCCTTATGGTGTTGAATTGGAAAAAGCGGTTAAAGATTTTTGGTGGAAAAGAGTTGTACAAGTAAATCAAAATGTAGTTGGCTTGGACGCGGCGATTTTTATGCATCCAAAAGTGTGGGAAGCATCTGGCCATGTAAGTGGTTTTGCAGATCCTTTGATGGAATGTAAAAATTGCCATGCGAGAATAAGAGTTGATCATGCTTTAGAAGAGATAGGTGTGTTGGCTGATGAAAAAATGGAAGTTGATGAGATCAATAAATTGGTTGATGAAAATCGTGATAAGTTAGAATGTCCGAATTGTAAAAAGAAAGATTTTACACAAGTTAAAAAATTTAACCAATTGGTTAGATCTAATCTTGGTAATTTTACAGATGATATAAACAAAGAACCTGTGTATTTGCGCGGTGAAACTTGCCAAGGGATTTATGTTAATTATAAAAATGTATTAGATTCAACAAGGGTAAAGGTTCCTTTTGGTATTGCACAGATTGGCAAGGCTTTTAGGAACGAGATAACAGCTCGTCAGTTTATTTTTAGAACACGCGAGTTTGAGCAAATGGAGTTACAGTATTTTGTTGCCCCGGAAACGGATATGGATTTATATGAAAAATTAAGGCAAGATAGGTGGCAGTATTATTTGGATCTTGGTTTATCGGAAGAGAATTTAAAATGGCATAAGCATGAAAATTTAGTTTTTTATGCTAAAGAAGCTTATGATATTGAATATAATTTTCCGTTTGGTTTTTCAGAGCTAGAAGGTGTACATGCACGCGGAAATTATGATTTGAGCCAGCATGGTAAATTCTCTAACGAGGAATTGATATATACTGATCCCAAATCAAATGAGACATATATTCCGCATGTGATAGAGGCATCTGTTGGTGTTGGCAGAACCGTGTTGGCGATTTTAACAGAAGCTTATACTGAGGAAGAAGTTAATGGAGAAACTAGAGTTGTAATGAAGTTTTCTAAAAAAATGGCTCCGGTTAAAGTGGCAGTTTTTCCACTATTAAAAAACAAGCCAGAATTAGTTGCTAAGGCAAAACAGGTTTTTGATGATTTAAAAATTAAATACATGTGTGAGTTTGATGATAATGGCAATGTCGGAAAACGTTATCGTAGACAAGATGAAATCGGAACTCCATATTGTGTAACTATAGATTTCGATACTTTAGAAGATAATGCGGTAACAATAAGAGATAGGGATACAATGGAACAATCGCGAGTTAGCATCAAAGAGTTGCATTCTTGGTTGGAACAAAAAATTAATGAGTAAAAATATGAATCAAATAAAAGCAACAAAATTACCTAATGGTCTACAACTTATTTTAGCTCCTCAAGAAGCTGCGAGATCGATGACGTTGCTAGTTTTGGTTAAAGTTGGTTCTAGATATGAAACATTGAAAATAAATGGAGCTGCGCATTTTGTGGAGCATATGATGTTTAAGGGGACAACAAAAAGACCAAACACGCAAGCCATATCTCAAGAATTGGATCGTTATGGTGCTGAATATAATGCTTATACTGGCAAAGACTTGACTGGTTATTATATTAAAATGGATGCTAAACATACGGATACGGCTATTGACATGCTACACGATATGCTGTTCCATTCTAAATTCGATAAGGTTGAAGTGGAAAGAGAACGTACTGTTATCTTAGAAGAGATAAATATGTATGAAGATAGTCCTCGAGATCATATAGCGGATATGTTGGAAGAGGCTTTATTTAAAGGTTCGACTTTATCATGGAATATAGCGGGTACAAGGCAAACCGTTCGCGCAATGAAGGCCTCTGAATTAAAAGCTTTTCATGATGCGTATTATATTCCAGCAAGGATGACGGTTGTTTTGGCTGGTAATGTTAATCCTAAAGCAGTCGCAACTATCAAGAAGACATTTGGCAAGGTTGTGGCACCAAAGAAAAGGCTAGATCAACCGGTGGCTTGTTTTAAAAAGCCAAAAAAATTAACAAAACCAAGTACTTTGCTTAAAAAGAAAACAGAACAGGTACAGTTGTCTTTAGGGTTCTTAGGAATACCATATGGAAGCAAAGATAGATTGGCTGCAAATGTATTATCGCTTATTATGGGCGGAACGATGTCATCACGTTTATTTACTGAGATAAGAGAAAAACGTGGTCTATGCTATGCGATTAGAGCGTCACATGAGTCGCTTGAAGATACGGGGGTATTTACAGTATCGGCTGGATTAGATAAAACAAGATTAGAAGAGGCGGTAAAGGCTATTTATTCAGAGTTTAATAAAATTATTCAAGAGCCAGTTTCCAATGATGAATTAACACGCGCAAAAGAAAATATAAGAGGTAGAATGATGTTGGCATTTGAGGATACAGCATCTAGAGCGGAGTGGTATGGAAGGCAATGGTTGCAAGAAAGAAAATTAGAAACTCCAGAACAAAGATTAAAACAAATAGATCAAATAACAAACAAAGATATACTAAAGGTTGCGAGACAGATTTTAAATCCTAAAATGATGGTCTCTGCGGCTATAGGGCCATTGGTAAATGAATCTAAATTTAAGAAAATTATTGATTGGAAATAAATTATGCGTATGCTATTAATTGCAAATTGGAAAATGCATTACGGCCCCATTAAAGCCGGGGGATGGATTAGGGCGTTTAGAAGGGAACGTTTACCTAAAAATATAGATATTGCTGTTGCGGTTCCGCATGTGTCTTTGGCTGCCGCTAGAGCTTCTTTAGGGCGTGCCTCTATCCCTGCATTAGCTGCACAGGATGTTTTTTGGGGTGAGGATGGTCCATATACAGGCGAAATATCTGCTAGCATGTTAGATGAATTTGGAGTTCAGTATTGTTTAGTAGGTCATAGTGAAAGAAGATCGGTTATGGGTGAGACTGATGATATGGTTGCAAAAAAAGCTGCCGCATTACAAAAAGCTGGAATAGTTCCGGTTATTTGTGTAGGAGAAACGTCGGCACAGTATAAGAAGGGTGAGACAAATAAAATAATAAGGCAGCAGACAACGGCGGCAATAGCTAAATTAGATGTGGATTCTAAGACTCCATTTGTTTTTGCGTATGAACCTGTGTGGTCAATCGGTTCCGGTAAAGCCTGCCCAGCACAAAAGGCTAAAGAAGTTCATGATGTGATTAGAGGGGTTATTCAAAAGAAGATGAATGAGAACATTGCAGAAAAGGTTTTAATTCTTTATGGTGGCTCAATTGATGTAAATAATATTGCTGAATATTTAACTACAACTGGAATTAATGGTGCATTGGTAGGGGGTGCTTCATTGGATCCAAGAGTTTTTGGCTTGCTTTGTAGAACTGCAATGCCATCATAATACATGCTTAATATATTGATTTGGGGGTTTTTA
>JAHJSR010000108.1 GCA_018830085.1 Patescibacteria group bacterium
ATCCGGGGAGGCGACGGTGATTTTCCTGTTGAACCGGACAACGACATCCGGTCCCGCTTCACCTGCCCAGAAATAGGAGGCTTCATGAGACATCCAACCCAGCCCGAGGAAAACATGATTGCAGCGGTGCTGCAATCGGTGTCGGAAGACGCGTGCCGGCATGGGATGGGCTCGGGACGTTTTCATGGGTTCGAGTTCAAGGCCATGAGGCTTGGACGGCGTGGCCGGCCAGGTGCAATGGCAAGAGTGAAGATTGTGGTCAGCCAGGATGGCGAGGTGATCGAATCACGATTACTCGATGTCCTGAGTGACCCGTTGTAGGCCGCGGCCGGGTTGAGTCGAGGTTATGAGCCAGCACTATTTCAACACGACGTTTGACGGTGACCCCATTACCGTTATCTGGCATGAGAGCAACGTTGGTTCAGGGAGGTCATGCAGTGATAGACAAGAACTGGCAGGAAATTTCCCAGGATCCTGATTGGGTGCGGCAGGAAGTAGCCCGCCTGAATGAGGCAGTCGATGAATTTGCCGGCGCCATGAAGGCGAAGCTCTCGCAGAAGGCGCATGAGGGCTGGACCGGGTGGGACAAGCCTGAATCGGGTATCAAGATATGGAATGCCATGCTTGCCCAAGGCGCTGCGGTACCGCTAGCCCAGGGGCAGGAAGTAGACATTGCCAATCTGGCGATGATGCTATGGCGGACCAATGGGAGGATGGAATGAATTCCCGTGCGATCTGGGACCCGATGTTTTTGGCCGCGCAGGCATCTCTCATTGATGTGTCTGCGATTTCAGGACGGCTTGAGTGAAGCTCTACCTCTGCGAAAAACCTTCACAAGGCAGAGAAATCGCCAGCCACATCGGTGCTCGGACACGTGGCGAAGGATGCATTACTGGTAACGGTGTAACGGTAACCTGGGGTATTGGCCACCTGGTTGAGCAGGCGAAACCGGAGCACTACAACCCGGCATTGAAATTCTGGGACATCGCGCACTTGCCTGTGCTGCCGGATGAGTGGCACATGGTGGTGAAGGACCAGACCCGTGATCAGTACAAGATCGTCGCGAAGCTGTTGAAGCAGGCAACCGAGGTTGTCATTGCCACCGATGCCGACCGTGAGGGCGAAGTGATCGCACGGGAGCTGATGCAGCTGAATGGCTACCGCGGGAAGGTTTCGCGCCTTTGGCTTTCAGCGTTCGACGATGCGTCGGTGAAGAAGGCTCTGGCTAATATTCTGCCGGGCGAGAAGACGCTGCCGATGTATTTCTCCGGGATGGGCCGAAGCCGGGCGGACTGGCTGGCCGGGATGAATCTCACCATGGTCTTGACCAAGGCGTTCGGTGCCGGCGGCAAGGACGGAACCTTGCATTGTGGTCGTGTACAGACGCCTGTGTTGGCTTTGGTGGTGCGGCGCGAACGGGCCATCGCCGCGTTCGTTCCAAAGGCGCACTTCGGGGTCAATGCGACCTTCCTGATGGGCTGGGCATCCGTGCCGATGGCCTGGATGGCACGAGCGGCGCTGCTCGACGATGAGGGGCGTCTCCTCGGCCGCGGAAGTGCAGAAGCGGTGGTCAAGCGGGTCGCAGGGCAGACCGGGAAGGTGAGCCTTGTCGAGACGACACAGGAACGCGAAGTCGCGCCGTTGCTGTACAGCCTGGGATCACTCCAGCGGGAGGCCTCGGCGCGCTTCGGGATGAAGGCGCAGGCCGTACTCGATGCTGCGCAGGCACTTTACGAGAAACACAAGGCGACATCGTATCCGCGAACGGATTGCGAATACCTGCCGCGCTCGATGCTGGCCGAATCGATTGAGACGCTGCAGGCTATCGCCGGAGCGAAGCCCGAGCTGGAAACACTGGCCACGGTTGCCGAGTCGGCGCTCAATGGTGCCGATGAGCGTTTCCGGGGCAGGGCCTTCAACGACAAACAGATCACTGCCCACCACGCGATCATTCCGACGCGAAACTCGAACATCGATGTGTCGGCCATGACCCCTACCGAGCGGACGATCTTCGACATGGTTTGTCGACGGTATCTGGCGCAATTCCTGGGGGATTACCAGTACAGCAAGACAGTGATCGAGGTGATCTCCGAGGGTGAGAAATTCAGGGTGAGCGGCAAGACGCCGCTGATCCCCGGCTGGCGGCAGACCCTGCCAGAGGTGACGAAAGTATCCACGGACAAGGACGATGACCAGGATGCGGCGGTGACACTCCCGAAGGTACGTGTGGGCGAGGATGCCCGCAACCTGCGTTGCGAGGTGCAGGACAGAAAGACCTCACCGCCCAAACGTTACACCGAGGGCACGCTGTTGGCGGCGATGGAGTCGATCGACAAAGAGATCGAGGATCCGCGCTGGAAGGCGGTGATGAAAAACAAGGAGAAAGCTGGCATAGGAACTGATGCAACGCGTTCGGCCATTATCGAGGGGCTGTTCAAGCGTGACTACATCGTCGCCAAAAAGAAGGAGCTGTTGCCGACTGAGAAAGCTGTCGCGCTGATTGGACTGATCGAGGAGGTTTCGCCTGAAATTGCAGACCCTGTCTTGACTGCTCAATGGGAAGATCGACTGAGCCAGATTGAGAAGGGTGAGATCGAGTTGTCGAAGTTTGAACTCAGTCTTGGCGAGTGGCTGGTGCAGGTGATTGACGGCATCAAGCGTCAGAAGAACACGCGGCAGATCTCCGTGTCTGGATTACGCACACCGGACAAGGGTAGTGCGGTCGTGGTGTGCCCTACTTGCGGCAAGCTCATGCGCAGGATTGATGGGCCGAATGGCTTCTTCTGGCGTTGTACGGCATATAGGGAAGGGTGCAAGTCGACGCTCCCCGATGTCGACGGTAAGCCCGGAGCCGCCAGACAGGCTTCGCTTCCACAATCGCAGGCGGGGCCTTCCTATCCATGCCCCAGATGCCTGAAGCCTCTACGTCTGGTGAAAGGCCCCAAGGGGCCATTCTGGGGATGTACAGGCTACCCGGAGTGCAAGCACACCCAGCCGGATGACGAAGGAAAGCCAGGCGTTCGAACTGACGAGGTGGCAGGAAAGGTTCAGCGACCCGAGGCGGCCGTGGCGCGAGGAACACCCATGCGTACCGCCAGGGCAGGTGCAGCCTGTCCGGACTGCAAGACGGGCCTGCTCGTCAGCAAAACCATGAAAGATTCCGGTAAGGCATTCGTGGGATGCAATCGCTTTCCGGCGTGCAGATTCTTCGCATGGCCAGAGAAATAGCCGGATGCGAGTGATGCACACCACACGGATTGAAATTCCATGCGCCGAGCCGGTGTGGCTGGTTGCCGAATGGCCGGACGGCACTTGGTGCGATCTTCATGAGCTGCGTGAAATGACACACATGAGCGACGACTACCAGATTGTTCGAGTGCTGACGCACGACGAAGGATTCACCCCAATTAAAACTCAACGATGGAGCCCGAATTGCACATGACAGAGAGTGAAATCCGCCACGCAGTGAGCGACGAGCTGGTGAGGGATGTGCTTCGCGAGCGCCGCTCAGAACGGCGCTGGCGACTGATCAAGCGCGGAATGATGGTCGCGGCCGGCGTGGTGTTCTTTGCCTTGTATCTCTTCGGCTACGCGAAGCAGATGGGATGGAAGATGATCCCCAACAACGAAATCACGGCGGTGATTCACATCGATGGGGAGATTTCCGCCGGCGCCACGGCCTCGGCGGAGAAAGTGGTTCCCTTGCTCCGGAAGGCCTTCGAGGCGAAGAACGTCAAAGCAGTGGTTCTGAGTATCGACAGCCCAGGAGGCGCTCCGGTTGAAGCGGAGCGAATTTACCAGTCGATCAAGGTTTTCAGAAAGAAGCATCCCAAACCGGTTGTTGCGGTGATCAACAACGTCGGTGCATCGGCCGCCTACATGGTGGCACTGCATACCGACAAAATCTACGCTGCGAATTATTCG
>JAHJSR010000097.1 GCA_018830085.1 Patescibacteria group bacterium
CATTTTGGTGAATCGGGCGAACCGGATGAACTAATAACCAAATACGGTATGCGAGCTAAAAATATTGTCAAAGCGGCCAAAAAAGCCATCAAAAGAAAATAGCAGCCATTGGCTGCTTTTTAGTCCTTAGTAGCTTGTTCTTTCATCGCTTGGATATGCGATTCCCTAGAATGAATCTCAAACCCAACCAACTCAAGAGCTTTTTTAAAATCAGAAACGTGTTCGTGCGTAAGATTTCTTCCCTTAGAAAGCCAAAGCTCAATCACCAAATAAATCCCTTGCCATTGCCTAGTACTAAAAATCTCAGGATTACTATATCTTATCAAGTCTAAAAGCATATCTGCACATTTTTCATGTGACAAGCTCTTTACAGCCAAAGCATCCGTATAAATCTTCTGCAAATGCAATTCAATGCGGAACGCAATCTCAGTATTTTCCCCAGGTCTCTTACCACGTCCATCTACCTCTAGCGCCTCACTAATCAAGGAGTAAAGCGCTTGAGCATATGCCTCTGGTAAGGCATAAAAACCACCCATGGCTCATCTCCTTGTTATATTCAATGTACCAGCACGAGTTTTACATGATTATTCAAGAAGGTCAATATTAAGTATACAAATTATATAATTTTCTCTTGTTAAACAAAAATATCTACTACTATTGACAAATGTTCATATTTGTGATAAGACCAAATGTTCTTGGCCGCAACCCGGCCAAGGGCAAGATCATAAAAAAACCTTGTCTCACAAATCTTAACAAGCCTAAAAAAATAAGAATACGCGGGAGCTAAGCCAAACATTGTAAGCACGAACGAGTCACAATCGTGTTAACAATATAATGCATCAACTACCCATTCTGAGTCTAAAAAACTCACCAGATGCATAATAACCAACTCCTCCCGGCCGCAATCCACTCTTCGCATACAACGCGAAAAAAAATTGGAGAGAGAGCACAGCATACAACCGCCGAAGTCATGAATATGATTAAGGCGGTTTTCTTTTTTTTTAAAGAATAGCGACCATGTTATACTATTAGTATATGACAGCTAAAAAAACTTTTGACATTCTTTGTATTGGAGAATCTCTACGTGACATTTTTTACATGATAAATGAGGCAACTGTAAGTTGTTCGATCCATAAAGATCAATGCTTACTTTGCTTAGAATATGCAGAAAAAATTCCTGTTAAAGACGTCGTCAAAATCCCAGCAGCTGGTAATGCTGCCAATGCAGCCGTCAGTGCAGCAAGATTAAATTTAAAATCCGCACTTATCAGCTGGGCCGGAGACGATCCTGCCGGAAACGACTTAAAAAAACATCTTAAATCAGAAAAAGTTGATGTATCAGCACTTTGCACATGCAGTAAACAACAAACCAGCGAAGCAACTTTACTAAGTTTTAAAGGTGAAAGAACTCAATTATTGTTTTTTAAACCACGTAAATACTTTTTACCAAAAACCATTCCACAAAGCCGATGTATTTATTATTCAGCCATGGGTGACAATTTTAATAAACTAGACAATCAACTAAAAATACACCTCAAGAAAAATTCAAAAACAATTTTTAGCTTTCAACCCGGAACCACGCACTTACGCAAAGGCTTAAAATATCTTAAACCGTTAATCGCATTAAGTAATATTTTTATCCTAAACAAAGAAGAAGCCAATAGTTTATTGGACGGCGAACAAAAACCAACTCTTTATATTTTAGAAAAATTCCATAAACTTGGAGCTAAAAACGTTGTCATTACCGATGGCAAAAATGGCGCACACGCTTTTGATGGCAATGACCATTGGCATATGCCAATTTTCCCCGGAGAAGCTCATGAACGCACTGGTGCTGGTGACGCTATGGCATCCGGTTTTACCTGTGCAATTCTAGAAAACAAAACCGTTCCAGAAGCTTTACGCTGGGGAACAGCAAATTCCTGGTCTGTTATTCAAAAAATTGGACCGCAAAAAAGTCTTCCCAATAAACTATTATTAAACAAAATTTTAACTAAATTCAAATCCATCCAACCAATAAAAATTTAATGGGATCTTTTTTTCTTTATATGTCTCAAATGCTATAATTCAAAAATACTAAACCCCTACTTTATTTAATAATTGTTTAATATGCTCGTCCCAGCCATTAAAATACTCAAACCTGCTCGCGCTCGCGGATACGCGGTACCTGCTTTTAACATCAATAATTTAGAATTTTTAAAAGCGGTCGTTGAAGCCGCTACAAAACTCCGCTCACCCATCATTGTTCAAACCTCAGAAGGAGCGATAGAGTATGCCGGCATGGACTATCTTATTGCCATGGTAAAAGTAGCAGCCAAAGCTCCAATACCAATTGCATTACATGTTGATCATGGAAAAAACCTTGATACCATAAAATTAGCAATAAAAAGCGGATATACCAGCGTCATGTTCGATGGCTCAGCGCTTTCATATAAAGAAAATGTTAGCAAAACAAAACAAGTTGTTAAGTGGGCTCATGCTAAAAAAATTAGCGTCGAAGCGGAAATCGGCGCCATCGCCGGAATAGAAGATTTTGTTAGTGTTGAAGAAAAAGACGCTCATCTAACCAACCCTAAACAAGCAGCTGAATTCGCCAAACAAACCGGCTGTGATTCTTTAGCAATTGCAATTGGCACAGCTCATGGTGCTTATAAATTTAAAGGACAAACACATTTGGATATTGAACGTTTAAAACAAATAGCCAAACTTGTTAAACTACCAATTGTTTTACACGGTGCATCCGGTGTTGCTGAAGACGTGGTTAAACTTGCCGAATACCATGGAGCAAAAATCGGAAAAGCTCGCGGAGTTTTAGACGAAGATATCAAAAAAGCCATCAAATACGGAGTAAGCAAAATAAACATTGATACCGATCTTCGTTTAGCTTTTACGGCCGGTGTACGTGAAGCCATGGATGAGATGGAAGAAGTAATTGATCCACGAAAATTACTAAAACCCGCATACTTGTTGATGCGAGAAACCGCACAAAACAAAATTTTGTTATTTAAAAGCGAAGGAAAAGCTTAGGAATATAATCCCCCAACGATTCCCACTTTATTCAAAGTGGGTTTTAGTTATTCAATTCACAATTTTATATGCTCTAACAAAATATCATCCATGAAAAGTTATTTTTCTTTTTTATTATATATTTCACGCTATATACTACATACTTTTTTAGCTTAATCTAGCCAAAAAATTACCATTACCCCCTTGACAAAAGGGCTTTTTTATGCTATATTATTTTGTTCAACTCGAAGAGTTTTTCATGCTTTCTCAAGCTGAACAAAGCTAAATTCGCCCTTTCCGACCGGGTCATTAACCCTGGGAGATAGTATAATGAAACTGCTTCTCTGAACGTCGCTCTTTCCACTTCCCTCCAAATTCTTTGGAGGTCGATCCGAGTTCGTCATATTCTAACCAAGAACATGCTGGCGATCTCAGAACGATCGCCCCTTCGACAACCAACAAGGAGAATGCTAATGAATCGTTTGTTTGCTGCTCTCATCACCATCCTCTCACTCACCCTCTTCGCCTGTAGCGGCGATGAAGGCGACACCATCACCAACAACTACATCGAGGGCGCGCAATGCGTCCCCGGACAAAGCGTCCCCTGCAGCTGCGGTCACGACATGCTGGGTTACCAAAAGTGTAACTCTTTTGGCACCTTCGATGGTTGCCAGGACTGTACGCCCAAAACCACTGACGCCGGAACGGACGCTGAGACTTCGATCGGAGAAGACGCGGACA
>JAHJSR010000122.1 GCA_018830085.1 Patescibacteria group bacterium
ATTAGGAGATAAGTGCTATGAGCGCTCAAGATAAACTGACATCAGTTCTGGCTCCACCGGTAACTTGGGTGACCAGCACTTTCACTACTGTGGGAGTTGGGGCTTGGGTTAAGATTCAGCCAGGAAACTTTGACATCAGCATCCGCAACCTTCAGGCCACCACCGCGTGGGGAGCTACGGTTTATCTTGAGCGTGGCTTTGAGTCTGGCTCCACCGTTATCGCTCGTAGATGGGGAGCGGCCTATTCTACTGTTGTAGAGGCGGTCAAGACTGCGGGCAGCTGGTGCCAGGTAAGATTTAATTGTACTGCCGGTGCTCTGGGGCTTAACGCTGAATGGTGCATCAGGCAGGGAAGTTAATAGGGAGGAAAGTAGTGGGTAAGAAGAAAAAGAACAAGCGGCGTCAGGGAGGACGCTGTTCTTTGCCGCCTGTGCGTAAGGGCAATGTTATAGACCTTAAACCCAAAGTTCCTTGGGAGCAGCGGGCGACTATCAGCTTGTGCATGATAGTAAAGAACGAGGAAAAGCATCTAGCCAATTGCTTAAATAGCGTATTGGCTTATGTTGACGAGGTCATCATAGTTGACACCGGCTCCATTGATCACACTACGGATATTCTTAGGGAGGCCCAACAGAATTTTAAGCAGAAAAAGGGCGGGCGTTTCGTCATCCTGCATCAGCCCTGGGATAATAGTTTCTCTAAGGCCCGTAACCATGGAATAGAAATGGCCAGGGGTGATTTCATTTTCCAGATAGACGCAGACGAGGAAGTGGAAAGGGCGACTGCCCCTCTGCTGATGGAATGTTCCCGGCGAATGAAGTATGAGGATCTAACCAGCATAGGGGCTGTTTTCTTTGAGTTACAGAATGTGCTTAGAGACGGCTCCAAGACTATGATCTTGCACCCTCACCTTTTTCGTAGGGAGGGGCTGAGCACAGGAACGCTTTTCCACTTTGAGGGCAGGGTCCACAATAAGCCAATTTATGAGGGGGAAGCCCTTCAATGTCCCATGAAAATTTTCCATTATGGCTATGGCGAAGATGACGCCATCATGCTTGCTAAGCACAAGCGGCGCAAAACTATGGTGCAAGCCATGCTGGACGATGACCCTGATGGATTCTGGCCCAATTTTTACATGAGCCAGACTTTAAGCTCTGAGACTGGGGCTATAGAGGAGACCATTAAATACTCCAAGCGCACTATTGAGATTTGGGAAAAGGCAAGCAAGGAGCAAGGAATCTCGGTGGGGGTTCTTGCCAGGCCTTATTATTCCTGGATGCTTTCTTTAATTAGGGGAAAGCGGGCGGTGGAGTGTTTAGAGGTTGGCGCAAAGTGCCAAGAAGCTATCCCTTGGTACCCTGACACTTTGTTTTTCACTGCTTGGGCGCACATGCATATTGGCAACTGGAAAGAGTGCTGTATCGATTGCGTGAGGTTTTTTGACGCCCAGCAGCGAGCTACAGAGGATGAGAGCATAAAAGCCAACTTCATCGGGGTAGAGAATCTTACCTTATCCCGTGCCCCCGCCGTAGTGCAGTTTTGGAGGGTAGCTTCCAAGCACCATTTAGGATTGGTGGTTGAGGGCGAAAAATCGCAAGAGCCTGAGCTTAGTTTAGCAGGCTATCAGATGTCTCCAGAGGGAGAGCTTGAGCTAGGGGTACTAAATGTAGGGAAAGACGCAGAGGCAGCGGCTCAGGCTGTCTGAGAGGGTAATTATGGCTATAACCCTAACTGTAGAAACAGTGTCGGCAAGTAGCATAAGCAATTGCTACGCCAGTATTGCCCAGACCACTGCTTATTTTGTCCAGCGGGGCATCACTGGATGGGAAACTTTTACCACTGAGCAGCTAAAGCCCATCATCATAAGGGCTGCGCAATATCTGGACATTCAGTATCCGTGGGTAGGATATAAAACTGCTCGCAATCAAGCTATGGAATGGCCACGGCAGGTAGAACTTCCGCAATACCCCTATTATTCCACCAACCAGATAGCCACCGGGATAATTGGCCCTGGTGGTTGGGAAGTAGGTACCACGCAGATTCCCACGGAGGTGGTTCGGGCGAATTGTGAATTAACTGCTCGTTTTATGACTCAGGTGACTATTATTGCTGACCAGGACCGTTTGACCAAGAGGGAAAAAGTTGGCGACATTGAAGTTGAATACTTAGGTGGGGCTGTTAATGCTCAAAAGCGATTCCCTGTGGTAGATAAATTGCTCAAGGGTCTTTATCAGGCTCAGGGGCAAATATCATTTGTAAGGGTATAGGCGCATGGCTTCCTCTTTCTACACGGGCTTACAGGATACAGCAGACAAGCTTATCCGTGGTAAGGGCCAGGCAGTAACTCTGACCTCTGGCACCACTGTTTATAGTGGGTTCGCTGTAGAAGGGGCGGTTAAGTTTGGTAAGGCTGGACTTGGGGCGGATAGCTTCAAGGACGCTAGCATGGTACAAAGCAAGACCCGGCAGTTGACTTTATCCGCCAAAGGCTTTGGGGTAATCCCCAAACCTGGCAACACTGTGAAGATAGGATCAAGCACTGTTTCTTGGCAGGTTGTCGGGGTGGTTCCTATAAGTCCAGGTGGTACTGTGGTTGTTTACTACCTGCTGGTGGAGAAATAACCGTGGCAGATAAGATGTGGACACTTGACATTCGTAAATGGATAAAAGGCCAAGAGGCTAAGATTGGGCAAGTGTTTAGGTCTGTAGCTTTAGAGGTAGAGGCTAGTGTGATTGCTAGAACACCGGTTGACACTGGAAGAGCTAGGGGCGGATGGCAGTCTGAGATGATTGGTAATGTGCTTTCAGGTAAGGGGTTGGTTTTCACGCTGGTGAATAATGTACCGTACATTTTAAAGCTTGAGTATGGTGGATATCCCCCTGGTCCTAAGATTGTTGGTGGTTATAGTGCGAAATCCCCAAAGGGAATGGTGCGAGTAACCATGGCGGAGTTCCCTGGCATTGTGGCCAAGAAGGCAGCGAGTGCTAGATGAGTGGGAAGCTTAACATCATAACGCTGGCGTTGGATAGTAGCCTTACGGCTTGCTTGCTTGGGTCTAGTGCTACCACGGTCGTAAATCGCATCTCTTGGAGCAACCAGTTTTTCGATGCTAACGCAGAGGGAGACAGCCAAGCAAACACCAGGTGGTACATGCCTAGGGTGCTCCCAGCAGAGCCGAGGCAACTAACCGTTGGTGGGGATGAAGGCGGCTATAACGAGCACCTAGGCATTTATCAAGTAAGTTGCTTCTTTCCAAAAGGGGCAAACCCATCGACGGCAAGGGAAGAGGCCGACTTCATAGCCAGCCATTTCAAGCGGGGCGGTAGCGTTAGGACGGTAGGCACGGGAGCCTACATAATTACCCAGTCTGGGAATTACTTAGTAACCCAAACTGGCGATCCTTTGGCAATAACGGAAGCAATACGAGTTCGCTTTTTGCGGTCTTGGGTCAATGGGCCTATTGAAGAAGATAGATGGTTCCACCTCCCAGTTACGGTGCGGTGGTTTGCGGACATAGTTAACACGTAAGGAGAAGTACAATGACTACTTTTGCTCAGGGTAGTAGGCTACAGATAGCCATCGCCCAGGAGACCACCGCAGGCACCGCGATGACGACCCTCACTGTGCTGCCTGTTTCTGGTGGGAACAACCTGAATCTAACCAAAGACTCTTTTGTATCAGATGAGATTAGGGCCGACAGGCAAACTCAGGACATGCGCCATGGGGCAAAACAAACTGGTGGTGATTTGCCTGTGCCTTTCAAGTATGGCGATTTTGAGGATCTACTTGAAGGAGCATTGTTCGGTGATTGGGTAACTAGCACTACTAGTATTACCAGCACCACTATTCAGGCCACTGCTTCCGCGCAGCTAATCAAGGACACCACTTGGGTTGGATCCGGTATCGTAGCTAATGATTATGTGGCTATTGCTGGGTTTGCTACGGCGGGCAACAATGGGGTTGCTAGGGTAGTTTCGGTAACTGGCACCACTATGGTCTTGGCTAATCTCACTCTGTCGGTTGAAGCTGCTGGTGAAAGCGTCACTGTCACCAAGCGTGGGGTGCTAAAAAACGGCATTACCGAAAAGACCTTCACCATTGAAGAAGGATTCTTGGATATTGGGCAGTATTTCCAGTATGTGGGGATGCGGGTCGCTTCTTGGAGTTTGACGGTTCCACCTAATGCCATGGTGGAAAGTACCTTTAGTTTCTTGGGCGAGAACATGACCACCAGCACCACCTCTTTGGATTCCTCGCCTACTGCCGCCAGCGCCAATGAGCGTTTCAGCGGTATTGATGCAGGCGTCATCTATGAAGGCGGGGCTGCGATTGCCTATGTCACCAACCTGGAGATGTCCCTAGATAACGGGGTAAATCCTGTTTTCGTAGTTGGCAATACCGCAGTCAAGACCGTAGTGGCTGGCCGCTGTAACGTCACTGGCACCCTGACCGCTTTGTTCCAGGATGCCACCATCATGAACAAGTTTATTAACGAGACTGAATCCAGCTTGTGGTTGGTGCTCACCGATCCCGATGGG
>JAHJSR010000107.1 GCA_018830085.1 Patescibacteria group bacterium
AACCATCTCAAAAGCAGTTTCATGATCAATAATGCCATAGGTAGCATAAAGCTTACCTATCTCATCAACCGTAGCCACGAAAGCTTCCGGTGTTACCTCAATAGAGTACCCCACCCAATCAGCAAAGCCCTCAGTGGGCAGCCCTTCCCATTTAGCAGCCAATCTACAAACATTACGGTGGGCCTCCTGCACATTATTGCCCTTGGCCTTTACCGCTGCTACCAACTGGCTGAGATCCAGCTTTTTCTTTTCAGCAGCCTCATTGCCCCCCGTGGCCTTAGTGGGTGATAACTGCCTAAAAGCGGTATCCAGAAACTCCATCTTGGAAGATGTAATCTTATCATTTAGCAGACTAAGAGCCTGGCCCGTGGTCTCCAACATTTTAGCATCGTCGTTTTCCCCCTTTAACTGAATACCATAGCCAGGACCAGCCTTGACCATAGTCAGGTCTTCATCCTGACTCAAAATAACAGGAATGGGGAAGCCCTGATATTTCAGGCCTTGATCAAGCCAGGTTATCTTGCTGTAAATATCCAAAGCAAAATCAGCCAGGCCCAATGTGCGCATTTCAGTGGTCCCGCAGAACCTGGATTGGCGCATATTGTACATAGCCACCAAAGGAACCTCACCCAGCTTGTGCTTGCCTGAGCTTAGCAATTCATACGAGCTGGACTGGACTCCCTCTGTGCTGTCCTCCTTACTGTGATATAGCGCCCATGACGTCTGGGTCCATACCCTAAGCAATTCGTACTCAACATGCTCCTCGGTAAAACCCCCGCTCCTACGGTATTTGTCCTTGAGCACCACATACAACAAATTGCCCTGCTCATCAAAATCCCATTTAACAAGCTGTATAGGGGAAAACGGAACCACCATAGGCTGTAGGCCCTGTGCTATTTCCTGTTCCCTGTTAGCTATAGGGGTGGTGGCTATCGGCTTAGTAACAAGCAGATAACAAGCCCCTAGGGGCATAACCGGAGCACGGTGCTGGTCCTGCAAAAACGTTATAGCGTCTGTCCCGTCCCCGTCAAAGTTGTCATCCAGATATTTCAGCTTTTCGGGGAGCTGACTGGTGTCAGGTGGCTGACTGAATATATGGCCGGTGAATACCCCCAAGGCTCTAGCACAGATACGAGGGAAAGCAGAGTCCTTCTGCCGTATCTTATACGCAGCAATCTCCTCTTCCACAAACTTAGTCAGATATTCCTTGGCCCCATCGCTGCCATCAAATATGGCTTGATAGTATTTCCATAATGGCAGCCACTCTCTATAACTAGGATGGTACTGGGCTCTACCAAAAATTAGTTTTTCTGGGAATTCCCATTGTTGCTGCTCAGGCATGGTTAATTTCCTTTCTTAACCAACAAATAACCCCGCCATTTACGACGGACGTTTCTATCTATTCTCCAAGGCCGTAGCCAAGGAGTCACATTGATTATTTTTATAATTGCCTTACTTAAAAATACAATAGAACGCCACAATAATTTTTCTAGTGCTTTAAAAATAGGATCAACCCACAAAACTGTTTTCTCCTGATCACAATCAGGAACGGAACTAGTACAAGTATTATTTCCTCCACTAGTCCCACCCCCAGTACAGTCATAATAAGGGCTAATACCAAAAACAGAATCATCATGCGTCACCATAATTTTTACATTCTCCTTCTGAGGTCCTTAAGCTTAGTATCTCCCCTGACTGGGAACAGCCAGCTTACCAAATAACCCAGGGCAGCAGGCATGTGGTCCAACCCTGCATTATCCTCTGGAATGCTGGTATTTGGTTTGTAGCTGTACCTGAGCAGGCATTTAATTGTTCGTTTACATCTAGGATGAACAAAATAGCGGGGGGCATAACCAGACTCCCCGCACAATACGTTGATGTTGTTGTAACGGTCAGCCCTGGGCGGGGCAGCAGCAGGAGCGTAAAGTTTGAACTCATGCCCGCCCTTGGCCTTGGGGCCGGATATGATGGTGAAGTCCGTCCTGCCTACTACAGCACTGGTCTTACGGGCCTTGCCGCTGGGGTCAGGACAAACATTGATAACACTGCCTGGGTATCTGCGCTCTATTTCCTGGCACATTTCCTCCGTGCCACTATCTTCTATTTCAATTTCATCGAACTGGTGCAGCTGGTCGGCTACTTTCCTGCATATAACAGCAGACATGGGATTGACGTTGAAGTCCATGCCCACCCATATTTCAGGATCACCTACCCACCGGCCCCTAACCACCATGGGCTTGCGCCAGGAAGCCACTTCCTCGCTAATATTGTCGCTGTCAAACGCATAATGGATTCTGCCCTTACCGGTAACGCTGGATGGACGCTGCTGGTACAGGGCTTCAGCAAAATACCCCCCCTCACCATGCATCAATCTACGCAGAGCAACAACATCATACCGTTCAGG
>JAHJSR010000129.1 GCA_018830085.1 Patescibacteria group bacterium
GCGCCAGGCGTTGGAAGCGCGCATCGATGCGGAAAACAAAGCCGCCGCAATACTCACCAAAGAGCAAATGATGCAAATGCGCCGTGGCTATGGCAGGAACATGATGGGTTACTGAGGGAAGCCCTGAACAAATTCACAATCGTCATTCCGGCGGTGCGCGGTTGTTACAGCTTTAGCTGTTTACAACCGCGGCCTGCCCCTTGCGGGCGAAAGCCGGAATCCAGTTGAATCAAGCCCTTGGACCCCGGCCTCCGCCGGGGTGGCGACTTGTTCAGTGTTTCCTGAGCGTATTGCAATTGAGCAGCCGGAAACGGCCGGAAATGATGACAGGAGAACGACAATGATGGACGGTTATGGCATGGCAGGCGGTTTCGGATTCGGCGGGATTTTCATGATCCTGTGGTGGGTGCTCATCATCGTCGGCATTGTCGTGCTGGTGAAATGGATGATCACATCTTCTGGTGGGGACGGGCGGAGTGGCGGCGACAGCAAAGCGCTGGACATTCTCAAGCAACGGTATGCACGCGGTGAGATCGACGAACAGGAGTTCCAGAAGAGAAAACACGATTTGACCGAGTAGCCTCAGGCAATGCGCGCCGCATGGGCTGTGCATCCTCTTTGCAGAAAGGAAAAGAAATGAATCGGAAGCGTGGATTCTGGATCGCTTTGTGGGTGATTCTCGTCGTCGTTACAGGATTGCTCGCATTCGGCTATGGCGGCATGGGCTACGGGCCGTGGCATGGGGGACGGATGGGCGCCTGGGACGACGGCTATCGTGCAGACCGCGGTCAGGGTCGGTACGGCATGGGGCCCGGAATGATGGGGGGCGCGGCGCCCGGCCAGGGATGGGGTATGGGCAGGTACCACGGGATGATGGGCCAGTACGGCGCGGAGATGCCGGGGATGGGCGCAGGGATGATGGGCTTCGGCACGGCGCTCCCTGACCTGACGTCCGACCAGGCGCAGAAGATCGACCAGCTGCAACAGGAGGCCCTGGCGCGCAACCGCGGCCTGGCACAGCAGCTTTGGGCTGCGCAGGACACACTCAACCGTTTGCATATGAACGAAAAGCGGGACTGGGACGCGATTCGCGCCGCCTCGCAGAAATTGTTCGATCTTCAGCGCCAGCAACTCGACGCAGCGATCGACCTGAAGCAAAAAATCGATGGTGAGCTGACGGATAGCCAGCGACGGGACATGGCGCGTTCCTGGCGGGGCCATGGATGGATGGGAGTGCAATAAGTGACTTTTTTGAAGCCGATAGGGCGCAGGCGTTTTATCGGCATGCTGGGCGGGACCGCCCTGATGGGCGCCGTGCCGGGTGCGGTGCAATCTGCGCAAAGCGCCGCGATAGCGACGGGCGCATTCACGCCTGACCTGGAGATCGAGTTGCGCGCGGTGCCGGATCAGATCCCGCTTTATCGAGGCGCGCCGACCCACGTCTGGCGTTACCGCGCAAAGGTGATCAAGGGCGATGAACGGGCGGTTTCCCATCAGCCCGGTAGTCCGCTTGGGCCGGTGATTCGTGTCCACCGTGGCACGCGCGTGCGCGTCCATTTCATCAACGAGGTGTCGCAGCCCAGCGTGGTGCACTGGCACGGACTGCTGGTGCCGGAAGCGGCGGATGGCCATCCGCGTTTCGCCGTCGGTCCGGGCGGGCGCCATGTGTACGAGTTCGAAGTGATCAACCGCGCCGGCACCTACTGGTTCCATCCGCATCCGCACGGCATGACCGGCTCCCAGGTGTATGCCGGCCTCACGGGACTCTTCATCGTGAGCGATGACGAAGAGCAGGCACTGGGCCTGCCGGCCGGCGAGCGCGATGTCAGTCTGGTGATCCAGGACCGCAGCTTCACCCGCGACAACCAGCTGCAGTACATCGGCAGTGGCCCGGGCATGATGGGCATGATGTCGAGCATGACCGGTTTTCTGGGCGACCACATCCACGTGAATGGCCGCCCCGATTACATGCTCGCAGCCGAGCGCAGGCCTTATCGACTGCGCCTGGTGAACGGATCGAATTCCCGCATCTACAAACTGGCCTGGCACAACGGCACGCCGCTGACCGTGATCGGCACCGACGGCGGCTTGCTTGCCGCACCGGTGAACCGACCGTACGTGACGCTCGCACCGTCGGAGCGGATCGAACTGTGGGTCGATTTTTCGAGCCGAGCCGCAGGCGAGGAATTGAATCTGGTGAGCCTGCCTTTCGTCGCGTCAAGCGGCGGCGGCATGATGGGGGGCGGAATGATGGGCGGCGGCGGCCCGGCCCAGGGTTCTGCATTTCCTGTGCTCAAGGTGCGCATGGGGCAGGGTGCTGCAGTTTCGGAAAAGCTGCCCGGGAAGCTGGCGAGCATTCCCGCCTTGCACCCGGAGCAAGCCCACAATCTGAACACCCCCCGGCCCATACGCGTCACCGCAAGCGGCATGCGCTGGAGCCTGAACGGGCGCCTGTTCGAGATGGAAGGCGTGGCACGCGACGAAGTCGTACGCTTCGGCTCAACCGAAGTGTGGGAATTCATCAACGAAGCCGGCATGGGCATGATGGGCAGCATGCCGCACCCCATCCACGTGCATGGGGTGCAGTTCCGCGTCATCGACAGGCGCGTCCATCCAGGCGCGATGGCCGCTTGGCGCAGCGTGAGCGAGGGCTATGTGGACGAGGGTTGGAAAGATACGGCGCTGGTCATGCCGGGCGAGCGGGTCCGGGTGCTGATGCGCTTCGAGCATTACCCGGGGCTGTTTCTCTACCACTGCCACAAC
>JAHJSR010000106.1 GCA_018830085.1 Patescibacteria group bacterium
CATGATGTCGTAGCGCACGCCAGAATTTAGGACGCAAATTTCGGATCGGGTCCGGGGGCGGTCCTCTAGCGCAGCCATAATGCGCCTGGCGGCGCGGGCGGTTACGCTCTTGGTATAGCGGGGCGCTTGCGGCGCGGGCTTGTTGGCCTCGCGGTGTTCGGCCCCTCGGCACTCGTCACACAGCGAATCGCGGCGCACCGTGCCGTTGTTTCGCAGCATGGCGCGGGGGCGGATGCCGCACCGGGTGCAAAGGGTGTTTACCAAGTCGCGGCGCGGGATATACATGCTCTTGTTGGTCTTCACGCCCACTATAAGGCCATTTTTTACCCACCCCCGCACGGCTTCGGGGCTGGTGTTGCAGTGCGCCGCCACCTCGGCGGGACTAAAAGCTCCGTTTTGACGCGACAGCACCCAATCGGCTCCGCTAACTTCCTGCAATCCCATGGTATTACCTCCTTTAGTAACCGCTATCAAAATGGCACATCATCGTCAGGCTGTGCCGGGCTTGGCGGCGCGGGGGCATCGTCCAGCGCGGACACCTTCAACTGCATGGCTGGCCCCCTGCCCGTGGTGTTTTTAAACAGCCACACCTTGAACGGCTCTCCCTTTTCAAGCAGCCGCCTAAGCACGTCCTGGCCTTCGGCGTTGTACTGGTTACGCTTGACCACGGCGGCGTGGTAGGGGTTGCCGTTCTTGCTCTCTTGCGGGAATAGGCCGGTAAACTCGTATAGATCGCCCATTATTTCGCTATCCTTTCCTCAAAACGCGCACCGCTTACAATGCGGTAAGGTATTTTCATGCCGTTCGGGTTCATTCGTGGGTCGGGGAATTTCTTGACCTTGATAAGCTGTGCCGTGCCGTAGTCCCCGCCCTCGTGCTCCAGAGTTATTGCCAGCCGGGCCTTTTCGATCGTCTTAATACCTCCATACCCCTTGTCACTTCCTTGCGGTTTTTGTAGTAAAATCATGGCTATGCCGTTCTTCAGCTTGTCGTGAACCGCTTTTATGTAGCGGCTGACCTCGAAGAAGTTGTCGTGCATTTCAAGAAAGTCAATGATGTTGAAGGCGTCTGGCTCCACCACATCGTGGAAGTCATACGACCTTTCATAACCCAAGAATCTCTTGTCCTTATATGCCCTCTCCCAATAGCCCGGCCCCATGGCCAGCATGTCCAGCCGGTCCCTTAGTTCCTCTCCTGCCATCTCTGAGGTGAAATACCGAACGGGGAGTTTGTGAAGGTTGTAAGTCGCGGCCTCCAGGGCGAAGCCCGTCTTGCCAGAGTTCGGCCCCCCGGCGACAATGACAATGCTTTTTGGGAAAAGTACGGAGTGGTGGTGAATACCCAGCGGCCAAGCTATCTCAAGCGTGTTGCGGGGATCGGCGTTGAGGTAGTCCATGCACTCGACGGCCTTGTTGACCTTGCGGAACACCGAGTTCGACCCTCTTACCTTTTCAACAACCTCTTGGCTTACGGCTTTCGACAGGTAGGTGGAAACTCGCTTACGGTCTACGGCCTCCCTGGCTCCCAACTCTAGGCACACATCGTTGATGCTAAACTGGCCGTCTGCTCTCTCTACAAAGTCATCAACGTCAGCCTTGGATATTTTTGCGTTCTTGTTCCAGGCATCGCGCACCCATGCCTTGACATCCGCTTCGGGGGGAGTTGGTGAGTAAAGGAAAATGTCTTCTTGGATCAACTTCCAGGCTTGGCCCTCGGACACACCGGCTTGTTTATAAATACTAGCCCTGTGCTTGGTATTAGCTTCTATAGTCTGAATAGATATATTCTTATTACTCTTATTCTTACTCTTATATATAAGAGAGGGATTTTCCACTTTCTTTCCACCGCTTTCCATCGTTTCCATCGCTGTTTGCATGGTGTTGTTATCGCTAAACTTTTCTGCGGTGTTGGTTAAGTGGCTCAAAACCGGCCCCTACCCTTTTCCATTTTCTTTCCATCGGTTTTCCATCAACGGCCACTTTTTTCCATCGTTTCCATCGATCATCGCAAACCCCCCATCCTCCGCCTCCCTGATCTCCGCTTCGCTCATAGGGCCGTCCTTGGCTAATCGCCAGTCGCATACTACAGCGCCGGGGAAGACGGCTTTAATCAGGTCGGTTGGCTTCATGGCTGGCCTCCATAATTCTCTCCCCTATCCACCTCATCACCGGCACGGCCATGGAATTGCCTAGGGCGCGGTACATCGACCCATCGGCGGGCGGGCATTTGCCCCTAAATGCGACCGAGGGCAAATAGTCATCAGGAAACCCCTGAAGGCGCGAACACTCGGTGGGCGTAAGTCGGCGCACCTGCATGGTGGTGGCCAAGTGAACCGGCCCACCCGCCCGCAACGATGGTGCCTGTTCTTTGGCCTCCCCCATGCTGCGTGTTTTTGCCGACTGATCCCCATTGAACGCCCACGCCACGCATGGTGCGGCATCGCCCTTGCCGGTCTGGCCGCTCTGAGCCTTCAGCGGCGGCACAACCTCGCTGGGCATGCCCCGCTCGTTGCGGGCGCAGCGGGGTTCGAAGGCAACGGCCCCCGGCCCGTCCGATTGAAGCGTGTCAGAAATCCTCCCGTCTTTGATGCCCACCTCGTTAGCCGAGTCGCTATTTCGGCAAGCCCGCGAGGACAGATACCCGGCCACGGCTGGCGGGTGTGCCCCCGCTGCGATGGGATGGCAGGGATCGCCCGGCCTGGGGTTGGAGTAATTCCCCTTGCTGGTTATTTGGGTGGTATCGAAGGCGACGCAGTTCTCATTCCTTCTCCCGCCCTTGCCGGGGTTGTTCAGGGAATAGGCCAACTCGTCGGACATCTCCAAGTTGCGCCCGCCTTCCCGGCCCCGCTCTTGGAAGGCGATGGCGTGATGCTGGTTGGCTCCGGTGGTGAACATTTTGTCGCCGTCTTCACCGACACCTAGCCCCGTCCCCCGGCCCATGGCATTGTGTCTTGTGGCGATCTGGCTGTTGATCGGAATTATCGGCGTCCCCCTCCCCGTGCCGTCCTCGCTGGCGTCGAAGCCCTCGGCGCGCAGGGAGTGGGCCACATATGTTTCGTGTGTTTCATCTTGTTTGTCGATGGATGCCTTTAAGGCGTAAGCAACTTCCCTGTTGCCCACCGTCCCACACGGAACTATGTGCCCCCCCTGGGCCCTGTTATCGTCCGGGCCACCGCCTCCAAGGCGTGCAGTAATTGCCTGGGTAACGCCCGCCCTCTTTTTGCCGCCCGCCGCAGAATCCCCGCGCAAGCCTTGGCTGACAGGAAAAAGCGCCTCG
>JAHJSR010000011.1 GCA_018830085.1 Patescibacteria group bacterium
AGCTACATGACGGAACTTGAATGCGGTCCCATGACTCACATCAAAAAATCGCATCCAGTCGTAAGTAACATCCCCCGTAGAGTCCTGATGAGCAGTCAAGATCCTCTCCAAAACATCACGTTCGGGTGAGGCAACACGAATAATATCATCATCCCTGGTATATAGTGTCAGAGTATAATTGAACTCAACAGAAACAACCTGTTGCGATGCATTTAGTACTCTAAAAAGGACATAGGCCAAGGAACAAGTGCCTGATTCGATGATCTTGTCTCGATCAAGGATGGTTATGTGAACTTGGTTGGCATTGGGCGTATTCATCGATTTCCCCTGGGTAGTTGTGACGAAGCAATCACAAGATTGCATCAATATACTTGATTGTCAAGAAATATTTACAAAAAATACTGTTGTATTTGCTTTATATTAGCCAAAATTCTATTTTTATGTCAGACCGTTGACATATTTCTTAAATGGGTGTAGATTATCCTATTCCAAGGAACCAACAACTTGGTTAAGGTAAATCAAATCTTACATGTCATGGACAACTAATCAACAAGCCATAGAAGCGGTTAAACGCGCTAAGCGAACCCTTATTATTGCCCCAGAGAACCCCACACCCGATGCCCAAGCTTCTGTAGCGGGTCTTTTATCTTTTTTACTTGCTCATGACATACAAGCCGATGCCTTTATACCAAATATTAATATTGACAAACTCCCCGACTATTTACCAAAAAGGCATGATATAAAAAACAACTTGCCAAGTACGAGGGATTTTAAAATCAGTTTAGATGTAGCTAATGTACCAATTCATGAACTTGCTTATGATGTTGAAGATGGAAAACTAAATATTATCCTGACACCAAAGAATGGTGAATGGAAAAATGACCACGTGAGCCTGCATCCTGGTGAGGATCGATATGATTTGATTATAACGATAGGGTTTGCTGATAGATCTGTCATGGGTTCTGCGTTCAACAGCCATCAAGATTTTATATTTAGACTTCCAATTATCAATATTGATCATGATGCAAAAAATGAACACTGGGCAGCAATTAACATGGTTGATATGACCGCCAGCTCATCTACAGAAGTAATATTTAGTTGGTTGTCTGATTGGAATAAAGACAAAATCGATCAAAATATTGCGACTGCTCTACTAGCAGGGATGATCGCAAACACCCAATCATTTAAATCTCCAAAAATAATTCCCAAAACACTAGAACGTGCAGCTGAGTTGGTTGCCATGGGAGCAGATAGAGAAAAAATTGTTCACCAGCTTTGGAGAACTCGACAAGTTAGTACTCTAAAATTATGGGGCAAGGCTTTAACAAGATTGGAACATGATATTCAAAATGAAATGATTTGGACGGTATTATCCAGACAAGACATCTTAGAATCAGGTGCATCAGAAGCCAAATTAGATGAACTAGTAAATGAACTTATAGCTTACTCACCAAATTCAAAACTGGTTACAATTTTTGTAGAGCATGACGACAAAACAACCAAAGCGGCAATATTTACACAAATTCCTTACGAAGCAGATAGGTTGGGTCGAGGGTTGGGTCTTGATGGAAACAAACAAAGAGCTAGCGGCGCTATTGCAAAACCACTATTAGAGGCTAAAGATCATGTAATAAAAACCTTAAGAGAACAGTTGAAGAAGTAATTAATTAGATAGACCTTTGTCTGAGTATTTCAGATAGTACGACCGCTGCTGCTACAGATACATTTAAAGATTGAACAAAACCACGCATCGGTATTGTTATTATATGATCGGCATAAGATAAGAGCTCGGTAGAAATACCGTCTTTTTCGTTTCCAATAATTATTGCTAATGGCTGTGTTAAATCGTATGCAAAATGTGGTTTACCATTTGGATCAAGCGCTGTTGCATATATTGAAAGATTGCGTTTTTTGATATCAGAAATGCAATCATCGATAGATGACCATTTTTTTATGGTTAGCCACTTTACTGCCGAAGCTGCACTAGTTGAACGAATTTCAGAAAGACGCGGTGGTTTGGTTTGGTGATATAAAAGGTGGACCGCTTGAATACCAAAAGCCTCACAAGAACGTAGAATAGCGCCAATATTATGTGGGTCATCGACTTGCTCTAAAACAAGCTCCACGTCCGTATAGCGTTGGTTTTTTACTTTGGCAATTCGTTCCTCCCTAGTACCTCCAAGCGGAGAGATTCTCTTGTGATCATTGCGTGACTTTCCCATATAATAAAAGAATGGCAGGTGAGATCTCGAACGGAATCCTCGCCGAAGCCGTTCGTAGAACTCGCCCGCCATTCCAATTGGGATTTATATTAACAAACCAGTAAAAAATTGAAAAGTCTTTTTTCCACTCTTTATATTGACAAGTTTTTTACTATGGCGTAGGGAAAACCGAGCTTGGCGATACCTCGTTAACTTGAGTCTGCATTCTAAACATACCCTCAATGTCCTGTTCTAGCATGTCAATCCTGTGTTCCATCTTATCCAATCTATCCAATATTAGTTGAGTTGATTCATTAGACTGCTCTTCTTGAACCTGTGAAGCCTTGGCACTAACTGTTGTAAAAGCAACCGTACCAGTAATAACAATGGCTAAACCGGCAATAATTGTAGCCGTCCAAATATGAGCAACACCACGTGCTGTATGTAAAATGTGATGATCATGGATACGTGATGTTGGGCCTATATATCTTACTCGACAATGTGTATCGCAATGCGAATGACCACACGATGAAATAGGTTGTACAGAGGGGCTATTTGTTGCCTTTGTACCTTTTTTAATCACGCGTTTCTTTGGTTTGGCTTCTTTCATATTTATTCGTTTTGATTATAACATAATCACTAAAAAATGAATATCCACATGCTACATAAATTTTAATAAACAAACTTATTATATCAGGATTAATTGTTGACACAGGCGATTAGAATGAGTAGTATCTGGATACCAATTAGGACGTTTAGCTCAGCTGGTTAGAGCGTTCGATTCACATTCGAAAGGTCGGAGGTTCGAGCCCCCCAACGTCCACCATAACAAAATCCCTTTTAAAGGGATTTTTTTGTTAATTAAATTAGTTAGGATTTGTCAGTTTTTTTGGGGGTGTATATATCCAAATATTTTTCTATTATTAATCCATCATGCCAACGTGCCGGTGTAATAGTATTTATACCATTTACATTCAACCGATCTGGTATGCCAGATATTATTGCCAAGGCATTGCAAAAACGAATGTAGTTAATAACATTTAAAACATTTGCCTTTGTATGAATATCAACTTCAACATCATGTTTTATTTTTAAAGCGGTAGAATTAATTAAATCAAAATTTAGCGCGGGTGGCGATAAGGCATCCATTAAAAAAGGAGACCAAGTTTTGTTTGATTTTTTTATAAAGACCACGTTACCTCCACCCGCCATGTCGATTATTTCATTTGTATCAACAGAATAGCGCATTGCTCGCCTTACATAATCACCTAGAGCTAAAGCAAAATTGGGGTCACTATTTGCAAGTAATGTTATTTTTTTTAAAGATGGATATATGTAACGAATAATTTTTGCTCTTGATTCCATATCATCTGGACCAATTGCGTGCGATCCACTAAGAAGACGATGTCCATCGATATAATAATCTTTAAGAATTGTACGGTTTAGCTCTGCGTAACTGGAGTAAATATCAATGCGATTCTTAGGAAGATTGATACGATGTTGAATCGTACACAGCACAGGCAACCTTTCTGGAACAATTAAATTTTCTGGAATTTCTAGATTGCGATCTTTCATAATCGCTAAAACTAAACCTTCTTCCAGGGGCAACTCTTTTACAAAAACCTTTTCCAAAGGAACGGACTCTAAATCAAAATATTCTTTTAGTCTTTTAATCCTATTTTCATGCATGGATGCCGTGCTCTCTAATTTTTCCCGAGCATGGGAAATTGCGGCGTCACCTTTTGCATACGAATAAAGCATGGGAAGTGTTTCTATAAAATCAACCTTAAGTATGTAGTTCGGAAACCGAATATCTTCAAAAACTATATGTTCCCCTCCTTTACCAATGAGATGCAAAATATGCGGCAAAACATGACATTCGTCAGATGCACGCATTACGAGCTTATAACCAAAATTTTCCAGAGCATCTTTTAGATTCTGTGGCGATGGCCGCAGAGATGGCTGATCAGAAACTTTGTGAGGTAATGATTGGGTTGCTTGTTTTATTTTTGTAACCGATGCTTGCATATCAATTATTATACTTTAATTACCTATAACCAACAAAGTAATAAAAATCTCTCGCAATTGCGAGAGATTTTTTCGATTAAATTTGTTTATTACAAAACTGCTTCTTTGGCTGCTTTGGCAACGCGGAATTTTACAACTGTTTTTGCAGGAATCTGGATTGTTTCACCAGTAGCTGGATTGCGACCTTGGCGAGCCTTACGCTTTACTTTTACTAGCTTACCTACACCTGGAATTGTAAACTCACCATTTTTCTTAACTTCCTTATAAGCTAAGGCAATCATCTCATCCATAAGACTAATAACATCTTTTTTAGCTAAACCGCATTTCTCGGATAGCTCGCTCATCATCTGAGACTTTGTCATTTTAGGCATAACAATATTCAGTTAAATTACTTACCCATACTACCAACGATGCGTGGCAGATGAGCAAATTAGTAATTAAAAATTAGGGAATTAATATGAGAATTACTCAATGTGAACAAGTATACTTGAGTATAATTGGTGACGCAAGCATTTTAACCAATAAAATCAAGGGTTTGGGGCGCATGGCTGTGGAAAACCTCATGAAAAAGGCATGTTTTTGACTCATTTATTAGCAGTGTTAAGATGTTTTTGACTATTTCTGGAGGAAGAGTACATGGCTGCACTGGAATGAAAATGCATGCGATGACGAAGAATATGAATCATATATTTGGATTCAGGTTAGGTAGACGATATTTCTTGCCGGCGAAAGCTGGTTTTTTTATTCAACTTCCCAACAAAAAAACACAGCTCCCTGTGTTTTTTTCGTGGTCGGGCTAGTGAGACTTGAACTCACGGCCTCATGCACCCCATGCATGCGCGCTAGCCAACTG
>JAHJSR010000012.1 GCA_018830085.1 Patescibacteria group bacterium
AAGGAATCAACTTTTTTACGCAAACTCATTATATGAGTTTCGATTGTATTTGAAAATGGATCAATATCAGAATCCCAAACATGTTCCATTATCATACTCCTGGTTAATACAGCCCCTGGATTTCGCATCATATATTCCAAAAGCATCATCTCTTTGCGTGTAAGATAAATATCCACATCACCGCGCTTGCACTCATGTTTACTGGAATTTAAAACCAAATCTTCACTTTGCAAAGTTTGCTCCGAATAAGCCTTAGGCCTACGTAATAAAGCATTTACACGAGCCAATAACTCATCAAATGAATAAGGTTTGGTTAAATAATCATCCACACCCAAATTTAACAATTCTACTTTTGATGGCAACTCGCTCCGAACTGTCAACATCATAATTGGCGTAATATTACCCACAGCTCTCAACTCTTCTACTAAAGCCCTGCCATCAATCTTTGGTAAAAGATAATCAGTAATTATACAGTCATAATCATTTATTTTAGCTGTATACAAACCTTTTTCACCATCATGAACCATATCCACCGCAAAACACTGACCCTCCAATCTATCTTTCAATGTCTTTGCTAAATGCAAATCATCTTCTATCAAAAGTATTTTCATATTGTTATTGAAATTCATTATATCTGAAAGACATAAAATTTATCTCAAGACTACAACAATGCGTCAAGCTTAAAAAAATAAAACACAGCCCGATATCTTGACAAAATAGCTTAACCATGCTAAAAACCTTAATCAACTTTTGGTTTTCTCCCCACCAAAAGCCCGTTCTATTACAAAAACAAGGGGATGATATCAAGGAGGCCGACATGGCCCGTATTCTCCGCGAAGACAACTCCGCAATCTTGATCCCGGCTTGGGGTTTCGAAACCCAAGAGCTAGCAAAATCTCACGTGCAAAAAATCAAGGACAAACGAGGAAATGATGCATTTGATTTGCTCCAATCCGAACAAACAGGCAAGTGCTATTTGCCACGCATCGACTGCAACGACTTGAGATGGGACTACAGCTCGCACATCGTCGCCGACCCTCGCATCACCCCTCCAACATACTGGCACACATTGAGACGAATGGAACGGCCCAAGCCACAAGGCGGCTACAACGTTCTACTCGCCATCACCGGTCAACGGCAATACTATCACACACATCGACAGAGTACTCGCCACAGTGGTCTCTGGCAAAGATTGTCCGAAGGCAAAAAAGACTGCTTCGCAGCCTGGGTCAGAAGCGACAACCAGCCTCTGGGCGGTTGCCTGAGTGAAGACGACGATAGTCTCCGCATCTGCACAACCCGTTCGGCTCGCGGAGTCATCTTCTCACGTGAGGCCAAATTCGATAACGACGGTAACCTCACCAGTCATGACTGGATCGCGATTTTTATCTTGGCAGGGATCTTGGACAAGAACCCCATGAAAGATGACATGCTGCGAATTCAGACAATCAGGCGCCATATTTACGGCACCCCGGACTACGAACCGTCACGTGAAGACCTTCTGCACGATCTTGACCCCGAATGGATTCCTGCGCTCGACTCGGCCATCGCCGGCTTTAGAGCCTCGTGCAAGCCCATCTCCCTAAGGTTGGATCGCTGGCGCCGTATGTACCAAAACCAGATCAAAGCGCTCCAAGAAGACGGCCGAAAGCCATATGGACAAAGCTTCAAAGAAACCATCCGAACGATCGACTGGCAAGAAGCTCTGAATCTCGTGGAGCAACCCTGGCAACTCGAGGTCGTGATTGAGCAAAAATGCAACAGCGATTTCTCTGATGCTAAGGGGTTCTATGACCCCAACTACATTCTCGTCCGCAATATGCTGAAACGCTACCAATGTTCTGATGAACGGCGTAACGTTCTGCAACAGATGGTGGATGAGTTCGTTCAAATACGCGACCATCTCTGGAACTACTCCGGAGACTGAGCCCGACAAATCTCGTCGGGTTTTATTTTTAAATGACTAAAATATCAATTATGCTATAATCCGTGCATATGCAGAATTATATTATTACTTTTTTTACATCCGAAAACGGCTTTTGGGGCACACAATTTGCCGGCAATAGCTTACGTAGCTACACAATCGCTATATTTGCACTTATCGCATCCATATTTTTATTTTTAATCATTCAACGCTTCATCCTGGTTAAATTGGATAAATTAGCACAAAAAACACAAACAGATTTTGACGATGTACTTATTGCAACTTTTCAAAAAATAAAACCACAATTTTATTATCTTGTTGCCTTATATGTCGCTTTTCATTTTCTAACCTTTCCGGAAATATTCAGCAAACTATTTGACGCCGCAATCTTAATAATCGTAATCATCCAAATTTTAAGCGCTAGTCAAACTTTTATTGATTACTTATTTGAAAAACTAGCTAAAAAACAAAAAGACGCTGGTTCAAAAAGCGCAATGAATACATTGGCAAAAGTAGCTAAAATCATACTTTGGTCAATAGGTATACTGCTCATTCTTTCCAATCTTGGAATTGACATAACCTCACTCGTAGCTGGTTTGGGAATTGGTGGTATCGCAATCGCATTTGCCTTGCAAAATATTTTAGCCGATCTCTTTGCATCTTTTGCCATATTTTTCGATAAACCATTTGTGCCGGGAGACTTTATAGTAGTAGGGGAGCACTCTGGCACCGTAGAAAAAATAGGCATCAAATCAACCCGCGTCAGAGCCTTACAAGGTGAAGAAATAATAATATCCAACAAAGAGCTAACATCCGCTCGTGTCCAAAACTTTAAACGCCTAAAAGAAAGAAGAACCACGTTCACAATTGGCGTTACTTATGACACACCTGCCAGCAAATTAAAGAAAATACCTGGCATGATTAAAGCTATTATTAAAGAAATTGATAGCACAAAATTTGACCGAGCTCACTTTAAAAGCTTTGGAGATTCTGCCTTGATTTTTGAAATCGTTTACATTATCAAATCAGACGATTACACAGAATTCATGGACGTCCAACAAAAACTTAACATCGGCATACACCAATCATTTAATGAGGCTGGTATACAAATGGCCTTCCCCACACAAACAGTCCATCTGATCTCTCAAAGCTAAATTATGGACAAAAATCACCAAATCGGAGTAAGATTCCGATAGTTATTAATATCTAAATATATGACGGACACAAACAATCCTCTCACTCAGCCAACAACTCAATATGCTGTTGAACCAGCAGAAACGCTCAAAGAATTGCCCGAACATAAAACATTGGCCCTAGAAAACTCAAAACCCACTGCCAAAAAGAACTATGCCCTGATTACTGGCGCATCATCAGGCATTGGTGAAGCTTTTGCCCAAATCTTGGCATCAAAAAAGAAACCCCTCATTTTAGTTGGTCGCAATGAGCAAAAACTCAAAGCATTATCCGCAGAACTCCGCCAAAATAATGACGTTGATATTAGATTTTTATTAATCGACTTGGCCAGATCAAAAGACATGCCCCAATTACCAAGCAAATTAAAACGCATGGGCATAAAAATAGATGTGCTAATCAATTGTGCTGGCTTTGGCAAACATGGTTTAGAGTCTCAAATCTCCTACGAAGATGCTCTCAATATGATTAATCTAAACTGCAGAGCAACTTTATCTTTAACCAAACTATTCTTGCCAGAAATGCTTAAAGACAATAAAGGAGCAATAATCAACATCGCGGCTTTGGCCGGACTTTTCCCGGTTCCTTTTATGGCAACCTATAGCGCGACCAAAGCGTTTGTCATAAATTACACTCAAGCCTTGGCCGAAGAATTAAAAAGCACTGGTGTTAAAGTATTGTGCGCGTGTCCTGGACCGACTGCAACCAATTTTTATAAATCAGCTGGCATAAACACCTCAAAACACAAAAGCTTACAAGATCTTAATGATCCACATTATATCGCCGAACAAACTCTACAAGCACTTAAAGATGGCAAAACATTTACAATAATTGGCGCTAAATCAACTTGGTCTAAATACTTACCCAAATTAATTCCCAGAAAACTTCTCTTAAAATTCGGCGCCAGCTTACTACGGCCAGATGAAGCTTAAACCATCATTGGTTTATTTAGTGTAATTATAAAATTAAATATGTTATAATACAGCGCAGTGGAGGGCGCTGTTTATTATTTGCGTTATTCCATAATCTAGATATGCGAAAACGCACAACCAAAAAAACTACAAAACCTTTAATAGCAGACAAAGGCGCGGATTTTATTTGGGCAACCCTTTCTATACTCAGTCTTCCGGTAGTAGCCCTGTCACTGACCGCCATGGATTGGCATCCGCTAGTCTCATTTTTAATTGGTGTTGCTGCAACATTATGCGTGATATTTATCGAAGCAGTTATCCGTGGCAAACTCTGGATCTTTCAAGAACAGCATAGAGCCGTATTTGGTCATCAAGACACCGCATTTAGAATTTTAATTGTCAGTGGAGGAGTACTATTATTTATTCAAACATTTTTAATATTACAAGTTATAGAAAACCCCAAACTTGATCACATTCTCTTGAACCTGGTTATTCAAAAACAATGCCAAATTAACAACGGACCTTTAACGCCCATAATTTGCCCCTTATTCCAAGCTCAAAAACCGGTTGACATGCAAAACTTTGCCTTAAATTATTCTTTGGAGCAGGCATCAAAAACAAAACTATTACCTCAATATATTTCCGGTACATGCAAAACCAAAATCCTACAGAATCAAACCTTGCCTTCCAACAAATTCCAAGTTCAATTTTTTGCACTCTGCGCGCCACTTAAAGCCGATGGAGGAATAAACACACAGGGAATCAAAACCAGCTTAATTACAACCGAATTACTAAAAAATAACGACGACTTTTATCAACCCTTAGTTTGGCAACAAGATGACACAAGCGCAGATTACCAAAAGCTACTAAACGACGACGCGTTGATACACAGTTTAAACCTTCAATTAATACAACAGCGAAGGAATATTATAAATAATCAATAATTTATGGCAAAAAGCATGTACTACATGATATAATTAGTACATGCAAATTATCCCCATAGGAGCAGCTCGAGAAGTCACGGGCTCTTGTTTTCATATAACATCAAAAAAAACCCAAGTTTTAGTGGATTGTGGAATCTTTCAGGGCAGTACTTTCGCTAGATCCAAAAACTTTGAAGACTTTGGCTTTGATCCTAAACAAATAGACGCTGTTTTTGTTACACACGCTCACTTGGATCACACGGGCAGGTTACCCCTTTTAATTAAAAGGGGATTTAAAGGTAAAATCTACCTAACCCCGCCAACACTCGACTTAACACGTTTGGTTTTAGAGGATTCCGTAGAAATCATGGAGATGGATCACAAACGCTATTACACTCCAATGCTTTTTACAAAAAAAGATGTCCAACAAACCCTAAAATACATGCACCCCATTAGCGACAATGGCGCAATCTGCTTTAAAGATTTACAAATACAATTCCATAACGCCGGACACATATTGGGTAGCGCTTTTATACAAATAACAGAACAAAAAGGCGGAACCGCCACATTTTCCGGAGATCTTGGTAATGTAAACACGCCCATATTAATGCAAAAGGATAACCTAAATAATACGGATGCATTATTTATTGAATCAACATACGGTAACCGTATTCATGAAGACCCAGAACAACGCTGGATAGAGCTTAAAAGCGCAATCATTAAAACCATAAAACAAGACGGAGTTTTGTTAATTCCGGCCTTTGCCATAGAAAGAACTCAAGAACTATTATTTGAACTGAATAATTTAGTTGAAAATAGATTGATGCCTTTTGTAAATATCTATCTGGATAGCCCAATGGCCACAGAAGCAACAGATATATTTAAAAAATATAAAAAATACTACAGCAAAAAAGCCCTGCATCTAATCGCACAAGGAGATAAACTTTTTGATTTTCCCGGTTTACAAATAACCAAAACCAAAGACCAATCAAAAACCATAAATCAAGCCGATTGGCCTAAAGTGATCATTGCCGGAGCCGGAATGATGAATGGAGGCCGCATTTTGCATCATCTTATTAGATATCTGGGTAATAAACGCTGCACAGTGCTTATTATAGGTTATCAAGCCAGTGGAACATTAGGTCGTAAACTTTATAATGGAGAAAAAAGATTAAAAGTTCTAAATGAATTTATAGAAGTGAAAACCAATGTTACTTCCATTGGCGGTTATAGTGCTCACGCTGATCAAAACATGCTTATCGATTGGATAAAAAGTGCCAAAGTTTTGCCCAAGCACATATTTTGCACACACGGAGAAGATGAAGCTGCAGTAGCTCTAGCCACACGAATAAAACAGGATCTAAACATCAATGCCGAGGCGCCGCGTCCTGGTCAAATAATAAATATCTAAAAATATTATGTGGATTTTTATTGCAATCTTTGGACACATGGCTAACGGCCTAGCGTTTGTTATAGATAAAATCTTATTGAATCAAGCTTTTAAACGTAGTGCTACATATGCCGGCTTAGTTGGCTTATTATCAATTTTGGCGATTACTTTAAGCCCTTGGGTAAATATTTGGCCCCGTGGAATCACTTTACTTTGGGTAATTATTAGTGGCGTTGCTTTTACAACCGCCCTCTGGATGTTCTTTTCCGCACTTTCACGCGGAGAAGCCAGTAGGGTAGTACCAATTATTAGTGCCCTAATTCCCATGGTTACCTTATTAGGCACAACCATATTTTTACATGAAAGATTAGCCCTTAAAGAATACATCGGTTTTTTCCTACTCATTATTGCCACAATCTTATTATCAAGCGGAAAAGCCACTCAAAGATTAAAAAAATCTGCCATTATTTACAGCATCATCTCAGCTATTTTGTTCGCCGTAATGTCCGTAACCATCAAAACAATCTATGATGATGTTGGCTTTTTAAGCGGCTTTGTCAGCACTCGTGTAATCGCAGCCCTCACAGGACTTATTTTAATTACAATTATTGATCCCTTGGCCGGAAAAGAAATAAAAAACATTTTTGCTCCAAAAAAATCCGCTGGCAAACAAAAGGGTATGAATCCAAAAACTGCAGCCATATTAGCAATAGTGGGACAAAGTTTGGGTGGATTGGGATTCGTTGGCGTACAACTGGCAATTTCCATGGGAAGCGCAGCCATAGTCAACTCACTGCAAGTAATTCAATTTGCACTTTTGGTGGTAATTGCCTTTATCATGAAGTCCAAAGCCAAAACTCTATTGGGAGAATCTTTAGAAAAAAGCGTTATTGTCGTCAAATCTATCGCTTTGGTACTTATGGCGCTAGGACTGGCTTTTATAGTAAAATAATAAAACATGAATACAAAATATATAAAATGGCTGGAATTAACAGCCTTAGCAATCTTAATTTTTTGCATATTAAGTCTGGCAACTTTTCAGGCATTAAACCTTGATATTAACAATGACTATCAAGCTGGAGTCACATATAGCCGACCTTATGCAGAAGAGTTAGAACTCGACCCAGATCAAACATTAACCGCAATTTTAGATGACTTGCAGGTCCGTCACTTTCGTATACCTGCTTATTGGAACTTATTACAACCCACCAGAAATAACTGGGATTGGGAGTGGTTAGACAAAGACTTGGACGCCATAGCTGAGCGCAATGGAACAGTAACTCTAGCGATCGGCCACAAGCTCCCACGCTGGCCCGAATGTTGGACACCGGCCTGGGCAAGGCACTTTGATGAACAAGAGCAAGAACAAGCTGTTTTAGCCTATCTAGACGCTGTAATCGACAGATACAAAGACCATCCGGCTGTTGTTGAATGGCAAGTGGAAAATGAAGCCAATTTTCCATTTGGACAATGTCCTCAAATATCAAATAGTTTTATCGATAAAGAAATTAACTTTGTAAAATCTAAAAATACAGGCAAACCCATAGTAACCACCGACTCCGGTGAACTAACCCTGTGGGACATGGGCAAACACGTAGATCAACTAGGTGTCAGCGTATATCGTGTGGTTTTAAGTCCGATCGGAGTCTTTCACTATTGGTTTATTCCACCTCAATTTTATCTCCGCAAAGGACAACTGGCTAAAATATTCTATGGAACTTCCAAAGTTTACGTCAGTGAACTACAAATGGAACCTTGGGTAAAAACCACAATTTTAAAAGCCCCTCTATCAGAACAAGAACAAACCTTCAACCTAGATCAAATGCAGGCCAATATAAATTTTGCAGCAAAAATGGGCTTGGACCGAATCGATTTTTGGGGAGTAGAATGGTGGTATTGGATGAAAACCGCCAACAACGATAATTCATATTGGGAACTCGCCAAAACCATCTTTCAAAAAAATGTTAACCAATAAAAACATATGCCCACAACCGAATCGAAAATTAAACACGAAATGTCCAAAGGATTATTTAAAAAACCTGGTATTTATCTTGTTTTGGAAATAGGAAAAACCATTCAACTGCACGTAATACATAAACAAAAACGTTCTCAAATTCAAAAAATCGCCATGGATAAATTTGTTGTAGATTTTGTTGAAGCTATTAGTATTCCCAGCAAACCCAAATATTTAAAAGAATTTTGCACTGATTATTTCTTTAAACGCAAAACAAAAACCTCGGCCAAAGAACTTTACAGCCAAACCCAAGAGGGAAGTGTAGAGGGAGCAGAAACTTTTGTGGAATTTGGCGCCAACATGGGAGCACTACTGGTTAATCTAGATCTTTTGTATCAACCAAAACTAATAGCCATCACCGGCTCACTTGCCGATTATTTCCCTGCCTGGAGTCATACCATGGGTAAAATGCGCAATCAATACAAAGGGAGTAAAAAACACTGCCCAGTAAAAATAATCTAGTTATGTTGCTAGAAGAACTATATCAAATAGTAAAACAAGGATCCGAACTACCCATAGAATTTTGGAAAGATGATTTAAATTCTAAAAAAAATGAACTAATACAATCACTACAAAAACTGTCAGACAAATTGGATGATAAAACCAACACAAAAAAACAAATCGACATACTCATTAATACACTAAAACAAGATAAAATTAATGAACTGAGTTTAGCTAAAAATCTTGCTTTTGTACCAAACGTCTTCACAAATACAGCAGACGCCAAAATACAAAAACTCTTAAACGATTACCAAATAAAATTAAAAACATTTTTAATTTCCGCTCAACTAAGTAATTCAGCAAATGAATCTAGAGAAAAACTAAAAGAAAATCTTTCAATCGAACAACAAATTGAATATGATAAAGACCTGTACAGCAAAACCGGAATGTTTTATTGTTTAGAATATTACCTAACTTTATATAAAAAAATCACTGATTCTAAAACCGAACAAGAAAAAAAATTCTTTATCGAAACAGATGAGGTTGATGTTGGCATTGCAAAACTACCGGGGCTTTGGCTAGATTTTTATAAAAACGAAGTTTTAGAAAAATTTATTTATTTAATCCTAAATGATTCTGAGAGAATAAAACTACTAAAAGCTTATTTTTCAACAAAAAATATATTCATGGGTATTCAAAAATCTTGCATAAATAATGAGCCATGTAAATTTATCTACAATCCAACATCTCTTACAAATGCCAATGATTCTCTTCGTCAATTAATAGTAAGCATGATACAATCTTTTCAACACATGGGCATCAATAACCTAGGCAGCCAATTTCTAACTCCCTATGGTGAAAAACCCTTACTATCAGATTTAATAAAAGTTATATAATTTTATATGCCTATAAAAAAAGAGAGGCAATCCATTGAGGAACCCAAAGTCGGTGAAAAACCACGTACTTTAAATCCTTGGGAAGATCCGCAAAAACAAGCAACAGAAGCCAACGCTCGCGCATCAGCAGCTGAGGCTTTAACTATTGAGGATAAAGACCAAAAAATAGAAAAACTAAAAAGCAGCGTCGAAAGTATTAAAAACGGAATATTAACGCTCGTAGCTGATATGATGTTACGTGAACCATATTTAGACGAGTCTCTAAAAACAAAACTGCTAGCCGAAGCCAGAAAAGAATTAGATAAAATTACTGCGTCTCCACACAGCAATGAAGATTGGGGTATTGTCGTCGGATCGATTCACAAACTCTCCTCTATTATTGGTCTGAGTTATAAAAACGAAAAAGAGGGCAAGCTAGGATTTTCGGCCGAGGATATAATGACTCAACAAGAAGAAAAAAGACAGGAAATGGAAACCGAACTCGAATCTTTGATAAAAACTGATCATGAACTAAAACTAGAAACCAATCCATCCGATAAAGGAACAGACCAAGAAAAACCTGCCAAAAATAGCAACCACGAGTCAATAGAAGAAGACGCTGCGTATGTAGAATTAGCCAAATTACTAGGCGCAGAAGCCATGACACAGGAAGAAATCGATGAAGAGCATGAACAAGCCCTGAACTGGGACAAAACACGAAAACTTGTCATGAACAATAATCAAGTCACCATCCCATGGCATAGAATTCCTGAAATTTTTAACGATGACGACGAGGTTATGTTGAATTTTATTGAAAACATGGGTGACAATATCCAATTCCATTATTCATCGACCAGACCATTTTTGTCCGAAAGACTACAAAAAGACAGGGGATTCAATAAAAAAGCAATAAAAATCAACCCCGATTTTTTAGTACCTAGCGGCTATTGGAGTGACCCGGAGATGTCGGAAATCGCGATAAGATCAAATCCAAAAAAAATCGCCAACGTAACACAACTCAGGTGGGACATAGATCCAGAAATTTGCAAAAAACTCTGGAAAATCGCACTTGAAGCAAATCCAAGACTCGTAGCAAATCTTTTTCCAGACAATCCTGATAAAAAAGAAATCTGGAAAATCGCACTGGAGAAAGATCCTAGTCTACTATTTTTAAACCGCAACGCTTCAAAAGATTTGGAGTTAATTTTGGTTGCCGCAAGGAAAGATCCTAAAATCCTGATGGATCCGGGCTTGGATCCTGATGTTAAAACAAAGCTACAAGATTACGTAAAAAGATTTACCCGCTAATATAAACTGAACCAAAAAACGCCTCTAAACCGAGCGTTTTTTACTTTTTGTATTACCTGCTTATTGCTGCAAACTACAAAATTTATCCACACCTCCCAATAACCCTTACCCTGTGATAGATTAATGCGCATAACCCTATGAGCAATCGCACAGAAATAGTCTTGGATATCGAAACACAAAACACTTTTCAGGACATAGGAACTTACAAGGCATCATTACTAAGCATATCTCTGATCGGAGTCTATTTTTACGAAACAGATACTTACGAAACTTTTTTAGAAGCAGATTTACCAAAACTCTGGCCCCGACTGGAAAGGGGGAGTCGTGTAATAGGTTACAACCTATTTGGTTTTGATTATCCTTGCATGCAAAGCTATTACACCGGCGATATTATGAAGCTCCCCACCATTGATATCATGCTAGAGATCGAAAAACGCATTGGCTTCCGTGTTAAATTGGACAGCGTCGCTCAAGCAACCTTGGGCATTGGTAAAAGCGGAGATGGTTTGATGGCGGTTGAGTATTGGCGTAATGGCGAAATAGACAAGCTTCGTGATTATTGTTTGCAAGATGTTAAAGTCACGAAAGATGTTTATGAAAAAGCACTAAACGAAAAGAAAGTTTTTTATTTCGACAAACTCGGACAAAAACAAGAAGTACAGATGCCCATAGCACCTCCGGAAAGCAATTCAGCGCCGCAAATAAATCTTTCACTTGGTCTTTAAAATTCACAAAAAATCACTTTGGGTATTCTGAAGTAAATTTATAACCTTCATTCCATGGGGTATTTGCTTGTCCAAATACCCCAAACCCCAAAAGACACCCTGGCCTGCGTTCCTCGGACGACTAATATCTGATTTCTCGGGCTTGGCTATACTCGTTTAAGTATATACTCAAACAGACGCCTGCGCTTTTTCCTCGAATCAGATAAGTCGTCTTGCGGTACTCGGCGAGGGATTCTGGAACACACAACCAAAAAAAG
>JAHJSR010000098.1 GCA_018830085.1 Patescibacteria group bacterium
AAATGAAAATCACAAAACCTTCCGGTCGCTTTGGTGACATTGCTAATTGGTATATTAAAACTGGTTGGATTTGGAAATAACCCAATCAACATAAAAATTTAATCATTACAAAAATCCTCATTGAGGATTTTATGGCGTGCTATTCGTAGCTTTGGTGAAGAATGGTGGGCGAGGAGGGAATTTCACATCACCCTCGATAATCTCGGGTTCTTTAGAACCCATCGGTTTTAATTTTTCCGCCAACGGGAAACCCAGGTTTCCCAACGCCCTTCCTTGTTCAAGTCCCTCATTCAGTCTGGCATTATCGAATTAAAATTTAATCATTACAAAAATCCTCGTTGAGGATTTTATGGCGTGCCATTCGTAGCTTTGGTGAAAAATGGTGGGCGAGGAGGGACTTGAACCCTCATGGTCTTGCGACCGCTAGCACCTGAAGCTAGTGCGTCTACCAATTCCGCCACTCGCCCAAACTATTTACTTTATCGCAAAATGCAGTATGCCTTAAAACCCTGGCATCGGTCAAATAATTGCCTATAATCACAATAGCCTGTAAACTATCACCGGTTCTCAAATTCTGCTTTGACTAGTAATTTTAAAGTTCCAAATTCTAAGTTCTAAATTCTAATTTTTCATAAGTATGCCAGACGTTTTTACAAAAACCACTCACAATTCCTGGGGCAGTCGTATCAAAGACTCTTTTAAAGGAATATTAGTTGGTCTTCTTTTGTTTTTAATATCCTTTCCACTATTATTTTGGAACGAAGGACGAGCGGTTAAAATGCATAAAAGTTTAGAGGAAGGAGCTAATAATGTTATATCAGTATCCATTAATTCTATTGACAGTACCAACGAAAATAAACTAATTCACATAACAGGCAAGGCTGATACTTCTGATGTATTAAGCGATCCGGCTTTTGTTGTAACTTCAACAGCAATCAAACTAAACCGTATTGTCGAAATGTATCAATGGGAAGAAAAAACATCTTCCGAAACCACAAAAAACTATGGCGGCAGTTCTGATACGGAAACCACCTACTCATACGATAAAACCTGGTCCAAAAAATTAATCGACTCAAGTTCTTTTGAATTTCCATCTGATCATGAAAATCCATCATCCATGCCTTATGAAAACCAAGAACTCTATGCAGAAAATGTAAATGTAGGAGCTTTTGCACTTACACCCGCGTTAATCAAAAGAATCGGTGGAGCTACTAAGCTACCTCTCACGGATGACAATATGGAGGCATTGTCCGATGATGAAGTTTGGACAGCTGAAATTCAAAATGGAACATTATACCTAGGCGATCCCGCTTCACCACAAATCGGTGACTTAAGAATAAGTTTTGAAGTCACAAAACCAACCAACGTCAGCATTGTTTCCCAACAACATGGCGATTCCTTTGTCCCCTATCAAGCTAAAGCCGGTGCGGCAGTTGAACTCTTGGAAATGGGCGACGTAAGTTCTGAACAAATGTTTCAAAACGCAATCCAAGCCAACAAAGTTATGACATGGATTCTTAGACTGCTTGGATTCTTCCTCATGTTCGTGGGTCTGGCACTCATGCTAAAACCACTAAGTGTTTTTGGAGATGTTCTGCCTTTCTTGGGCAATGCAATCGGTATGGGAACCGGATTGCTCGCCGGCCTAATCTCCGTAGCACTAACCCTGATCACCATCGCAATCGCTTGGTTATTCTATCGTCCTCTACTGTCAATCATTCTTCTAGTCATTGCAACCGCAGCCATCACAGCAATAGTTACCTTGATAAAAAAGAAGAAAGGAACTACAACAGATAACACATCAACAAATAATCAAACAACTTAAATTATTCAAATCCACAAAAAGACCCTCACAGGGTCTTTTTTTTATAAAGGACTGTCAATCGTCTTTAATTTATTTGATGTTACTTGTGTGTATAATTGCGTTGTTCTAATGTTTTGATGCCCTAATAATGACTGGACATAACGGACATCCACTCCATTCTCCAACAAATGAGTAGCGAAACTATGTCGTAAAGAATGAAAAGTGACTAACTTAACAATTCCTGCAGACCTACATGCTCTATTAAATACATTCTGAATAGATCTTTCCGTAAGTCTGCCACCCCTCTCGCTTTCGAACAAATAATCAACACCAACTTTTCTGACAATAAATAATTTCAAATCTCCCAGTAACTTAGATGGCAATAAAGTGATACGGTCTTTCTTTCCTTTCGCGTTTTTTATATGAATAGTCCCTTGCTCAAACTGAAGATCTCGCACGCGTAACCTTACAACTTCACCCACCCGTAAACCCGCCCCATAAGCCAACGCGATCATAGTTTTATGTTTATAATTCGTCACGCAATTTAAGATTCTATCAATTTCTTCATGCGACAAAACCACGGGTAACTTTTTTGACGTTTTCGCAAATTTAAAATCAATTCTGATCCTCAACTTTAATACTTGTAAGTAATAAAACTTCATCGCCATCAAACTCAAATTTACAGTCTGCGAAGTAAAACCTTTCCTTTGCTTAAACAATAAGAACTCACGCAAATTATATTCTGTATATCGTTTTATATCTCCCGGATAAATAATTAAAAATTCTCTTATTAGTGATGTATATGCTTTGATAGTTTTAGGACTATAATACCTTAAAAGCATCTCCTCTTTAGTTAATTGCATTTGTCTTTCTATCATAAAAACCTCGTTAATAATTACACGAGGCTAACCCGCCAACACCTTATTTACATGATACACATATTCCTATAACATGCAAGATGTGGACATATATACGAAATGTTTTCGTATATAAACCAGTTGTGACGAAATCGCTTCGCTCTTCGTCACAATGTCCGGCACCTCCGCCGCCTGTTGAGCTCATCGCTTTGCGACTTCGCACAACAGTCAGCTATCCAAAATGCCCTTCACCAAGTAAACTTGGCTCAGGACACTTCGGATGAGCTGCCGGACATTATACGCAATTCAAAAAATATTTTTCTAACGGAGAATAAGGAATGATAGGCTTTCAAAATATGGATAAATTTGATTTTTTCTAAAATAAAAGAGGGGGA
>JAHJSR010000118.1 GCA_018830085.1 Patescibacteria group bacterium
AAGCACTGGTTCCTATGGCTGTATTTTCATAACCTGTTGTGTTGATACCTAAAGCAGATCCACCAAAAGCACTGTTTCGCTCACCCCAAGTATTACTAGCCAAAGCAAGTGTTCCAAATGCACTGTTATAACGACCTGTATTGTGCCATAAAGCGGCAGTTCCGACAGCAGTGTTATAAGTACTTGTAGTTACGGAACTTAATGCCATAGAGCCGACCGCAACGTTATTATCTCCTGACTCGTTTGAGCTTAAAGCCAAGTAACCTATTGCTACATTATCAGTCGCTGTTTTTATTGAATTTAATGCAAAAGCGCCAATGCCGGTATTATATGAATTGTTATTACCAAGAACACCCAAGCCAGCCTGCTCTCCAACCCAAGTATTAAAGTTACCGGTTCTATTGCCCACACCTGCACTAGTTCCTATACCAACATTACCACCACCTGTTGTTGTAAACATTAAACTACCACCACCTATAGCTATATTTGATGAACTCGTATTTTCATTTAATGCATAAAAACCTACAGCAATATTATTAGTTCCAGTTGCACCGTATGACATAGCATTCATACCCAATGCAACATTATAATAACCGCCTCCATTATTTTTTAAAGAATTAACACCCATGGCAACATTTCCTTGTCCGGTTGAATTGCTATACAAACTCTGATAACCAACCGCAGTGTTTGATGCGCCGGATGTAATTGAATAAATTGATTCATTACCAACTGCAGTGTTGTATGAGTAAGAATTGCCACCGCTGCTAAGCAAGGCATAGGTACCAATAGCAACATTTTGCACACCAGTTACATTGTTGCCCAAAGCACTTGTACCTAAAGCATTATTGAAACTACCTGTTGTATTATCAAACATTGCACCTTTGCCGATCGCGAGATTATCACTGGCAAGGTTGCTAAATAGCGCACTATTACCGATGGCGATATTATCGTCACCGCTAATATTTGAATAAAGCGTTGCGGCGCCCAAAGCCACATTACTTCCACCGTCTTGATTGCTTAATAATGAACCAACACCCAATGCCGTGTTTACAGCACCGGTTGTGTTAGCACGTAAACTTTGTAAACCAACTGCTGTATTCCAAAAACCATCAGTATTACTATACATACTTTCAAAACCTACAGCCGTGTTGGATGCGCCTGTGTTTAAACCATAGAGTGAATAGGCACCAATACCCGTGTTGTAATGCGCTGTTTGATCAGCACCCGCGCCATACATGGAATGAGAACCGAGCGCTGTATTAAAGTTACCGCCTATAAAACTGTAGTATGTATAATCACCAATAGTAGTATTTTCATTTCCTGTTTCTTTGGTATTAGAAGATCTGTTACCAATCGCAACATTATTGCTTCCTGATATATTTGCATTCAATGCTCTGGTACCCATGGCGACATTTAATGTACCAATAGTATTGGCGCTTAAAGTACTTTCACCGATGGCAATATTATCGCTAGCCGTATTTGTATATAAAGCACCATCACCAATACCAATGTTAAAGTTACCGGAAACATTATTGTATAAAACTCCCGGACCCATACCGATATTATGATGTCCTCCTTGATTGGCAAAGAGTACACCGACACCAATAGCAGTGTTGAGATACCCGTTTGTATTGGAGCGAAGTGTTACAGCGCCCAGTGCAGTATTATAATAACCAGTTGTATTTGAATATAAACTTTCAAAACCTACTGCCGTGTTGGAAGCACCTGATGATAAGTCGTATAATGAACTTGCACCAACAGCAGTATTATAAGAACCTGTACCACTTAATGTGGATTCATCACCAATAGCCGTATTGAATTGACCGGTATTGGATCCTAATGTTCTGGAACCAACAGCAACTTTATTACGGCTGCTATAGTCACGACCAATGTTGATTATGTTGCTGCCATCAGCCTCTGTGATACTAAAACTGCCATTGGCCAATGTGGTCATGTAATGATACGTACTTGTGCCAATATTATACGTTCCACTCCAAGTTTTATCCCAACGATTAGTTGATGTTCCAAGGCTTTGTGAAATATTTACAGAAGGATAAAGAGAACCGTATTCATCCAACCTCAATCTTTCCGTACCATTGGTTGTAAAAATTATGGAATCATCATGGCCTGAGTTATTAGTGAATATATGCAAGCCCTGATCCCAGCCACTGGTATAATTACTTCCTGACTCTTGTCTTATTATTCCATAATCAGCACTTGGATTGCCATTTCTGATCAACAAACCGGTACTCATGTCTCCAGTATATGTTTCTAAGAATGAATCTTTGGTTTCACTGCCAACCACTATTGATAGTTCACCGGCTTGAGCTATCAAATTATCATCAAGACTGAGGTTACCGCTTGTATCTAATTCCATCCTGGTAGTACCATTGGTTTCAAATGTTAGTTTATTGTTATCATTGGTTCCAAGAACAGCAGTGGCACCAAAACTATTTCCGTCTTGGATGAAAGCGTTGGTTATGCCACCGGTTGCAACATATAATGTTGTAAATGAAGCATTTACGGCCTGGAGATTTCTCCAGCGATAAGTCGCACTACCTAAGTCGTAGGTATTATCTATGTAAGGAAGCCAGTTGGAGTTTACGCGACCAGTGGTGCTAAGGTCGGCAAAGCTAGAGGTAGTGTGAGCTGCAAGGCCACCCTCGGTGTATATGCCGTTAAGCCCAACTGATAACCCACCGTGAATTGTAAATTCATTTCCGACGGTACCGTTAGACATTACATCTAAATTACCGATTTCAGCGGAATGAGCACGTATAGCATGTGTATCTATACCTTTTAGATCAAAAATGGAAACTGCATCATCACTGCCTCCAATGTATAAATAACGGCCAACTACGTCCAAATCTCTAGTATTCCCAACACTCGGAGCTGATTGAGTATGAATTAATTTTGGATCTGTTGGATCGCTAATATCAAAAATAAAGAATTGATCACCACCGCCTGCATATGCGTAGTTTCCACTGACGAAAAGGCCGCTCAACGAAGGAGTTGTGACCGTACCAACTTGAACCGGATTGGTGGAAGAACTTATATCCCAGACCTCAAAATCCGCACCAGCAATAAAGGCGTAGCTACCCTGTACAAAAATATCTTGTGAATCATTAGCTCCAGCGATACTTGATTTCAAAACAGGGTTTTTTGGATTACTTATATCAAATATGGTCATTCTTTCGCTACCTAACTCCTCATAAACCATATAGGCATATGAGCCCTGTACATAGATATCATCCCAATTATAGTCAACCGCTATAAAGCCCACTGAAAATAAATTGCTCGGATCTGAAATATCCATTATACGTAGACCCCTCTGACCCGAACCTCCATTGTTGGCGAGATAAGCGTATTGACCCATAACGTATAAAGCCTGAGTAGAGCCTGGTAAGGTATAAACATCTGTTTCAAAGGGTGAGGTTGGATCTGATATATCAACTGCAAATAGGTAGCTTGCGTTTGTAGAAACTGCGAACAAATAGTTTCCCTGAATATCAATATCGGCGATGTATGCGCTATTTACTGAAAAACCCATGTTAGAAAGAAGAATAGGATTGGATGGGTCGTAAACATCATAGATGCGTAATCTATAGGGCGATCCCGAAGATAAGACATACATGTAACGTCCTTCGGTCCTTACTGCCTGAACATCACCACCCAGACCGGTTACCGAGCTAACGTTGGTCAGATTTTCATCTAGTAAGGTTGTGGTAACCGTACCGGTAAACAAGCCATTGTTTGCATAGATGGTACTTGTGCTATATATATCTCTCCAAGCTTTTGAGCTGTTACCAATATCGAATTCATTATTGCGTTGAGTATAAATATGACCTAGATTGGATATTCCTGCAGCGGCAATAGGGCCGTGTGACTCTATACCTTGGTAACCGACCGTGAGACCTCCGCTGATATCAACGTAGTTTTTGAAGGTGGCATTTGTGCGTACTGTAAGAGAACCCAGTTCCGCACTATGGGCAATAAGACCGTTCACTTCAGCTCCCTTGATATCAATGATTATGAGTCCATTATTATTATCCGCTAAGTAGGCATACCTACCCGATACATCCATTCCATTTATCGCACCACTACCAACAGCTTGGCCATTTATAATCAATGAAGGACTAGTTGAGCTGGCAATATCAATAACCGAGAATCTTCCGGAGGATTGACCAACGTATGCGTATCGACCACTAACGTGAATAGCTGTTGAACCATATGTAGTAAGTGTTGTCGTTGCGACTGTAGTAGGTGTTGTAGAACTGGAAATATCAATTGTTGAAACACTTAAATTGTTGGCCAAATAAGCATAATTACCCTGAACATAGACTTCACGAGGTGAGGAAAAGCCTCCCAAATTACTAACAGTCGCGGGGTTCTTTGGATCTTCTACATCAATAATTTCAAATTGATAACCTCCCGTAGTGTTGTTGGATAGGTAAGCGTATTTACCTTGAACATATACTGAATATGGATTTGCTCCAGTGGTTGGATAATCAACCAATAATTCGGCATTTGTTGGATCTGCGATATCGTAAATTCTTAAACTACCGGGAGAACCAGATTCAAGCACATAGGCATACTCTCCACTAATAAATACATCTTCAGGACTACTAGTTAAGGTGCTTTGGTATACCACTTGGGGGTCGGTTATGTCGGAAATATCATATATGAAAAAACCTGTTCCGTTGGTGGTAGTTATAAATACATATCTACCTTGGACTTTTATGGCGTTTGGATACCAGTTTGAATAAGGTATTGTTATTGTAGATATTAAAACTGGATTTTCTGCATCGGATATGTCAAAGATACCGGCCTGGTTAGCGAGCGGAGTATTTGAAACAAATGCATAGTCACCAGAAACATAAACATCTTTTGGTGCGGCTCCTGGGTCTATAGTAGAAACTACAGTGAAGTCGTCGCCCGAATTTGGCAACACGGTCAGTTCATTACTGAAGTTCGCATCTACACCATAGATTCCACCATTTAAATAAATATTGCGCCAAGCTTTAGCCACGGAACCCAGATCGTAAAGGTTATGTGTATTAGGCAAAATGGTTGCCATGGATGATGTGGTTTGAGCAAATAAACCAGCACCGGAATCAATATTACCTTGAGAGAAGATGCCTGCTTTACCCGAATACAAGCCACCAAGAACTGATAAGTTGCTGTTAACTAGAGCATCTTTTAAGACACTTAATGAACCTAACTCTGCATTTCCAACTTTTACTGCGGTGAATTCTGATCTGTTTAAATCTATGGAACGTAAATTTGAACTACCAATCAAGAACGCATAACCATCAGATATATCTAAAGCCACAAAATTTTCTGTTACTGATGGAATTTGCTGCTGCGATACCAAAGAAATATTGGTTGGATCTATAACATCAACAATACTGTATCTTCCGGTGGATTGGCCAGCAATTAAATAGTCACCCATTAAACGCAAACTATAAGACGG
>JAHJSR010000099.1 GCA_018830085.1 Patescibacteria group bacterium
CTAAAATTTCAGCATCAAGCTCTTTTAAACGTTTAGTTTTTTCTACATCAACCGTCGTAGTATTTTCCATGAACCACTTTAGCAATTTATTTTTTTCTTTGGTAAGTTTTGCGGAAAGATTCTCAAGTTTATTCTGCAGATTCTTTTCTTTTTTCATGTCCTGATAAATATCTATCTTACTTCTCACATAAGGCAACTCACCTTCAACTATCGCAGTATCGCTTGTGTCGGTCTGTTCAAAAGTTTCATGTGTTTTAAGTTCATATACATAGATGTCATATGTATAAGGATAAAATTTAGCAGTGCTGTTTTTGATAACTAAAACTTTGCTGGCAATCTGCGAAACAAAGGTGCGGCTATGACTTACAAAGATTACTGTTCCAGAATAATCCGCCAAAGCCTCAGCTAAAGCTTCCACCGTATCAAAGTCGAGATGGTTAGTAGGTTCATCCAAAATCAAGACATCAAATTTACCCAAACAAATACCCGCCAAACATAATCTCGCTCTCTCGCCGCCGGATAATACTTCTATTGGTTTTTGTAAATCATCTTTGGAAAATAAAAAATTTCCTGCCATCTTCAACAATTCTTCAGGTAAAGCTCGTTCAGCTACAGATTTAAGATAGTCACCGGCAGTACCATAGGTGGGCATCATCTGTGGAACATGTTGAGCGTAATAGGCGATTGATAAATTATGCCCCCACTTATAATCACCAGATAATTTTTCCAAACTACCGGCTAAAGTTTTTAATAAAGTGGATTTTCCTTGGCCATTTTCTCCAACCACAGCTACATGATCTCCACGATTTAATTCAAAACATACATTTCTTAAAACCGGTGAACCAACTTTGTATCCAACTTCCAGGCTCTTGCATTCCAAAGCCCAAGAATTTCGCTGTGGCGCATTAGGTAAATTAATTCTTACTGTCCTCGCCGAATGTGCTATCTCAATGCCTTTGAGTTTTTCTAATTGCTTAAGTCTTGATTGAGCTTGTGTGGCTTTTGAGGCTTTGGCTCTAAAGCGGTCAACAAAATCTTGCAGATGTCTTCGTTGGGCTTGTACTTTTTTATTATATCTACGCTCCATCTCTAACCTTAATTCCTTTTCCGCAAAATACGCTTCAATATCACCAGGGAAAAGGGTTAGTTTTTCATGTTCAATTTCCAATGTGTGAGTACAGACGTTTTTTAAAAATTCTCTATCATGCGATACTAGCAACAATGCTCCTCGATAAGATTTTAAAACTTGCTCTAATAAAAGCACTGTTTGCAGATCAAGATAATTTGTAGGCTCATCAAGTAAAAGTAAATCAGGTTTTTGAACTAATATTCCAGCCATCCTAACTCGCATTTGATATCCGCCTGATAAATTTAAAAACTCAGTATCCAATTTTTCATTTTTAATCTCAAAAGATCCTGCCATTTTGGCACATTCCCAAGGTTCGCACCCAGACACTCTCACAAGATAATCGCTAACAGTTTCGTTGGCCGGAAATTCTTCATGTTGTTCCAAATATCCCAAACGCATATCAGGAAAGATGGTAATTTTTCCTTGATCAGCATCTTCTTGTTTTAAAATCATGCGTAAAAGGGTTGTTTTTCCCGATCCATTAGAACCAATTAACCCCACGCGTTGACCTTGGGCTATTGTTACACACGCATCACTAAATAACTGCCTTGTGCCAAAGGTTTTTGATAAATCCTGTATTTGCATGACTGTAGACATTGCGCGGAGTATGCCAGAAAACAGCTAAATACTCAAGTATCGTAACTTGTGATGTCATTCCGAACAGCATGGAGGAATCCCTTTGGTCGATATTACAATCAGATCTCTCTACAAAGATCGGCCCTTGCTTGATGCAGTAGTAAAGGCTGTAGTGTTATTAGGTGATAATTTTTTTTGCGACGACGCTTATGCCAGCTATTCGTCCTGTCGCCCATGCTGACTGTAAATTAAAACCACCTGTAAAACCATCAATATTTAAAATCTCACCAGCTAAATACAAACCCGGACATTTTTTTGATTCCATTGTTGATGGATTCACCTCATCAAGATCAACACCTCCGGCCGTCACAAATTCTTCACCCGCAACTCTTGCGACTATGTTGAGTGGAATTTGCTTCATCCAATTTATTATCAGTGCCTTATCTGTTTTTCCAACCTGTCCGGATTCTTTTAATGGGTCAATTCCTAGCTCGCTTAGAATAATTAGAGCTAATGATTTTGGAACGAGCATACTCAAAACTCGAGACACAGTTTTTTTATAATGCTTATCCATCAAATTATTTAACTCTGATGTTAGCTCGCTTTCTTTTGTGCCGGAAAAAATATCAATGAATATTTTTAGAGGTGTTTTTGTATCAATTTTTTCAAAAGCAATTAATGCTGACATTGCAAAAACCGCAGGTCCTGTTATTCCTTTGTGCGTAAACATTAATGGGCCATTGATTACCAATTTCTTTTTATTGATTTTAATTTTTAATGTCGCATCTTGTATGGACAGACCAGCAACTTCAGCGGGCCAAGTTTCTTTGGTATAAAATGCGCTTAAACTGGGAGCTAATTCAGTAATATTATGTCCCAATTTGGCAGAAAGATTGTATCCATCTCCAGTTGAACCTGTCTGACGATAAGCTTGACCACCAGTTGTTAAGATGACTTTATCAACTGCCAAAGTTTTATTAAGATTTTTAATTTTAACGCTAAATCCTTTTTTAGTTTTTTTGATGTCCTCAACAGGGGAGTCTAGTAAAACTTCTGCGCCAATCTTGGTAAAAATATTTTTAAACACATCAACAACATCGTGACCATTATTAGAAACCGGAAAAACCCGCATGTCTTTTTCTGTCTTTACCGGTACACCATGATTAATAAACCATTCTCTTACTGATTTCGGTGGAAACGCATACATAGCCTTGGTCAAGAATTTATCTCCACGTGGGTATTTACTAAGAGTTAACTTAATATCATCCAAACCGGTTGTTAGATTACATCTTCCGCCACCCGAAATAACAACTTTTTTTCCCAACTCACTGTTTTTTTCAATAATAATAACTTCAACTTTAGGCCAAGCTTCTTTTATGGTTGCCGCGGCCATTAGCCCTGCAGCGCCACCTCCTATAACAGCTATCTTCATATATATATGTAGTAAATGATTAATATAACATATCACTCATTGACCAAATCCACAAAATACCGCTAAACTGAGGCAACATCACCTATGAAAATCGCTATCGTCGGATTGCCCAATGTCGGCAAATCAACATTATTTAGCGCAATAACCAAAAAAGCGGTTGATTGTGCGAATTTCCCTTTTTGTACCATTGATCCCAATGTTGGCATGGTTGAGGTTCCTGATTATAGATTGGAACCTTTATCCAAGATCTCCAACTCAGGGCGTATCATCCACACCACTATTGAATTTGTTGATGTTGCTGGCTTGGTGCGTGGAGCAGCGGAGGGTCAAGGATTGGGAAATGCGTTTTTAGCAAATATCCGTGACACTGACGCGATTGTTCAAGTTCTGCGTATTTTTAAAGATGACGACATCATCCATGTTGATGGCGCCATTGATCCTACGCGCGACATGGAAACCATAAATATCGAATTAGCCTTAGCTGACATGGCCATCGTCACCAAAAGACTTGATACGGCTTCTAGACAACTAAAATCGGGCAAATCTAAAGAATTAGAATTATTGCTCAACGCTTTAGAGCGTGCAAAATCAGCATTGGAAAAAGGTGAACAACTTAGAGATTTAGAATGGGGTGAGGACGAACTAAAAGAAATGAAGTCACTTTCTCTGCTCACGCTAAAACCAATGATTTACGCTCTTAATGTCTCCGAAGAGCAACTGCAAGACCGTCCGCAAACTACTATTGATGACATTGCACGCCTGGGACGAGTAGCAAGCGATCAAATTGTACCCATTTGTGCCAAAATGGAATCCGAGTTTATTGACATGAGCCAGGAAGAAAAGAAAGAATATCTTGAGTCTGTTGATCAAACTCAATCCGGTCTAGATCAACTGATTGTGGCTGCATATAAATCTTTAAATTTGATTACCTTTTTAACCAGTGGAGAGATGGAAACTCGCGCTTGGACAACAAAAGCGGGTTCAAGTGCGCCACAGGCAGCCGGAGTAATTCATACTGATTTTGAAAAAGGTTTTATTCGTGCCGAAGTTGTCAGCTATCAGGATTTTGTAGATAACAATGGTTGGAATGGTGCCAAAGATAAAGGCAAGGTTCGCATCGAAGGCAAAGAGTATATTATCAAAGATGGTGATGTCGTTTATTTTAGAGTAGCTACTTAAGATTTTATTAATTAATCATCCTTTAAACAATGTGTTATAATGACCTCAAATATTATGAGGTCTTTTTTTAAACGCGCGCTCATGCTTTTAATGGTGGGCACAATGTTAACCGGTCAGGGTTGTACCAAGGGGCCGGATTCACAAACCATCGCAGCATCGCAACCACAAGAGCTAAAAATTTGGGCAGTTATAGATGACGCTGATCAATTTATGCCGCTTATTCAGGCATACCAGCAAGCTCATCCGCATATCACGATCAGCTATAAAAGATTCCGTCTCGAGGAATACGAAGATGTTTTGTTAAATTACATGGCCGAAGATCGTGGGCCGGATATATTTTTGATTCACAATACTTGGGTTGGTAAATATCAATCAAAGATTGTTCCAATGCCTGCTTACACACAGATGGTTTATAAATTCGTTACCGGTTCTGTAACTAGCCGTAAAGAGACCTTGGAATTACGTAATGAAAAAAGTGTTACACTGCGCGATCTTAAAGAAAGATATCCGGACACGGTTTATAAAGATGTAACACGACGAATTAATACAGCCGAACCTGGTCAGCCTACATTTTACGAGGATAAAATTTTTGCTTTGCCGATATCGGTAGATACTTTGGCTATGTATGTTAACAAGGACATGCTAAATGCAGCCGGCATTCCAACTATTCCAACTTCTTGGGATCGCTTTCAGGCAACCATGAATCGTTTGGTCAAAGTAGATACCAATGGCGAGATATTGCAGGCCGGTGCTGCCATGGGTGAGGCGGATAATGTTGAACGCGCCTCAGATTTGCTCTCTGCTCTTATGATGCAAAACCTTACTCAGATGGTTGATGAGTACGGTAATCCGACTTTTGCTCTTTTGCCCGAGGCTTTATCCGGAACACGCAACGAGCTTCCTTCAGTTCAAGCTTTGCGCTTTTACATGGATTTTTCCAACGAGAATAAAAACGTATACTCCTGGAATTCCAGCATGCCCAATTCATTTGATGCTTTCGTTCAAGGTAGATTGGCTTATTTCTTTGGTTATTCATATCACCTGCCATTAATAAAGGCTCGTGCACCAAAACTCAATCTTGCTATCTCTAAACTACCTCAAATTGATGGCAATCAGGTTGTAAACTATGCCAACTATTGGGTTTGGACAGTCTCTAAAAAATCTAAATATCCGGAAACAGCTTGGAACTTTATAAATTATCTCGCTCAACCGGATAACGAAAAGGCTTTTCTTGATGCGGCTAAGCGTCCACCGGCCAACAAGGCTTTAATCGAAGATTATTTAGAGGATGAGGAACTGGGAGTCTTCGCTTCACAAATATTAACCGCACAATCTTGGTATCGCGGTGCTGATGCCGATGCCGCTGAACAGGCAATGTTGGATCTCATTAATGAAGCTAAACTGCAACCAGAGGAAAAATGGCAGAGCTTAATGCGTGTTACTCAGGAAAAGGTGGCGCAAACATTAATGTCTAAAGAATACTAATCTATGACAATAAAAACTGCATGCTTGGGATTTTTCATAGCGCTAGGAGTATTTTTTGGTATTACATTTAACGCGCAAAATGCTATAGCTGGTTCTTGTGTGTGTAGTGGTACAATTGAAGCAGGCGCTCTTTTACCTAATGATACTTTTGACGGTTATTGTAAGTCCGTAGCACAGTATTGCCCTATTTGCGGCGATGGCGCTGCTGATTGCAAGATAGAAATATCTGCAAACTCGGAAGCTGATTGTACAAAATACGATAATGATCCTGAGGCGATGGCAAGTGCGCTAGGTCTATCTTCTTCGGCTTTGAATTTTGTGAATGTTAGTGGATATTGTTTGTATGATGAGTCGGGCTCGGGAGGAATAACAATTCAGGATGTGCAACAGCAAGCTCAAGAAACCTCGGCCGGTACGGCTCAAGCTGCACCTGCAGTGGGTTCTGGTGGTTCGTTGGTTGGTACTCAGGGTATCCAATCAGTTGGTTGTGAAGAGACGGGGGATTGTACTATTAAGCAAATTATTCAAAAAGCAGTTTATTTCGCTCAATTTATAATGGGTCTTTCCGGAGCGTTGTTTTTAATCGTATTCATTTACGGTGGAGCGCTGTACATTTTATCTTTTGGCAGATCTGAGTGGGTAAACAAAGGACAAAAAGCCATGGTTCAAGCAGCTATCGGCATAGTATTTGTGATGGGTGCCTGGACCATCGTTTGGTATGTCGCTCAATCATTAGGTTATACAGGTTAAAATTATGACAAAATTTTTTACTAATATATTTTCAGTTCTAGTGGCATTCTGTTTAATGTTGGGTTTTTCTGCAAATCAAGTTCATGCAGAA
>JAHJSR010000100.1 GCA_018830085.1 Patescibacteria group bacterium
AGAGTCCCTGTTTTAGGTTCTTATCAAAAAAGTTTTGGCCAATCCATGCATTTAGCATTGCAGTATATTTTGAAACAACACATGGATAGATCTAGCGTTAAGCAAGCGAGTTTGTTTGATAGACCGAATACTCCAGCTATTGAGAAGGATTCTGGTTTATTGGTAACTTTAGACGAGGCTTTGGAAATTTTTAAACAAAATTGGATTGATGAATGGTATCCAAATCGTACCCAGCATGACGCATATTTTAAAGAAGGGGCTCAAGCGATAATCGCATATCATAAAAGATGGAGTGATGCCTTGCCGAATATAGTTGCTTTGGAAGAAGGTTTTGACTGGCGTTTGGGAGAGCATTCTATTAAAGGTAAAATTGATAGAATTGATAAAGGCGGCGGAGGTGGTTGGGAAGTTATTGATTATAAGACTAGTGAATTTAAGGAAGGTAAAGCACCTGATGCGTTGGATAAAGAGCAATTGCAAATGTATCAATTGGCATTAGAGGCAAAGGGCAAAAAAGTAACAAGATTGGCTTATTCATTTGTGCGTGCTGGTGGTGTGGAATTAGAGATTCCTTTGTTAGAGGGGGATGATAAAGTTAAGTTTGAAGAAACATTAAAAAGGCGTATGGATGAAATATTGATTTCTGAGTTTCCGGCTTCTCCGTCATCATTTTTATGTAAGTTTTGCGATTTTAAGAATATTTGTGAGTTTAGAAAATAAGTATGCCTTGGGAATCATTAAAGTCGATAATGCCTTCGGCAATTAAAAAAGCTGGTATTCATGATCAGATAACTGCGCAAAAGGTTATGGAAGTGGCTGAGAAAGTTTTGAGATTGCGCTGGGGAAATGAAAAGAGTGCATTTATTACTTTTGTTAAATTTAATAAAGGGACACTTACGATTTCATCTGATTCTCCAGCGGCTATGCAAACTTTAAAAGTAGAAACCGTAGATTTAATAAATTCTATTAATCGCGAACTGGGTCAACGAGCAGTGTTATCGATACAACTAAGTAAAAGGGGATATTAGTTATACGAAGTATTTTTGATTTGTGATATAATACTTTGTATGAGCTTTAAGTGGTATTTAATTTTTATGGGTTTTGGTACTGCCTTGGCATGGGTTGCTTGGATTATTATTATTCAAGGAGTAAATCCGGATGAAGCAGGTGGAATCGGTTTATTATTTTTTTACTCTACATTGTTTTTAGCGATTACAGGCACACTTTCATTAGGAGGGTTGATGTATAGGGTTGGCATAAGAAAAAGGGATGAGGTATTGTCGCGTGAAGTTAGGATTACTTTTAGACATGCTGTATTATTGTCATTTATTGGGATTGGAGCGTTAGGGTTTTCGGCTCAGGGGATGTTGAAGTGGTACACTTTATTTGTTTTGATTGGTTCTGTTGTATTGATTGAGTATGTATTTTTGTTAATACAAGAAGCAAGGAGATAATGTATCAATAGTTTAGACATTAAAAGCTTGTTTGTAGTTAGCCAAAGTAAAATTTTATGAATATATCCACACTTGCTGGATTGTTTTCAATGTGGCTAATATGCACTAGATAAAGCAATATTTTTATGTTTAAAAATCCACTAAATCGTCTGTCTACAGACTTGGGTATTGATCTTGGAACCGCAACAACTTTGATTTATGCAAAGGGTAGGGGGATTGTAGTTCATGAGCCTTCTGTAGTTGCTGTAAATTTGCGCAATGGGCAAGTATTATCAATTGGTCATGAAGCAAAGGCAATGCTTGGTAAAACACCACAGCATGTTCAGATGTCTAAGCCTTTACAAAGAGGAATTATTTCTGATTTTGAGGTAGTGGAAAAAATGCTTAAATATTTCTTTAATAAAATTCATCGTGAACATTCATTGTTTGTGCCAAGGCCTCATGTTGTTATCGGTGTCCCCTTGGATGTAACAGAGGTTGAACGTAAGGCTGTTGGTGATGTTGTTATGGCAGCAGGTGCAAGAGATTTTGATTTAGTGGAAAAACCTATAGCCTCTGCGATAGGAATGAATCTTCCGATTTCAGAACCGGTTGGTAATATGATAGTGGATATTGGAAGTGGGACAACCGAGATAGCGGTTATTTCGTTAAATGGAATTGTTACAGCAAAATCAATACCAATTGCAGGAGATGAAATGGATAGAAATATAATTCAATATGCTCGTGAAATGTTTAATCTTTTATTGGGAGAGAGGGTGGCAGAAGAGGTTAAAATTGCGGTAGGGTCGGCAAAGCCTTTAAAAGATCGTTTAGAGGTTTCTATGCGTGGACGTGATTTATTATCAGGTTTACCTAGAGAAATTATGGTGACTGATAGCCAGGTTAGAGAAGCGATTGCTAGATCGGTAAGAACAGTTATTGAACATATCAAATCTATTTTAGAAGTTACACCCCCGGAATTAGTGGCAGATATTTACAGGCGTGGAGTTATGCTTACAGGTGGCGGATCTTTATTGCGTGGTTTAGCTGAAGCCATTCAAGTAGAAACGGGTTTACCGGTTCAGGTTGCTGAGGATCCAGTGTCAACAGTCGCAAGGGGAGCTGGTGCTCTTTTGGAAAATAAAGAGATATTAAAGGATATTGCTTTGCCAAAGTCTGATAGGATTATTTAATTACTATGATTAGGCGCACGAGGATAGTATTAATAATGTTTAGTGTTATTTTAGCGATAGTCACTTTACATATAACCAGTATATTGATACCAATCGAAGATGCGCTTAGAACTGTTTTAGCGCCAGCAGGACATTTTGTTTCTTATGTGGGTACCAGAATGTATTCACGATGGGCTAATCGAGATAGTATTAATGAATGTCAAGAAAAAAATGAAGATTTGAATCATGTATTAGCTTCTATTAGTGTTGACTATGTTAGATTAAAAGCTTTGGAAGAAGAAAATGTCATTTTAAGAAAAACTTTAGGTTATTTGCAAGATCAAGAATATGATGCGGTTGCGGCTCATGTTATTAGTAGGTCGGTTGTTGCTAATCGTGCAGTGATTATGATTGATAGGGGGGCTAAGAATGGATTAGAGATAGGTATGGCGGTGATTGTTGAGGAGGGGGTATATTTGGGTAAAATAACAAGAATTCAGGAACATACTGCCACTGTAACATTGACTGCCGATTTGGAAAGTAAAGTAGCTATATCAAAAGCCGGGGAACATAAGTTAATCGGCTTGGTTGAGGGGCAGGGCAATGGAACGGCATTGGCTACACTTATTCCGCAGCAAGAAGTAATACAGGTAAATGATATTTTAGTCACATCTGGCACGGAGGATAAAGTGCCAGCAGATTTGATTGTTGGAATCGTTAATAGGATAATTGGTGAACCAACCGATCCATTTAAAAACGCGGCTTTACAGTCGGTTTTGGATCCAGATTCGGTTGATGTTGTTGCGGTTTTAAGATCGCAAGCATTAAGACCAGAATAGTATGCGTCTTTCATCTTGGTTTTTATTGAGTGGTTCGGCTTTGGCGGCGGGGCTTATAGAAAGTTCATTGGCTGGTTCTGCTCCTTATCCATTATCACATGTGAGACCCCTTTTACCAGGTGTTGTTTTGTTAATTTTGTTAAATAGGCCTCAGGCTGGTTTTGTGGCGGCAGGAATTGCTGGGTCGATATCTGATTTATTAAAAACTGATTCATCAGCTTTTGCGATTGCACGTTGGTTGATGGTGGCTTTTATGGTTGATTATGTTTCAGAAAAAGTTATGACAAATAGATCATTGCAAGCAGCTTGGATATTAACTGTAATTGCAAGGCTCTTGGATTATATTTTACTTTTAATATCATATTGGATTTCACCGATTATACTGCAAAGGACTTTGTATATTGAAACTTGGAAAGATTTTATTGTGATTGCATTTTTTGATTTGGTGATCGTGACTATATTGTTTATTGGCTTTACTGTGTTCACTAAAAGGTTTTTAATTTCTGTACCATTAACCAAAAATCGATATGAATGATGATAAAGACGTGAATTTTGGTTGGGATTATGCAGGGGGTATGGATTTGAAGGTGAGCACTAGGCGAGGTGATATTGCACATGAAATTTTGTATGAGGATGATGCAACAAAGATAAAAGATCAACCTATGTATTTAGGGGAGCCAATTCCCATTTTAAGGTTTTGGATTGCAATGTTTATAAGTATAATTTTTATTGGTGTATTGTTGGGTAGGGCTTTTTGGATGCAGGGCATTTCATATGATAAATATGCGGCATTATCTGATAGAAATCGTTTAAGATATGAGGTCATTTCTCCTTCAAGGGGTATGATAAAAGATCGTGAAGGTATTATCCTTGCAGATAATGTTTCGACTTTTGATTTGTCGGTTGTGCCAATTGATTTACCACAAGACGCAGAAGCTAGAAATGAAGCTTTGGGTAGGGTAGCGAGACAAACTGGTACACCGATAAGTGAAATTAGTTCAATAGTGGATTCGTCAATAGAATTGGATCAGTCAATGATTTTAGTTAGGGATTTACCTTACGATCAGGCGGTTGCGTTAAAAGTTGATTTGTCAGATTACCCAGCTTTTAAAATTGAATCAGGAGATAAGCGTCGGTATGTTTTTTCGGCAGATGTTTCAACTCTATCACACATTTTAGGGTATACCGGTAAAATTTCGCCAGATGAATTACTTAAAAATCAAGTAATTGATTATAGACAAACCGATTTAATAGGCAAGGTAGGTGTTGAAAAATCTTACGAAGAGTTTTTAAGAGGAGTGCCTGGTGAGAGAGTTATTGAGGTGGATGCTTATGGTCATGAGAAGAGAATCATTCATGAAACACAGGCTATTAATGGATCTGAGTTAATACTAACGATTGATGGGGAATTACAAAAAAAGACAGAGATTGCATTAAAAAGAGGTTTAGAAATGGCTGAAGCAAAGCACGGGGTTGCTATAGTTATGGATCCTAGGGATGGTGCTGTTTTAGCAATTGCATCTTGGCCAGCATATGATAATAATATTTTTGCAGGTAAGGTTTCTAGCACGATTTATGCCTCTTTGGTTAATGATGAAGATAAACCATTTTTAGCCAGAGCATGGGCTGGTTTGTATCCTTCAGGTTCTACTATTAAACCGGTTTATGCGGTGGCGGCATTATCAGAAGGTGTTATTACAGCTAAAACAAGCATTGTTTCTACAGGAGGTATTTATAGTGGCAGTCATTTTTTTCCAGATTGGTTGGCTGGAGGGCACGGGGTTACAAACGTTAGAAAAGCTATAGCCATGTCGGTTAATACGTTTTTTTATTATATATGTGGAGGCAAGGATAGTTTTGTGGGTATGGGTGTTTTAAAGATGGGAGAGTGGTTGCGTAGATTTGGGTTTGGGAGTGTGACGGGTTTGGATATTCCCGGTGAATCTGATGGCTTTGTACCAACACCTGAATGGAAAGAAGAAAGAAAAAATGAAAAATGGTATGTTGGTGATACCTATAATTTATCTATAGGTCAAGGTGATTTATTGGTAACTCCATTACAAATAGCTTTATCAACGGCCGAGATTGCTAACGGTGGACATAAAGTTACTCCTCATGTTTTTTATAATTCTTCGAGTACTGTTTCTGATGATGCAATTGCTGATAATGGCTATGTCGAGACAGTCAGGTTGGGGATGAGAGATACTGTTACGGTTGGTTCTGGGAGGGCATTAGCTAATTTACCTGTTAATGTTGCGGGTAAAACTGGTACAGCTCAGTGGAGTAGTGAAAAGCCTAATCATGCTTGGTTTACTGGTTTTGCACCCTTTGATGATCCTGAGGTTGTGGTAACTGTGCTATTAGAGCAAGGAGACGAGGGTTCTAGGACTGCGGTTCCGGTTGTAAAGGAGATATTGCAAGCGTGGTTGGGGATACGTCAACGATTAGATTGACAACTCCTGTGAGGTGAACTTATACTACTAATACATCGAAATATTCCAATAGTGACGCAGGTCATTAACATTGCGTTTTTTCGTCTTTATTATAATGAAAAATATGACAGATAAAATATACTATTTAAGCCAAGAAGGCTTAGAAAAATTACAGGCAGAGTTAAAGGATTTAAAAACTATTAAAGTTCGTGAAATCTCTGACCGCATTGAGAGTGCTAAGGCACTTGGTGATCTTAAGGAGAATGCTGAATATCATAGCGCTAAAGATGAAATGGGCTTTGTTCAGGGTAGGATTAGGGAAATCGAGGAGATGATGAAAAATGTAAAGATTATTGAAGAAAGATCCGGTGGTGATACTGTTAGAATTGGTTCATCTATTGAGGTTGAGTCCGTAAATGGAAAAAGGACATTTAAAATTGTAGGTTCAGAAGAAGCTAATCCGGTTGAAGGTTTGATTTCAAATGAATCACCCATGGGCAGAGCGTTTCTGGGGCATGCTAAAGGAGATGAGGTTGAGGTTGAGACTCCGGGCGGCTTAGTCGTTTATGCAATAAATGTTATTAAGTAAAAAATATGATTGATATTAAATATTTGCGAGAAAATCTTGATGAAATAAAGGCTAATATAGAGAAAAGAAATTCATCTGTTGATTTGAGTGAATTATTGGATATTGATAATCGTTATACTGTATTGCTTCAGGAAGTAGAGGCTTTGCGTGCCGAGCGAAATTTGGTTGCCGGAAATTCAAAACAAGGTAAACCTACTGATGAGCAAATAGAAAAAGGCAAAAAAATTAAAGATGAGTTAGCTGTAAAAGATACTGAATTAAAGGATTTGGATGAAAAACGATTAAGTATTTTGCGTAGCATTCCTAATTTAACTCATAAAGAAGTACCCGAGGGTAAAGGTGATGAGGATAATAAAGAAATAAGAAAGGTTGGCGAACCTGTTAAGATTGCTAATGTATTAGATCATTTAGAATTGGTAAAAAAACATGATTTGGTTGATTTTGAGCGTGGTGCAAAAGTTGTTGGTGCAAAGTTTTATTATTTAAAAAATAAATTAGCAATTTTAGAACAAGCAGTTTTAAGATACGGAATGGACTTTATGATTAAGCAAGGTTTTGAGTTTTTGGTAACACCTGAACTTGCTAAAGAAGAGGTATTGATGGGTAAGGGGTTTTTACCAAGAGGTCCTGAAAAGCAGGTTTATTATCTTGATGGTGAAAATCTAGCATTAATTGGAACATCCGAGATTACGGTTTTGGGGTATCATATGAATGAGGTCTTGGGTGCAGAAGATCTGCCAAAAAAATATGTAGCTTTTTCTCATTGCTTTAGAACTGAGTCAGGATCTTATGGTAGAGAATCATATGGATTGTATAGAGTGCATCAGTTTTCCAAGGTTGAAATGTTTGCTTTTGCTTTGCCGGAACAATCCGAGGCGATTCATTTGGAATTTTTAGCTTTTGAAGAGAAGTTTTGGCAAAGTTTGGGTATACCTTATAGAGTTGTTGACTGTTGTACGGGTGATTTGGGTGGATCTGACTATCGTAGGTTTGATATAGAGGCTTGGATGTGGGGTAAGAATGAAGGAAAAGGCGGCTGGGGTGAAGTAACTTCGACTTCGAATTGTATAGATTATCAAGCTAGAGGTTTAAATATTAGATATAAGAGTAAAGAAGGGGATAGAGGCTACTTGCATACTCTTAATGGTACTGTGGTTGCAACGCCTAGGGCATTAATAGCAATAATGGAAAATTATCAACAAGAAGATGGCAGTATAAAGATACCTGAAGTGCTGGTTCCGTATTGTGGTTTTGATAAAATATAAAGAATACTAAAATTGTTCAATATGGAAGCCTCAACAAATATTAAGGCGAAAACTTGGGTTGAAATTAGTGAAAATAATATTAAACATAATATTAAAGTTTTTCAAGAATTGGTAAAATCGGAATCAGAGATAATGGCAGTTGTTAAATCTAATGCCTATGGTCACGGCTTATTGGAAATGGCAAAAATTATTAAAAATTTTGGTTTAAAATATTTTGCAGTTGATTCTTTGAATGAAGCACTTGAGTTAAGAAAATTTGGAATAAAAGAAACGATTTTAATTCTAGGGTTTACTAGACCGGATAATGTAAAGTTGGCTATAGAAAATGATATTTCATTTGTAATATATGATGATAAAGTAATGGATGTTCTTTTAAATTTATCGCAAGAAGGTTTACTAAAAGATCATCCTGCTAAAGTGCATTTGAAAGTTGAAACAGGTACAGTGAGACAAGGTTTAAAAGGAATTGATTTGCAGAAATTTGCATTAAAATTAAAGGAAATTAAAGGAGTTTTGTTTGAAGGAGTTTATACGCATTATGCAAATGTCGAGGATGCTTTAAATCAAGATTTTGCAAATAATCAATTAGCAAATTTTAATCAGGAAGTTTTGAATTTAGAAAAGTTAGGTATTAGCTTTAAAATAAAACATACAGCTTGTTCAGCGGCTGCATTATTGTTACCTCAAGCACGTTTTGACTTAATTAGATTGGGTATTTCTATGTATGGTTTTTGGTCTTCGCTCGATACTGAAAAAATTTCAAAATTAAAATATGCAAATGTGGAACTTAAACCAGCGCTTTGTTGGAAAACTGTTATTGCCCAAATTAAAGATGTCCCATCTGGCACGTCTGTAAGTTATGGTTTAACAGAAAAAGTAACACGGCAAGGTAAGATTGCAGTTTTACCAATTGGTTATTGGGATGGTTATGATAGAGGTTTGTCTAGTATGGGTACAGTTCTTGTTCATGGGGTACGTTGTAAAATAATCGGAAGGATTTGTATGAATATGTGCATGGTTGATGTTACAGATGTAGAACAAGTAAATGTTGAAGATGAGGTTGTGTTGCTGGGCAAGCAAAACGAAGATCAAATTAGCGCAGAAGAGATTGCGGACAAAATAGGCACAATAAATTATGAGGTTGTTACTAGGATCAATCCTCTGATTCCGAGGATTGTGGTTTAGGATTTTTAGTGATTGCTAATTATTTTATACTAATTTATCATGTGAATCATGATTAAAGAGGTGATTGGTAAAAATGAGGGGATGTTTAAGGGGGATAGGGTAGAGGGAGCTCAAAAAGCAAGGCTGATGATATACGCGCTTTGTTTGTTTTTTTTGATTGTGGGAAGTTTTTGGTTTTTGTTTTTTTCTAAATATTTTGATATTAAACAATACGAGATAGAGCCGTTAAAAGTTTTACAAGAAGATGCTGTGATAGGGGAGATAGGAGAGTTTTTTAATAATAAAGCAACAAGGTGGCCTTGGGGAAGTAAAAATATTTTTTCAGCGAATACAGAAGAATTGGAAAAGTATTTATCAAAAGTTTTTTTTGTGAATAAGGTAACTGTGGATAAAAAGTATCCTAATATTTTACGACTCAAGATTTGGGAGCGCCAGAGGAGTGTGGTATTTATCACTAATTCGAATATTTATATTGTAGATGATTACGGAGTTATCTCTGAACTAGCTGATGAGGCTACGGTTTCTTCTACCAGAGCATTTTTAACAAGCTCTGCTCCGATTGAATCTTCTAAAGAGATTTATGTTTTTGCGCCAACTTCAACTAGTTATGAAAAAGGAACTGTTATTGCAAATTCAAATACTGTAAGAGCTTGGTTGAATCTAACAACTAAACTCAGAGATGCCGGGATTTGGTTTAAGGCTTTACATCTGGATCCGGATGTTCCAAGTATTGTAAAGATTATTTTAAAGGAAAATAAAAGTGTTGTTATTGATGTGGATGCAGACTTGGATATGCAGATAGAAACTTTAAGAATGTTTATTCAAGCTAAACCACCATGGGATGATATACACGAGTATATAGATGTTAGAGTACCAGGCCGTATTTATTATAAGTAGCGAGTTTTTTAAATGCTTACAGGTATGATTTGACCTGTGATTAGGTATCAAGCCTTAAAACGCAATTTTGAGCCTCGTGTTATTTTTTGGCTTAAATTAGCCAAAAAATCTGATATTAGTTATTTAACTGTATTTGTATGGCTGAGATTTTTTTATTTATACAGAAACACAGGTATTTATATATCAAAAGAAGAAAGTGTTTAAAATTCTTGATAAAGAAGTAAGTTCTATAAAGAACGGGGAGATATTAAGGAATTTAATGAAAGGCTATAATTTGGCTTAAATAAGATAAAAAGTTTTATAATGAGTCTTATAACATATATTGTGCGACGCTATGTTGTGGTATTTATATTAGCGTTTAAAACCAGTTCGCCTTTCATTAAGCTTCAGCTTTTCTATTTTTTACTATTTTAAAATTTATTTTTTTTGCTCTGATCTTATAATCAGTAATTTTTCCCTACGTCTAAAAAATTCAATTTTGAGCAGTGAGAGGTAAATAAATTTTTTAATTAATTTTGTTTGTTACAGTTACACGATGATTTTAAGATCCCTACTCCACTCTGAGGTGTATGGGGGAATCTTATGAGTCGTAAAATTAATTTTTATAATTTTTTATGTAATTATAAGTTGGAAATATAAAACCCCGGATATCCGGGGTTTTTGTTTTTTTATTTTTGCAGAATCATTTGCATTAACTCTATCGCCTTGTCTTTACTGAAGTCGTCTTTAAAGGCACTTAGTATCAGCCAGTCCTCTCCTCGGAATACATTAAGTTGTTTTAGGCTGCCGCCCGCCCAGTAAGCTGAATCCCCTAATCCCGAGATATCTTCTGGTTCAACGCCGGAAAGGTTTTTCGATTCGTTTTTAGCATTGGTGTTGACAGTATTGGATTCATCATTATTTTGACTACGTCGAACTAATAATGTTATCGAATCAAAGCTTGCTGGTTCGGTGTAGGTGCAGGTGCTTACGACTCCGGCAGTATTGCGTAGTGTTGGATCGTCAACATCGCCCAAATAATCGCTTACAATAGTTTTGGTTAAGAGTTCGCAGGCATTTAATTCCGAATTATTCGTTTGTTGATCGTTTGGCGAGTTTGAGTTGCTTGTCGGAGTTGCGGAATCACAACCCGCACCCGTTAATCCAAGTAAACAGATTAAACTAGCTGTATAGATAAGTGTTTTATTCATATTGATGAAATTACATTATTGGTTTTGAATTATTATAATTTATAATTTTAATAACAGGTAATTTTTTTTATTTTGCGAGGTATTTATTGCGTTCGTTGTGTGGTAATTTTTCTATCGCATAACGCAATGCTGTCCGCGGCATTTTTGTTGAGTTCTCATCTAAAAAGGTATGTAATAAATTAATATCTTTTTTGCCGAGTTCACGTAGCATCCAGCCCACGGCTTTGTTGATTAAGTCATGTTTGTCGTTCAAAAGTATTTTTGAGATTTTAATAACAGGTTTAAATTCGTTTTTACGAATAAAGGTTAAAGTTGCTAGCATGGCAATGCGACGATCCCAGAGTAGGTTTGATTTTGCGAGTTTATCAAGAATTTTTATATCTCCAAAATTGTATAGATAATCGCCAACGATTTGTGGTGTTGATGTATCGACCAAGTCCCAATTGTTTATCCATTTAGTATTTGATAAGTAGGATTCAAATATTTGTTTCTTTGTATCACTATCCCCTTTTTGGTATTTAGTTACCATTAGAACAAGAGCGGTGAAGCGTTCCTCGTGTATTTTGCTGCGCAACAGTTTAACGATATCCGTTAAAGGTAAAATTTGATACTTTTTAGCGATTTTACGTTGTTGGGGTACACTTAGGCCTAAAAAGATGTCACCCTCGCCATACTCCCCTTTTTTGGTCTTAAAAAAGCGTTGGCAGATGTGGGCGCGTTGTTTGCTGGCGTATTGCTTTAATTCAGCGCGAAGAGCAGATAGTGCCATAAAATTATTCATTTGGTTCATAGCCCGATATTGCATCCAGATACATTTGGTATTTTTCCATCTCGCGCATGGTTTTACTCGTTTCACCTGGCTGAGGAGTCGAACTGTCCGGAATTTTATTGGAGAGATTGTTGACTTTGTCTTCCAGTGCTCGATAAATATATTGTTGGTAAGGTTGAGGTAAATCAGGAAAAACGCCGGTAAGATCATTCAGCCTGTCTTCACTAGAGAATAATGCTTCTATTTTGTAATTTTCGGCTTCGTGAATATATTCGGATGAGACTCCTTGTTTCCCTACCCAATCAATAAATAACGAAGGATTGTTGGAGCGCAGAGCTACATCCAATGGTTGTGCCTTTCCATCATAACTAATATTTGAGGCAGTTTGATATGCAGAATCTGGATCCTCAGTAGCCAAAGCCAATAACTTTTCATCGAGATTTTTTTTTGCCGTATTAATGATTTTTGTTGTGCAATCTTGCCTACCTGATTCGTTGTTAATAAATTTACATCTTTGTTGAGCTTCGTGTTCGAGTGATATTGTTTTGTTTGTGTTAGTGGAATCAGATTTGTGTAAATTTTCAAATACGACTTCCGATACTTCGGCTGCAGTTTGATTTATAAACTGTTCTTTTTTATTAGTGATTTCACGTTCACGTTGTTTGTACTGTTCGCTAAATGGATCACCTCCTTGGGGTTCATACCAATCAGCGACATTGTATTCAAGCTTTGGTTTTTTGAGTTGATCGTCATCCATTTCTACCGAATTATTTTCGATTGGTTGTGAGCGGGTTTCTTTGGCAAGTTCCAGAGGAAAGCTTACAATCTCCAGGGGTAAGGATATGGCTTGTTTGAGTTCATCAGAGGCTGTTTTTACAATATTAATTTGTCCCTGCAGAGCATCGTCAACCCATGTTGGTTGTGAATCGTTTGATGAAAACGCTCCGGCTCTTTCCATGACGGCACCGCTGGCAGTAAGAGCTCCGATTACTGCTGCAATTGTTTTTTTTGATAAAGATCCGCGTAATTTTTCTAGAAGTGTGCGAGAGTTTTCGCTCTTAGACTTTTCTTTTTTATCAACATTCTCAAATTTAGGCATATTATTTTGAGTTAATGTTGTTTCTTAATATTTCTAGTTTTTGTTGTTGAAGGCGTTTTTCTTTACCGTTTTTTGCCATCACTAATGAGCGCAATTGAGCATTCAATCTTTTGGTTGCGTTGTTTAGGTTGATTGCCAGTTGATTGATGTAAGGCTCGTTTAATTTCATATGATTAAACTTAGTATTTAACCGGTGGTACTGGTTTCCAAATATTTAAATCGATCCAGGCTTTAAAGCTGGCCAACCAATCGCGAATGGTTAGTTGAGTAATGCTTTTATAATGGCGCAGATCTGATGTTACGCCGTTTGATTCTACACCCAGAGAATTACAGAGGTATAAAGCTCTTACCAAATGGAATTTTTGTGTTACCAGTATCGCCTGATTATAACCAAATTCTTGTTTGGCTCGTTTACAACTTTCGTATGTTCTATAACCATGCCCATCCACTTGGATGGCGGCTTCTGGAATTCCTTTATCAATTAAGTATTGCTTCATTACCGAAACTTCGTCCGAGTGATTTTGACCATCGTCGCCCGTGACAAGAATTTTTGGTGCTTTTTGATCAATAAAAAGTTCTGCGCCGCGGATTAGTCGGTCTTCCAGTGCGTCCGAAGGTGTGCCGTCGGTTTTTAAAGAAGCTCCTAAAATGATAATAACGGGAGCTTGAGGAACTTCTTGTTCAGTAAAAAGATTGTCTAGCTGTGTGACACGAACATAAGCTATTGTCCCTAAAATAAAGATTGCAACCGCACTGGCAGAAACAAGTATTATTTTCTTTAGTAATTTTTTTGACATGTTTAGCTTTCGTTATTTAGGTTGGGAGCTTCGATTGTCAGTGGATCAATGTCATTACCCTCACCTGTAATGCGGAGAACATCTTTATCGATTTTCTTAAATTCATTATAACCTTTATTGTATTGATTGACGACCGTTCCGAGATTTTTGCCAAGGCTTTGCATGTTTTGATCATAAGTAGCCAAGTGCCTCCCCAAGTCACGAACTCTATCGATAATATGTTTAGCTTGTTCTTCTATTTGCAGGGCTCGCAGACCTTGTACGACTGTTTGCAAATAGGCAAGGAATGATGTTGGAGAAACGATTAAAACTCGATATTTTGATGCTGCGCGCTGGATGATATTTTCTGGATCATCAAGTGCTGCGCCTATTTTATTGTTTAGTAAATCAAAATAGATTGCCTCATGGGGTATAAACATGAAGGCGAATTCCATAGTCCCCTCTTCAGGACGAATGTATTTAGAGGTTTCTTGTACTCGTTTTTTTAAGTCGTTTACAAAAAGTTTTTCCAAGCGATCACGTTCTGGAGCGTCGTCCGTGTCCGCGAGACGATTGTAGTTTTCGAGGCTAAATTTAGAGTCAATAGGAACAATCTTATCTTTGATGAAGACTGCAGCATCAACGATTTCTCCATCTTTAAAGCGGTATTGCATGGAAAAGCTATTTGGTGGAAGAGCGTTTTTTAGTAATGTTTCTAAAAAGTATTCCCCCAAAACACCCCTTTGTTTAGGGTTTTTTAAGATTTGTTGTAGTTTTTGCAGTTCTGTGGTTTCGTTTAAAACTTGGCGAGAGACTTCCTCAACTTTGGCCATACGTGAGGTTATGTCTCGGACTATGTTGGTTACGGTTGTGTGTTGTTCTCTAAAGGCTTGATTGCTCTCACCCATGCGGTTATTGACTTCTTGGTGCAGTTGAGATAATTGTTGCTGCATCATTAAAAGACTTTGTGGTTCTGCCGGATTTTGGCCTTGCGTATGCAACATTTGGAGTTTCCAAAATATTAAACCAACCGCTCCAATTAGTAGGGCTAACATTACGAGCAAAATGATATTGATAAGATCCATAGTCAAATTAGAATAACCCACCGGAACACAAATATCAAACTTAATTGTTTCGAGGATTTAGGGGTCTATTTATTGATATAAATTGGCTAAAATTTTATCCACTTGTGTCAAAAAATATCATTTGTTATGTTTTTGCAGAATCAGTTAAATAATAAAAATAATTGTTATGGTTACATTGCCAATTTCATTAGGTCCATCAGGTGACTGGGACCCGCAAGGATACGAAGAAGAAGAGGATGATTTTCTTACTCCCGGTATGCATCTTATGGATGATGAGGAAGAGGATGATGATGATGATTTAGAGGAGGATGATATTGAAGCTGTTATAGTAGATGATGACGATGAAGATGAGGAAGATGAGGATGATAAGGATGATGGTTATGGAGATTTAGAAAAAGACGCTCTTGCTGAATTAGAAGAGCTGGAAGATCTGGTGTTGCAATCAGAAAAAGAAACTCTTAAGTTAACAGATTTTGCTGAAGAAGAATAAATACAGTAAAAAAAACAGAGTCATGAACTCTGTTTTTTATTTGTTTAAAATTATTGTAAACTTTCTTGCATTTCTATGGCCTGTGTTGTGGTTGAGTTTTTGTTGGCTTTGTATTCTTCTCGTTTTTCTTCTCCGGCAGGAATGATTACTGGTGCAAGGTTCATGAACATGATTTTACCTGTGATTATAAATATAAGCATCCAAGCAATGGAAGCAAACGCCCAAACCCTTAAGAAACGTACTGCATAAACTAAAGAAACACCGAATCCGATTTGTGGAAATGCTAAAGATACCACCCAATCGTTTTTTTCCAACGCGGATATTTCTGTGCTTTTGGTTAGATGTAAAATGACCACCAATCTAAGAAGTATTGGGAATATTAAAAGTATGGCAAAAAATATTACCAGGGCGTTACTTCCGAGTGCAAAGAGTGAGTTTGTTAGTAATGTGGCATCAGCCTTGGTCATGAGTGAACGCACAACCAGTGGCAATGCTATGAACATACCGAGTAATGGTGTAAACAGTGTCCAAAAGGTCCAACGTTGCCAAACGCACCAATACCAAATGGTGGCCGTGGGATTTATGAGTATACTTATGGCCCAAAATAATCTTTGGCTGTATGGCGCTCTGGGAGTGCGATAAGCATGGTAAAGAGCCCAAAACCAAAAAACAATAAAAGTAAGAATCGAAATGCCTAACAAAACAAAAGCCGCTAAACTAAATGGAGAAAGGGGCTCTGTTGGGAGTACAAAAGTTGGAATTTTGAATAACATTTGGGCTAGAGTTTAGCAGAAAAAGTTAATTTAGTCGAGTAAAAAAGAAACCGACATTGGGTCGGTCAAGTCTTACGGGTTTGTACTGTTTGCGATAGGTTTTTGAACTTTGTCGCAAGGAACGTGAGTGAAATTTGGGCCAGAAAATGCGAAACAGAGACCTGTACGAATATCTTTGGTGTACGTGATATTCTGAGCTTTTTGATCGACTTCTTGTTGCCGTTCTTGTAGCTTTACGGTTTTATGTATTGCCGAGATATCATCGTCCTTCACCGCGAATACGATCATTGAAAGTATCAGTAGCGCGAACATCAAACCTACAACAATGGGTCCGCGGATTCTGTCTTTTTCTAGTTGTGTCATCAGAACCTCCTTATTGGTTGGGTTCAGTATACCTGCAAATCGTGTGATGTCAATCAATTCCTTACATAATCGGTTGACAATTCTTAAAAATTTGTATATATAACATCATAATTGTTGGTTAACCAATACAGTCACAAGAGGAGCGGGTCATGTATCACAAAAGGTTCTTGGTCATTGCACGCGAATCCAGCGGTAAGGTAGGGTTTTACATCACTTCTGATGTCGAGCTGAGGGGCATGCATCGCTTTGGGAGAGTGATCGATCATTTGGAACTCGATCCAAAAGAAGTTCGTGGTGATGCGATCATTACTGCCTTGGTTGCCGAAACTGCTGTGGAAGACTTTAGTGATGGTAAATCATTTACCTGTTCTTTGATAAAATGTCTTTCTGCGGTTTTTGAAGCAGGAAAAAAATATGCTTTGGAGAAAGATTCTGAAAAAGGATCTGAATCCTAGGTGTGGCCTCATAAATGCCGTCG
>JAHJSR010000101.1 GCA_018830085.1 Patescibacteria group bacterium
GTATTGCCAAATAGCTAAATATATGCAACACTTATCGTATTATACATAACCAAATCTTTATGTCAGAACAAACTACGACAGAACAAAATACCGAGGAAATAATTGATTATAAAAAAATGAATCTGGATACAAATTATAGTGGATATGATGCTAAAACCAGTAAAAAAGAGGAAACATATAGCTACAAAGGCTGGCTAATCTCTGATAGTTTTATTAAACGTGCCATGGCCGTCTTGGGCTACCAATTTGTTGCTAGCTTAATAATCAATGCCGTTATATTCGGAATCATTATTGGATTCGTGGTCGTTTTTGGCATAATCGGCGGACTATTAAAACTCGCTTTCAACTAAAAACACATAAACAAATTAATACCGCGGTTAACCGCGGTATTTTTATTCTGCTCCATAATACTTTTCCTTATAAAATCTAATTAGCTGTTCTACTTCTGGGATACAAGACGGATCGCCTGTACCAACCTTTGTTTTATCCTGAACTTTTTCTAAAGTATCAGCACCTTCCAAAACCGCTTCCTCTATATCATGATCAGTTATCTTTAAAACTTTATCGATTATCCTGCCGTGCTCAATTTCTATTCTATCGGTTTGACCAACCTTTCTTAAATAGTCATTTATTGCAGAGCGCAGTGCCTTGTCCCCCAAGACAGAGCAATGAATTTTACGTTGAGGTAATCCATCCAATCTAAAAGTTATATCCTGAGGACGCAACTTTCGCGCCTCATCCAGTGTCATCCCCTCATTTTCAGTAACCATCACGCTCATCATTGACGTGGCTGCGATTGCAGAAGCGCATCCAAAAGTTTTCCATTTCAAATCAGTTATTCTCTCGGATTTTGGATCAACCTTTATCCAAACACGCATAACATCACCGCAGGCTGGCGAACCAACCATGCCAATCCCATCGGCGATATAACCCGTCTCATCTTCCATAAAATTCTTAGGATGAAAAAAATGATCCTTAACAACCGTGGAATAAAAACTTCCACTTCCTTGTCTATTAGTTACATCAACTTTTTTATCTTCTTTCTTATTATTCATAATAATTATTTCATTCTTAAAATCATTTCTTCTCTTTATTACCATTTGAAAAATATTCCATATCCAAATTAACCGGGCTTATTTTTCTTAATTGTTCAACTATAGGTGGTAATACTTTTATCACATAGTCAATGTCTGCTTTCGTGGTACTTTTACCCAAAGTAAACCTCAAAGATCCATGTGCAGCTTCATAACTCATACCCAAAGCCAAAATAACATGTGATGGATCAAGTGATGTGGAAGCACACGCAGAACCCGTTGAACAATAAACCCCTTTCGCGTCCAAATACAACATTGCTGCCTCCCCCTCGATATCCATAAAAGAAATATTTACATTATTCGGCAAACGTTTAATCGCATGTCCATTTAAACGAGACTTGGGAATTTTTAACAACCCCTCAATCAATCTATCGCGTAATTTCTCTAATCTAGCAGACTCCTTTTCTCTTTTGGCCTGTACTAGATCTAATGCTTTGGCAAAACCAACAATTCCCGGAACATTTTGCGTACCTGATCTTAATCCGCGTTCTTGACCACCACCAATAACCTGCGCCGACAACCTGACTCCACGACGAATATACAATGCCCCGACACCTTTTGGACCGTAAATCTTACCACCATTCAAAGTCATTAAATCCACATGCAATTTTTCTACATTCAAATCAAGATATCCCGCCGCCTGGCATGCATCTGTATGAAGTAATGGATAAGTCAAACCTGTTTGTTTACGATTTTTAATTATTAATTTACCTAAATCAGAAATTGGCTCAATCGTTCCAATCTCATTATTTGCATACATCACACTAACCAAAATAGTATTATTTTTAATCTCTTCTGCAATATTTTTTGCCAGTAATACACCATCTTTATCAGCTTTTACTAAAGTTAACTCAATTTCACCTCGTTTTTGTAAAACCAATAACAACTCCAAAACAGCCGGATGCTCCAATTCATTACTAATAATGTGCGGAATAACATCTTTACCTAACCTTGATTTAACATCAGCTCCACCTATTTTTATAACGCCTAATATTGCCAAATTATCTGATTCCGTCCCGCCTGATGTGAATACAATCTCATCTTCATGCGCAGAAATTAATTTCGCCACTGTTTTACGAGCTTGAGAAACAGCTTCATGCGCCTGCTGTCCCGGTGCATGCAAAGACGAAGGATTTCCATAAACCTCAGTAAAGAAAGGAATCATTGTCTTTAACACCCGTTCATCCATAGGCGTTGTAGCTGCATGATCCAAATATACATTTTGTTTATTTTTTCTCATAATAAAATTATATTTAGACACTTTTAGATATCTTTTTTAAACTTGTTTTTTTAAGAGACTCAATTAAATCTTGATGCAAAAAACTCCACAAAGATTTTGATGAACACTTATCTGCTACCGGACAAAAAGCACCGTCACAACTCATTGCAGCTATCGGTCCTTCCAATGCAACCAAAATCTCATAAACCGAAATACTATCCGCGCTCTTAGCTAATTGATAACCACCTCCAGGACCCTGCCTTCCTTTAATTAACTTACTTTTTTTTAATGAAGCCGCAATTTCTTCTAAAAACTTTTGCGATAATCCCATTTCATCAGCAATCTCCTTTAAAGACACAAAATCACCCTCAATCGATGAGCGGTTAGCCAAGATTGACATCAGTATCATGCCCGCATGATTTTTTGCTGAAACCTTAAATAAGCTATTCATAAAAACCTAGTTTGTAGCTAGGAATATAACCTTTCCATAAAAAACTGTCAATATCCACAATTAAACGCTATAATAACTCTATTATGCCAATTAAAATCTCCATATTTATAATAACACTGCTCTTTCTTGGAGCTGGTTGTTTTGAAGCCACAACCACCCCTATCGCAGAGACACTTGGCCCAACCGCCGGAACAGGAGCCGTTGCTCAACAAGAAGGTTTCGGAACTTTACCCAAGCTACCTCCAGTAACCCTAAATAATAATTCAGGTATTATACGTATCAACACCACCCTTCCCACACTCCCAGAAAAAATCCTAGTTGTACGTGTGCCTGGCAGTGGATTGGATTTAACTCAATTTCAAAATCTTACACATGCAATCAACATACCCATTGGCATGTTAGGAACCAAACCAACCAATACTTGGTACTCATTTTCCTGGCAAAACAATGAAGATTACCAATGGTCGTTTGATTCCACATTTCATCAACTATCATTTTTTCAAAAAGATCAGCCTTTTAAAATCAATACAGTGAACCAGTGGCCAACCCAAGAAACAATAGATCAAAAAGTTACTAATTTTTTAACAAGTATTGGCTACGATATTTTAACGGTACAAAATATATCCATACAACAAAACTGGTTGAATTGGAAATTAAATACAGAAAATACACAAAATTGTATCAGTCAACAACTTAACGCTGACCTCAATGAGTTAAACTCATTAGATCAACTATCAAATATTAATCCGCTGGACTACAAATACACCCAAAGCCCTTGTTATAGCAATAATTTTCCCAACTATTTACCAATTACATTTGAACGAGTTGTCGATCAACGTAATATTGTTGATTCTATTGGCAAGCCACAAATCGGTGGAACTCTAATTTACGATCTCAACTCACAAAAATTCGTATATGGTTGGCTCACACTTCCAACAGAGGTTCAACGTTCAGAATATTCAGCCATAACAGAAAAAGAAATGCGATCCAGTCTAGAAAAAGGTGGCCTCGGAGGTGTTCCCCAAGGTACTATTGATATTAGTGAAGTCTTCTTTTCATTCATCAGCCCCAAAAAAGACAACTCCTATGATTATGAATATTTAATACCTGTACTTGTAGGACAAGGAAAACAAACACTTAACAACGTTTCATCCTCCTATCGCATAGTAGTTCCATTAGTAAAATAATGAGACAAACAACCAAAACATTAAAATTAATCCACGAGTGGCACTTTGGTGTATTACTCGGAATTTTTCTTATCTGTTTACAATTGTTTACGCTACTAATTATTATTTTCAGCGCTCCACAAAACACAACCTGGCTAGGAGGAATAAGCGCTTATAACTTTCACGATCTTGCGGTTTACATCAATTACTTGGAACAATCAAAAAATTCATTTCTGATAACAAATCTCTATAATCCGCTCCCCCAGATTCCTCGTTTTGATGCCTTTTGGTCATTAGGGGGAATATTAGTAAAAATAGGGATTCCCGCTAAATTTGCACATGAAATATTAAGATATTTTTCCACTTTCATCCTTTCAATAACGCTTTACTGGATCGCAAAAAAACAGACACACACAGAATCCCACGCTCGCTTAGCATCAATTTTTATGATCTGTGGGATGAGCACCGGAATCCTAAATGCTATTTGGCAAAAGATACTCTACGGCAATGACATAATCAGATACATATCACCTGATCTTGACTCAGACTTTGCTGTTGCGCCCACATTATTTGCCGGAGCTCATGTCATCCTCTCAATTGCGTTACAATTTATTAGCATTCATTTTCTTTGGCATGGTTTGCAAGAAAAAAATGTAAAAAAAATACTAATTTCCGGAGCTACTGCTTTATTTTTAACACTATTTCACCCGTACTTCATTCCCCTCATCGGTTTAATTGCATTAATTACAACAGCATATCCAAATTTTAAAGAATTAAAAAAACGTTTAAAATTATTTTTGCTTTTTAATCTCTTCTTAATTCCATCGTCGACCTATTACCTATTTTTGATGCGAGACTCGGCTTTCAAAACCCATCACTTACAAATAAATCAGCTCCCACTCGCACATCCAATTTTTTGGATAATTACATTACTTCCATTTATTATCGCAATCATCTGGATGAAGCTGAAAAAAACCCAAATCATTAATCAAAACAACTACTGGGCATTTGTCTGGTTAATAGCGGCAACAATCTGCATGCTTTTACCCTTCCCATGGACCAGAAAATACACACAAGCGCTGTTACCAGTATTAATTATTACCACTTTACCTTTTTGGTTGCATTTTGCAGATACGCTACTCAAACAAAGTAAAAATTTTCTTAAACCACTTTTATTACTTGGCTGTTTTTTACCATTCTTGTATCTTTTTCAAATTACATTAACCATAATTAACCATCCCAAATGGAAATACATGATCTACCATCCCAATACCATGATACAAGCTTGGGATTATATACAAAGCAACAGTCCATCTAATAGCTTAATCTTAACAGATAGCCTCTGGACCAATATTTGGCTACCCGCATACACAAATAGACACGTTTGGGTTGGACACCCACACGAAACTCCGGAATATGATCAAAAAATTAATCAATTTCAAGAATGGTTGTTAACACAAGACAATAATCAATTCAACTCTTATCTTAATGTGTCAAAAATTAATTATTTAATTACCCAAGACTCATTCAGTGAACAGGCAGAGACGCTACTAGACAACCATTGGCATAAAGCATGGCAAATAGATTCAACAATAATCTGGCAGAATACAAATTAGACGTCTACTCGCTGTAAAGGTAAAATATAACTATTATGAATAAAACCAAAATAGCTATTTTAGGTGCAGGAAACATGGCTACCGCATTGGCATTCCATTTAGCCAAACAAAACAACACTGTTCATCTTTATTGCATCGAACCAGATGTAGAACAACAAATCAATAAAGGGCATTGCAATAATAAATACATGCCCGGTACTAAGTTACCTTCATCCATTCTTGCTAGTCATGAAATTGATAAATGCTTAGATCAAGCTAATTATGTAATCATTGCCATTCCATCACATGTAGCGGTCTCCGTTCTCAAACTAGCATTACCACACCTCAACAAAAAAACAATAGTCATAAACATCTCAAAAGGATTTGATGAAAAAACTCTTAATCCGGTTGTTATCAGCCTTCAAAGGGCTCTACCCAAAACAATGCAAAAACAAATTTGCATGATTGGCGGACCAGCTATTGCCACAGAGATGGTAAAAGATTCACCCATAGCACTCGTAATTGCCTGTGAGTATAAAGAAACCAGAGAAAAAGTAGTAAAACTATTTCGCGGAAGAAATGTAAAAACAGCACAGTCAAAAGATTTGCTCGGCGTTGGACTTGCCGCTTCATTAAAAAATGCCTATGCCATAGCACTTGGATTTTGCGACGGTTTAAAATATTCAACCAATGCAAAAGCATTTATTGTAACCATGGCCGTTAGCGAAATGGCAGGAATAATGCTTAAAGACAAAGCCGATCCCAAAACCGCATCCTCATTAGCCGGAATCGGTGATTTATTGGTGACAGGATGGTCACCTCATGGACGTAATAGAAGATATGGAGAAAAACTTATTAACTCAAAAACAAATGACGTTAAAAAACTGGGCCTTACAACCGTAGAAGGTATTAGAGCATCAGAAATTGGTTTAAGATTGTCTAAAAAGCTAAATGCAAAAACTCCACTTTTAGATGCGATTAACAAAGGTATACACTCAAAAAATAATTTCCACAAACCTTTCGTAAATTATATAAAAACCGTAAAATTAGAACTTATCTAACTATTAACTCAATTATTATGATGATCCCCGAAAATCTACAAATATTTTCTGAACCAACCCTAATCATTACATCTGATTTTAGCAAATCCAAAATTTACCTAGCTCATGAATTAGAAATAAATGAAATAGCTGCCACTGATGCACCCCCACAATCAAGACCTGATAGCGAAGGCGCTGTAATTGGAGCAGGAGGAAGAATGATGAATCCCGACTCAGACATTGACCAAGGTGTAGACAGAACTAAATTCAGTAAAGATTTAGCTGGTACAATTTCAAAAGAAATTGCAAAAAACAACATTTCCGATCTACAATTAATAATGCCATCAGAAATGTTACGTCGCATTCAAGATGATCTGCCTAACGAAAATAAAGATTTAGTCTCAAAAACAATTGACAAAGATCTAATGAAGGAAAGCCTAATCGATATTTTAGAAAGATTGCACCAAATACCCAAACCAATTAATTAAATTCCTAAACAACATTTAAAAACGCCTTACTAAGGCGTTTTTAAATAGTAAAACCCGTTTATATAACTTGTAGTGTTATTAGGATCAGCGCCATATTCAGTACTAATAGCATAATCCATCTCCTCAAAAATAACTGCCTTGGTACTAAAGAAACCTTGCAGCAAAGCAAATCCTCCAGCGCTATCAGTAAAAGCATCTGTTGCAAATTTTAATTGATCCCAATTATTTTCTGCCAGCCACGAACGCGTCATCTTATCATTTATACGTGCTTTTTCATCAGTCAAATAATGACTCATATCCGAAGAAATAATAATAAAATCATCCCCAGACACAACGCTCTGTAAATCCTTACCAAACTGTATAAGATTTTTCCTTGGTATATCTATATGAATAAAAATAGGCACAACTTTAGCTTCAGGAAAATAAAATTTAATATATGGCATCAAGGAACCAACGCCATGTTCATTATTAAAAAAATAACCATCATACAACCTGCAACCCACATCAGTTAACAAATCAACTTTTTCAACATCACTTTCCACTACTCCAAATACAGTAGAATAATTAGCTTGATGACAACTAACTCCACTTCCGGCAGAAAAATGATCTGGCGAAATAATATAAAAATTTTCAATATCAGACCGAGAACTATTTAAGCTCATAAAAAATTTAGCCTGTAAATCTGCGGCCAAAACATGATGATTAATTATTCCTGCAATGGGTTTTTGTTCTAAAACAATAAAATTATTTTCAAGCACTCTTCTTAATACTTTTTCATCTAAAAATTTTGTATTTATTACTTCATTATATTTATCTAAACCATTATTTTCTACTTCAATATCAATATCCCGCCCCTCATTCACAACTACTTGTTTTGAATTACAACCCATACTAAAAAACACCAAAATTACAATGATTATAATTAAATGAAAATATCTATTCCTCTTCTGCATAAAAAAATAACGGGAGCTGCTTTTAAGCCAACCCCCGCCATCAATCTTCATAGCTTATTTAACGCTCATCTTCTCGGTCAATGACACGACAGCCTCCTCAGGAGCTCGCATAGACTGCAATAAGGCACCTTCAGCTGTATATTCACCTAAAGAAACCACCCTAGCCTTATATGTAATATTTTGACCTTTAAGATCCTTACAAGCTATAAAAGATATCTCACCTCCAGAATAATCATAAGCAAAACTCGTATAAGATCTCGACCAAGTATCAAAACCTCGAGCAATAAGTGGGACCAATGTTGCCGGTAATCGATCTCTTACCATATAACAGCCATCTTGAGCACCTGATTGCCATTTTAAACTCAAACTAACTTCCACGATATCACCTTCACTAAACCCACTATCAGACTTTGAGATATTTTTATAACTCCTAGAAATACTTAATGCTTTGCTAGTAAAATCAATATCACCCGCCATTCTTTTTAGATAAGATGCTGCAGCCGGACCATTAACACTAATAATTCTAAAATTATTCCACTCATCCGCAGTCAAAGTAATCACTTCAAATGGATTATTTGCCAAGTCCACTTTTTTAACATCATTACCAATCGCATACTCAATCTGAACATCAACATCAGACAAAACTGGCACAACTCTTTGTAGATAAATAGCACGATCTAAAACATTCAAAGCATCATCAGACCAATTTGATTGTACGTACTTGCTAAGAGATTCTGCTGCCGGATGCGCCATAGAAGCTGCTAAAGCTGCAGCCTGAGCAGTTGCCTCTAAAATCTCTCCCTCATCATCACTAACTTTAATTTTCAACAAATCATCCTTCTGTTCTCCAAGTTTCAACAAATCATCAAGCAACAATCTTGCCGCCTCTCTATCACCTGCCGCTTCCACACCCCTAATAACCGCCAACTTTTCTCTCCAGTTCAAATCACTTTGCTGTGAAGCGATACGTAATCTCGGCAATACAGGTTCACCTAAAGCCGCCAAACCAGACAATGCCTCAATCGAACTCTCACGAGAACTCTTTCCATTATCAGTAATTTCCCAAAAATAATTTGCCAATTCTATACGATCAAACAAATCAGGCATGGCTACCGCGGCTTTAGCAGAAATATTTGGATCAGCAGATGCATAAGGCAAAATTGCCAAACCACCACCTGGTTCAATTTGATAAGCCAGCAAATCACCAGAATCATCCATAAAACTATCATCTGCAAAATATTTTACCATTAAATCACTCATCATACGTCCAGCTAAAACCGCTTCCAATCTCGCTGACCAAGGATGCGCTAGACTCTGTACCTCATACCTCATACTTGCCCTAGATTTTGATTCAAACACTAAGTCAATTTGGCTAGAAATACCCGAATCAGGCAAACTAACACCAGGACCCAATTCGATCACCTCACGTTCTTCATGCGAAGATCTAGTGCTAATAACATTAACTGTTTTTTCTATTGCATCTGTCTTGCCTCCGGCTGACACATTAATTATTGCTTTATGACTGCCCAAACTCAAACTATCTAAAGCCAAATAAACCGCATCATTTACTTTCCCATTTATTTCTTGATTATTTACTCCCAACGTAGGAATCGAAATCGTATAATTAATGTCACCGACCTGTTGCAACCCAACCCCATGAGCTCTTAACTTCAAAACTGGTTTATCTGTAATTAATAAATCTTGAGGTAAAACAGCTTCCACAAAAACCGGCTTTGTAACAGGTACTAAAATAACATTATTGCCAGCTTGCATATCCGGAGATATGGCCACGCCAGTCAACCGCCATGAAGTAATATTGTCCGGAACCGTAAATTTAGCCATAGCATAACCACCCTTATCAGTCTGCATTACCATAAAACCAGCTTGATCCTTAAAATTCTTCCTAACGGCTTCGGATGCCATCATACCACCCATCTCAGCACCACCACCTCCGCCTGCAAAGGCTCCATCTGCTTTATGAGTTCTTTCGGTTGATAAAATACCATTTGGCAACCATCTATAAAGTTGACTCAAAGTATACTCTTCAACGTTAAACCTGGCCGCCTTCATCAAAGCTTCATCAACCACAGCTACAGCGATTCTTACATCCTTAATTGGATCACCATTTTTATTGGTAACTTTTGCTCTTAATTCTACTTGAGATCCCGGAGCATAACTATCTTGATTTGTTTCAAAACTCAACATTAAATCTTTCTGATCCGTATTAAATGAAGCATTGTATTGTGTTTCTGCAAATCCCGAAGGCGTAAAAGCAACACCATAAACAGTAACATTAGGAATATCAAGTTCACTGTAAGTAAACTTATACTGAGAATCTTGTGATACTGCTACTGACTTAATACCATTAGCCACCCTAACAAATAAATAAGATGCTTGATTGGAACTAAAAGGTTCTTTATTCTGATAAAATCTTAATTCAACTTCATCACCCAATTCATAATCACTCTTATCTTTATCCAACCCCACAGAGTCTAAACTTAAATCATCATTAAAGTCACCCGTATAACCACTCACAGAACCTTCTCTATAAATTGAATTGTACAAAGCATATCTCGTTCCATCTCTTTGATCAAACCAAGAAATCACTCGATAACTTATCCCTGACTTTGCGTCAAATCGCAATATCGCTTTACCAGCTGCGTCAGTAATCGATTGCATCTCACCAACTTCTACACGCCTACGTTGATATCTATAATTTGGAACTACTGTTTTATTTATTGAATCATAGTATGTGCCGGTTTGAATTTTATCCCAGTACTCCTCATAAACCTTACTCTTTATAACAACTTCCGCATCACCACCCATAATCGCTGTCTGAGTATCTCGTCCCGATATCTTACTTAAATCAACATTCTTAACATCAAACTCTAAAACTGCCTTACCGTCAGTGCCACGTACAGACTGACTGTTAAAACTGTTTTTTCCACGCCAAACCTGAACGTCAGTTTGTGCAGAAATCTCACCTTCTTCACCAATTATCGGCATTGCTTCAAGTTGCAAAGTAGTATAATCACCGCAATATGGATATTCACTGCTTAAATCACAATCCGCTTTTTTAGTTTTATACTCAAACTCAGCCATGCCAGAATCATCCGTTTTTAAAGTAATATTTTCAGAATCCTTAAATCCACCAAAAATATCTAAACCAATTTCAGCATTAGCAAAAGGAGTACCATCAAAAAACCTAACTTCAACATTACCCTTAACTACATCCCCTGCATAAACTGCATTATTATCTGTAGTAATGTTTATATAGTAAGCCGGTTTAATGACGTCTCTAATTTCAACTGACCTGGTCATCGCCTCTGAACCATTTTGCAGTAGCACCAAGCTATAATATCCAGCCTTCATAGCACCTTTCCACTGTAATTCACCCTTAAAAAAACCTTGATCATCAGTTTGTAAAACCGCAGATGCATAAACCTTCTCTTTATAATTACCATAACTGTATGAATTTGACCTCAATTCAACAGTTACCTCACCAGCGCCCTGCTTGGTATCCCTATTCTGCATTACACCAAAAAAATCAATTTTATCTTGAGTTCTATAAAGAGGTCTGTCCGCAAAGATATAACTCCAATTGTTTAAACCAGCCTCTGTACCTGCATTGTAATTAAAATACCAATACATTGATGAATATCTAATTGGTAAAATAAGCCCTTTATTATCATTACCTATTTTTATATATTCTGCAGGTGCCTTCTTATCAGACAAACTCGCACCATCATCCACATATTCTTTCCAATATTCTGGAGTTGAGATCCTCGCTAATCCTTGCCCGTCAGTTTCATAATCTTTCCCGTTCATTTCCAACTTTTGATTTGATAAAGATTTATGCGTCTCATGATCAGTAACCCAAACTAAAATTTGATCTCTATCTACCATTGCATATGCACCTACATTGGTTTTTTGTAACAAAAACCAAACCGAATCACCTTTAAATGTAGTAAGTTTAACAACATAAAAACCCTTTTCCACATTATTAGGCAATCTAATAAATTCATACCACACATCATCTGACGACTCTATCTGTGTAGAAAAACTAAATACCTGAGATTTTGCATATTTTTCCAAAATTGGCGATGCTTTATCTGGAGCATATACCCACTCAGGAATTTCATCTATCTGTTTTATTACTTCACTAGCATCATCCATCGAAATCTTATAGCCAATCGCTTCTACATTTGTATTTTTTAACTCGCTCGAAGCAGAAAGTGTGACAATTGTTTCTTTTCCTACAGATGACTCCAATGTCGGACTGGTTAAATATAAATATGATTCTGATTCCGATTCAGAACCATCTTCCGTTTCAAATCGAATCACAAAATCATTCTCCAGAGACTTCCCATTCTTAACACCCCAACCTTTTTTATAGGTTACGGTATAAATTGTTTCTGGTGCTAATGGTTTATTAGGTAAAAATACCAATGTACGACCATGAATCTCAAACTTGCCCTCAACGAATGGCTTTATCTCAAAATAATTTTGAATATCTTCCCAATCCGTTTGACTCAACATAATCTCAATGGATGTATCCAATGGTACGCTTGTCGATTGATTCCCAGGCACTGATCTAATTACTTCAAAAACATCTTGAGTTTGAATTGCCCAAGAAAACTCTCTAGGTCTGACCTCTCCACCATCTTCTTGTACCGCAGTTTGTATAGTAACCTGATAAACCTCCCCCGGATTTAAATCTTTTTTAGGAGCTATCACATATTCACCATTCCCTTCTTGTTTAATATCAAAATCTACAAATGATGTATCATTATCAGGTGCATTTACCGGCTTTATACGTAAACTGTCTTTTAAATCACTCTCACTAACATCCACTTTAGATACCACTCTCAAAGTAGTATCAACTAATGCGCCATTAGGAGTATCATTTTCTGCCTGCACAGCAAACGCATCTCCGGCATGAGCTGCTGGTATCATTAACGATAAAGTAGCCACTCCCAATTTTGATTGATCTTGATTTCCAAATTTAAAATTACCACTTGATTGGACAAAAACCAATAACGCAATCGCACACACGGTAGCGAAACCTCCTGCCCATACGTACCATCTCTGAAACAATGGATTTGATTTTTTGCCATTAGACTTAGAGGTGCTCTTCTCTGATTTTTTCGCACTCAAATTTTTTGCCATTTGCTGCAAATGTTCACGTTGACTCTTCATGACCTTAGCATCCATCTCCTTTACCTCCTTCGCATCCTCGCTAAGCGCCTTGGCCATGCGTAAATATGGCTGGTCCTTTGGACTAGCTTTATCTTTACCTTTTTCGAGCACTTCATTTATTCTGAGTGCGTCATTTTCTTGGGTATTTTTCATACTCATATCATTAATTTGTTGCAACAATCATTTTACGCATACGTCCTAACGCTCTATAAATTAAAACTGCTGCGTGATTATTTGAAATATCAAGTTCCTTAGCCACTTCTTCTGTTTTAAATCCCGCATAAAAACGCAGTGTTAAAACTTCCTGATCTCTTTGCGAAAGCTCGCCCATCATCTCACCTAACTTCTCTCTTTCTAAAGTCATTTCAGTATTCCACGCTGGATCATCATCAGAAGGTGGGTCCCAAGTATCCTCATCAAGCGCACTTACCTTTTTAACCGCAGAACTGCGCCAATGATCAGCCAACGCATTAAGCGCGACTCTATACAGCCACGCGCTTATCGGCACTCCCTTCCACTCAAGCTTGTGAGCTGATTCCAACAATTTTATAAAACTTTGAGCCACAATGTCCTCGGCCGTCTCTTTGTGCCCGCAACGTTTTAGCAAAAAGGAATACAACTGTTTAGCGTGCCTATCATATAATTCTGTAATTGCTTCAGGATCGCTCTTCAAACGATCGAAAAGAGCCTTTTCTTGCTCCATGTTTTTTGTATCAGATTGCATAATAACAAACGAATAACCCCTATATTTATGACAGTATAATAACCTAAAATAATGAAAATTACAATAAAACTACATAAAAAAAGACCGTCTACCAACGATCTTACGACTGAGAATCCCTGTTCCTAAGGTACTGTATATAATGATCAAACACTCTTTCCAAGTCCAAATTAATTAATTGACTAAAATCCGGATCGTCACGCAAAACACGCAAAACCATGCTTAATGGAAACAACATTTTTACTTCAACACCTCCATTAACCCTGCTTACAGCCTGACACAACTCTAATTCACAATCCGCATGAAATAAAACGAAAAGTGTTGCTAAACTATATCCAGCCATGCTTAACACATGAGCCATCGTTTCTACATCTTTCCCATCAGATGCAAACTCTTGAATCAACAAAACCCTAGGACGAACTTTTGATTTACCATACAAATCGATAACCTCACCATTTTTTGTCGGCAAAGTTTCCGACAACAAAAACGGCAAAGAAAAATGATTGGCAACCAAAGGTGCCAATGACCTGCATCCGTGTCTTGAAGCCGCAACAACTCCAAAACTTTTTGGATCAACGTTTGCAAAAATCAAATCCAATACAACCTTCCTAACAGCGGGAATGACTTCCATGGATTCAAAATCCAATTGTACAGGAATTGGGAAACCGATTGTTGGTTGCCTAATACCAATAACCTCAAAACCTATCAAATGTACCAAAGCGTCTTTTAGCGCTTGTTCCTTCATTATTCTTCCTCCTAACTAACGCAAAGACAACTCAAACTGAGCTTAGCAAATCCCTCAAAAAAAGCAAATATTACACTTTAGCTGTAAAAAATCTCGATTTTATCCAAGCGTATAATGCAGGCGAAATTGACAATAAAATAACCAAACCAATAATTATATGTAAGTATTTTCCAGCATCAGGAATAACCGAACCCAAAAAGTATCCTATGCCAAGCATCGATAACACCCAAAATACACCGCCAAATACGTTAAAAGATAAAAACTTTTTATAAGACATGTTGCCCACACCCGCAACGATGGGTGCAAATGTTCTAATAATCGGCATAAACCTCGCAATAACTATTGTCTTACCACCGTGTTTATCATAAAACAGCTGGGCACGCAGCAAATGATCTTTTGCAAAAAGTAATGACTTATCTTTTTTAAAAATCTTTGGTCCAGTAAATTTTCCAAAATGATAACCAACCGTATCTCCTAATATTGCCATAAAAGCCAAAAGAAAAAACAATAAACCAATATTAAGATAACCCTGAGACGCTAACAATCCAGCTGTAACCAACAAAGAGTCACCCGGAAGAAAAAAACCAATCAATAATCCCGATTCTGCAAAAACAATCAACGCCAAAACCGCATAACCTCCCCACAAAATCAGAGCTTCTAAATTATTAAGATTAGTAAAAAAATCTATAACTGCTTGCATGCTTTTATTGAGACACCTTAGATGAACATTTATCCCATCTGATTAATTTTTTTGTACATGATTCATACCAACCCTCATCGCTTGTACCAATAGACCAACATTCCTCATAACATCCACCACCCATCTGACACTCACCACGCATAAACGATAAAATTTCACACATTGTGCCATCCTTAAAATAACAAGCACCCCAGGTTTCTTTTAGGTTATTAACCTCAGTATAAATCCCTCCGTAATTGCTACAATATTCTTTTTTTGCATTAGGGGTAACATTCGGATCAACCCAATTTGAAGGTTTTTCCGCTACCTCATTAACAACTTCTGTGGTAGTCGCTGCCTCTGTGCTTGTAGCCATCATTTCCGTACCGCTTGCCACTTCATCAGGAGTATTAACATTCGTTGCATTGTTATATGTCTCTTCACTTACCTGATCTATTTGAGGAGGATTTTGAGATTTATCCAAATTTTCAACTTCAACACAACCAGCCGCCAAAAAAACTAGCGATAATAACATTAAACTCGTAATAACACTTTTATTCATAAAATAAACATTCAAGATTTAACTCGTCTATTGTGCCCTGTCTGCAAACTCAAGGCAAGACGGCAATGAATCCTTGTGATAAAATCAACACATATGCAATATATTCTAGCTTTAGACATTGGCACAACTTCAACACGCGCCATCATCTTTAACCAAAAAATGGAACAAGTGGTACAAGTTTCAGATCCACTTAAAATCTTTGCCCAAGAAACAAGTGAAGTTGAGCAAGATGCTAATGAAATCTGGATTAAAACCATTGGATGCGCAAAAAAATGTATTAAATCTTCGCATATTAACGTAAAAAATATCAAATGCATTGGCATAACCAATCAACGCGAAACCGTATTAGCTTGGGATGCCGCAACCGGTAAATCACTATCCTCCGCAATAGTCTGGCAAGACCGCCGTACAGCCAAACGCTGTGCAGCATTAGAAAAAAATCGTTCTTTAGCGCGACGCATAAAAGCCAAAACCGGATTGGTGATAGATCCAAGTTTTAGTGCCACAAAAATAGAATGGCTTAATACAGATTTAGCAAAGAAAAAAATAAAACGCGTGCTTTTCGGTACAATAGACTCATGGATTCTCTGGAATCTTACCGGCAAACAAACTTATGCCACAGAAAGCTCCAACGCTAGCAGAACCATGCTCATGGATCTAAAAACCCAAACTTGGGACAAAGATCTTTTAAAGCTATTCAAAATATCCGAACGTCAATTACCAAAAATCCTCCAATCGCAAGGTGAATTCGGATTAACTGATAAAAAACTCTTTGGTATACAAATCCCCATCACCGGTATACTCGGTGATCAACAAGCGTCATTGTTTAGCCATGGACCAATTCATGCCAATGGTTTAGCGGTTACTTTTGGAACTGGCATTTTCGCTTTAAAACCTATTGGCAACATACCCAGACCATCTACCAGTGGCATACTAACCACTGTCGCTTGGGACAGACCAAATCGCCCCGTCGAATACGCCTACGAGGCTAGCGCACTTACCGGAGGTGCCATGTTGGAATGGTTTAAAAATCAAATAGGCTTAGTAAAAAACATGAAAGAATTTGACGCGCTAGCAGAGCAAGTCCAAACAACCGGTGGAGTAACTATTGTCCCCGCTTTTACTGGCTTAGCCGCTCCCGATTGGGATCCTTCTGCTCGTGGCTTAATCATAGGTCTTAATCGTGGCACTCAAAAAGCTCATATCTGCCGTGCAGCGATCGAAGCAATCGCTTGCCAAGCTACACGCATAGCTCGCTTGTTACAAGACCAATCCGGTACCAAAATAACCAACTGGAGAGTAAGCGGCGGACTTGCCAAATCAAATATCCTAATGCAAAGTCAATCTGACATGAGTCAAACTAACATTTGTCGCGAATCGCATATCGAATCCACAGCCGCTGGTGCCGCAATGATCGCTGGATTGGGTGCAGATATCTGGCCAACCTGGCGAGAGATTTCTAAACAAATGACTTGTGAAAAAGTCTTTAGACCAAAACGTATAAAACGCGGACTTGCCTTTTTAGCTCAATATGAACGCGCGCTTGAACGTGCAAAAAATTGGGTTATATAAAAATAACATATGATTGAAATTGAAAAAAAATTTCCATTAAGTCCAGCTAATGAAAATCTTCTTACAAAAAATGCTGAACTCATTCGTACTGTAAAAAATACTGACACTTATTTTGATACCGAGGATTATAAATTAACAACCAAAGATTGGTGGATGCGTATTCGCAACGATTCCTTTGAACTAAAAATTGCCCAAAAAGACAATCTCACAGAAAAAACAAATATCTATGAAGAAGTCACTGATCAAACAAAAATTCGCGAACTATTAAATCTACCTACTGGTAACAATTTAGAGCAAGATTTAATTGACAACGGATACCTTCCTTTCATTACTTGCATTACAACAAGACGTAAATATAAAAATGGTGATTTTACTATTGATCTTGACCATGTAGATTTTGATTCAGACTTTACATATGATTTAGCCGAAATAGAACTCACGATCGAAGACCCAAATCAATGCCAAGAAGCTTCAGATAAAATAATGGCTTTTGCGGAAACACATGGTTTACAAACAGAAAAAATCCGCGGTAAAGTCATAGAGTATTTACATGACAAACGTCCAAATCACTATAAAGCCCTAGTTCAATCAGGTGTTATTGAGGACTTTTAAACAATTCCCTTAAATACAAGTAATTTTCGGCTAAAACAACAGCATTCCCTTGACATAACCATCAAAGTATGGTTACTTATTGTATTAGTTTTGGAAGCAAAGGAGTACACATGTACCTTCGACTCATCACAAACCAATCCACCGACAACGAAGTCATGTACGACGAAAGCGATGAAACACAAAGGGATTCACTAATTCCCGAAAAAGAAATCATGGCCACCGTTGTACCGCCGCAGGAGCGACCACGGATTTACATCCGTATCCAAACAGCTCTGGTGATTGGAATTACGGGCGTATTCGTTTCAATTTTGTTTTCGACACTGTTAGCCCAAGCCGGTCTGATTGCATCAGTACTCGGCACGAGCTTTTGTTGTTTTATCGGACTGCTGATCATCAATGTGATTGTCAAGCGCGAATACGACCTACACGCCCATCAACTCTTTCTCAAGAGTTCGATGTACGGCGAACCCAAAATGCCTCCCGAGCTACAAGTAATTCGCATGGGCTACTGGTTCCCAGAGGATAACCCCGAACAAGTATGCGTCGTAGCTGCCGCCACACACAAAATGTTCGACGGTGTCATTTGCGCCAATATTTGCTCAAGCTTGGCGCCCAAGGGTCACATGTACATTGTTATCAAGTCTTACTTTGACGAAGGGCGTAATGTGCTGGTTCTTGAACCAACAGACCGTGAGTCCTTGGCCAAACCTCGACACAACAAAATGCGGGAACTTCTCGCCGAGGAAAACCAAGAGCTGAAAATCACGCTCTACGGTGACAATGGCACACAAGCTCAACATAGCTTGTACAGATACAAAAGCATCTAGGAACTCCTAGATGCTTATTTTTTTTACTGAAAATTACAATACTTGCTCACCACCCAACTCCTTATCAAGTTCTTTCCAATGCTTATATTGCGCTAATTGAGCTGGTGTCATATTTGCGCGTTGCATAAATGCTTCTTCTTGTGGAGTAAAATTCATCTCATTTGATGATTCTTGAGGTGTTGGCATTTGTTCTGCTGCACTATTCATAATATTATCTATAATAGTTAATAATTAATACCAAACCATAATACCAAACCAACAGACCAATGTTAATTATTAGTCAAGATTAGGCACCAAAAAACGGACCGAAGTCCGTTTTTTTTATTTATATGAGCCAGCTAACTATTAACAGCGCAACGATATTTAATATTTTAATCATCGGATTAATAGCCGGACCAGCAGTATCTTTGTACGGATCGCCAACCGTATCTCCGGTCACGGCTGCTTGATGAGCAAATGATCCCTTACCACCAAAATTTCCTAACTCAATATATTTCTTAGCATTATCCCAAGCGCCACCACCCGATGTCATGGAAATTGCTACAAACAAACCAGTCACAATTGAACCAACCAACAAACCACCTAAAGCAACTGGACCCAATACCAATCCAACAACAATTGGTGCCAACACTGGCAACAACGCAGGAACTATCATATTTTTTAGAGCACCCTTGGTAACAATATCAACCGCCGTACCATACTCTGGTTTTTGTGAGCCATCCATAATTCCCGGCAATGCTTTAAACTGACGACGAACTTCCTCCACAACAGCACCAGCAGTTTTACCGACAGCTTCCATGGCAAAAGCACCAAAAAGATAAGGCAACAAACCACCTATAAACAAACCAACAATAACTTTTGGATCTTCCAAAATAAAACTCAATGGCTTACCAAGATCTGCAAACTCTTGAGTATAAGAAGCAAACAAAACCAATGACGCCAATCCGGCTGAAGCAATAGCATAACCTTTTGTCACAGCTTTTGTTGTATTACCAACCGCATCCAAAGGATCTGTAATATTTCTTACTTCTTCTGGTAATTCTGCCATCTCAGCAATACCTCCAGCATTATCAGTGATTGGACCATAAGCATCAATAGCAACAATTATTCCGGTTAAAGACAACATTGCCATTGCAGCAATTGCTATTCCATATAAACCAGCCAAAGAATATGCCCACAAAATTGCCACAGCAATAATCAATACAGGTATAGCTGTTGACTTCATACTCACTGCCAAGCCAGCAATTACGTTTGTTCCATGACCAGTTTGTGATGCTTCTGCAATTGATTTAACAGGTTTGTATTTTGTTGATGTGTAATATTCTGTAATCCAAACCATGCCGACAGTTACAAACAAACCGATTAAACCACACTTGAACATTTCATAAGCACCAACAACAGAACCTTCAGGGAAAAATGCTTGAGCGACAAACCAAAATGCTATCGCTGCCAAAACACCAGCCCAAATCAAACCCTTATACAAAGCACCCATTATATTCTGTCCTTTTAGACGAATAAAGAAAGTACCTATTATGGATGTAATAATTGATACACCGCCAATTACCAAAGGAAACAAAACTGCATTGGCATTATCTTTAAATAATAAAGTTCCAAGCAACATAGCTGCAACAGCAGTTACAACATAAGTTTCATACAAGTCCGCTGCCATGCCTGCCGTATCACCCACATTATCACCCACATTATCCGCAATCACAGCCGGATTACGTGGATCATCTTCCGGTATGCCCGCTTCTACCTTACCAACCAAATCAGCTCCCACATCAGCAGCCTTGGTAAAAATACCACCACCCAATCTGGAGAACAGTGAAATCAAAGATCCACCAAAACCAATACCAACCAAAGCTTTAACATCACCTGTAATTGCATAAAAACCAGCCACACCCAACAAAGCTGCACCAACAACAAATAGACCTGTAACTGTTCCGCCTTTTACAGCCACTTCCATAGCTTCTTTCATCCCTTTTTTTGCTGCTTCTGCGGTTCTAACATTTGCCTTTACTGCTACACTCATACCAACATATCCAGCTAAACCAGATAACACAGCACCAACAAAAAAACCTAACGCCATGTTGGATCCAAGAGTAAACCACAAAGCAAAAAAGATAACAGCTCCAATAATACCAATCACTTTAAATTGACGTGCTAAATATGCTTTTGCACCCTCCTGAATCGCCTTAGCAATTTCCACCATCTTACCTTCACCGGGGCTTTTTGCTAAAACCCAGCTCACAAGATAACCACCCCAACCTAGCGCAATTAGCGCAGAAATAAGGGCAAAAATCAGATAACTATTCATACTTAATAAGTTAACAATAAAAAAATTAATTTCTTAGAATGAGTAAATAATAGGTAAATAAAGCTAAATTGTCAACTATTTAACCATTTCTCAAATTCCCCCTCTGCCTCTGACACCGAACTAAATCCAGTCACTTCAAGTAACGCCGCTCTAAACTGTGCAGCCTCCCACTTATGAGCAAATTCACTAACTTGACGCATCTCTTCGGCCGACAAACTACCCTTGCGCAAAACATCTACCACTCCTTTTTGATACAACTGATAACCTGCATGCAAACCGGGTTTTAAATCAGCCGGAACTTTTGCCGCTTTTGTGGATGTCCTCCTGCTTGTCGATGGTGACTTCCTCATTAAATCAATCATAGCGTCCTGCCCCTTGGCTTCCCTTATCCATAACAACAGTGCAGCACCTACAATATATTCAGCGCTTTTTAATTCTTCTTTCTTCAAATGACTCACCGGATGTTCCAAATCCATACAGCGATCATAAATATCCGATTGCTCCTCTTTTAAAGATAATATTTCCGCTTTTATTGTTTTGATCAACTCAATCAAACTCGGAGTCTCTTCTGTCCCTAAACGCTCCACCATAGCCGCCCAACCTTCATCAATTAATCTTATTGCCGCCTGATGCCGTAAACCCGTAACCGACCACATCGCCAAATGAGCCAACTCATGTTTAAAAACCTGCTCCATACCCGGATAATCTATTCCTCTGGATCTTAATTCTCTCTCATACTCTTCCTGTATCTCTTTGGCTCTAAACCTTTCATCAAAAACGACCTCAGCATCAATCTCTGTAACAATTCCTGTTTTTCCCAACTCAAGCTCAGCCTCGTCAGACTCCACAAACTTCTCTTTAATATTAGGCAACGTCCAACCTCTTACACCCAAAATAGCTAACGATTGTGCCAAATCGTAAACTGCCTTTTCAGCAACGTCCATCCTTTCCGGACAAAATAATTTAAATTCTTTTCTTTCCTGATTAGCAATATTCTCCATCATATTGTGATTATAATAATCACTGGTAATCAAAATTACAACAAACAAAAAACCGTTTTGTTTAACGGCTAGTAGATGTCGACCTGAGCCACATCATCAGTCCGATCCGTAAAGATGACCGTGGTCTCCTGTCTTGGATAGACTTCGTACACACAAGGTACCCTCGAATCCCCAGAGTCACAGTACACATCCTCCGCAAAGGGAACCGCGTACAAATGTATGCGACAATACTCCGTCGAGCAGTCACGAGATTCTTCAACGGCCAAGCAGGCATCATATCCCGGAGGGATCAGAGCCACATCACGATTGTAGTCATAGTCGTAGCCAGTGATCCAACCGTCAGCACTGTCATCACAATAGCTCACCACCTGGTAACCCTCGTATTCGATAGCCATGTAGTCATAGCTGTAGTTGGTGAAATTCACGTAACCAACTACTCCATCATCAACCTGACAACCGCTGATAACCAAACCAACTAGCACTACTATCAACGCACCGAGTGTTGCTTGCACCTTGCTCATCTCCGCCTCCTTTTAGACAACAAAGAACGCCCTCTTATTTAAAAGAAGACCATGTTTTTATCAATGCGTCAAATACTAGATCCTATAATATTTTTTAAATCATCCAAACCAATACCATCTTTGCAGGATACAAAAACTGGCTTAAATTCTTTATATTTCTTTCTTAAACTAACTTTTGGTATTCGTTTTAAATTATCAATTTTATTAAAAACGTAAATCTTAGGCGTTTCCGCAGCATCCAAGGCAACTAATACTTCTTCAACCTCTTCTATCTTTTCACTCATGTACGGATCCGAAGCATCAATAACATGCAATATCAAATCAGCATGTACAGTCTCTTCAAGAGTGGATTTAAAAGCTTGAATCAATTGCGGAGGCAAATCCTGAATAAAACCAATTGTATCAGACAACAAAACTTGTTGTTCAACTTCCGGCAGCCAAAGTTTGGAAACTCGCGTATCCAAAGTTGCAAACAACTCATCTGCAACATAAGCGCCTTTTTTTGTGAGCACGTTTAATAAAGACGACTTACCCGCATTTGTATAACCCACGATGGAAACCGTTTTAAAACCCAACCTCTGTCGCCTGTCACGATGCAGACTGCGAGTATTACTATATTTACCAATCTGTTTTTTAATCGTTCGTTCCTCTTCTGCCAAATGCCTTTTCATCTGTTCAATATTTGTTTCACCGCTTCCGCGCGTGCCGATTCCACCAGCTTGCTGCGATAACTCCAAACCCATCCTATATATACGAGGACCCATGTGACGTATTCCAGCCAATCTGATTTGCAACTTAGCCTCGGTTGTATCCGCATGCTTTTGAAAAATCTTTAAAATAAGATCGATCCTATCCCAAACTTTAATCCCCTTCCTCTCCACCATTCTCTCAATATTAAAAATCTGATGAGGCTTTAATAAATTATTTATGATAATAATATCCACCTTCTCTAACTCAGCCAGCTCTACAACCTCTTGCAACTTCCCTGGTCCAATATAAGTTTTATAATCCGGCGTCACTCTCTTTTGAATAACTTTTACAACAATCATTCCGCCATAAGTATGCGTAAGAGATTCCAACTCAAACAACCGCCTCTTAGCTTCCTCAGGTTTTGTGTGCGACGATATTACATCAATTAAAATTACTCGTGGATTTCCCATAGCTATACTGTAAACGCGAAACCAAAAACTGACAACCATTATTCACCAATCCGTAATTCGTAGGTAAAAGAAAAACCGCGTACAAGTGCACGCAGCTGATAGACCTTTCTGACAACAGCAAACTCAACTATCATCAACCAAGCGAATCTCGAATAGTCGCCAAAATCAATTCCACAGTAGTCGACTTCAAACCTTTTGCGCCGGCAATGTTGACACACCACCAGTTAACGCCAATGGTTCTCGCTTCTGCAAAAAGCGCTTCAGCAAGACACGCCAAAGTGAAATTTGCCCAGGAGAGATCCGCTTTGGAAAGATCCGCTCCTGAGAGATCCGCTTCGGAAAGATCCGCTCGTGAGAGATCCGCTCCTTTGAGATTTGCGTTGGAAAGATCCGCTCCTGAGAGATCCGCTCCTGAGAGATTTGCGTTGGAAAGATTTGCGTTGGAAAGATTCCCATAGAAAAAATCCACATGAGAAAGATCCTGTCTATTCAAGTCCGGTTTCCACGCCGGATGTGCTTCACGCATCGCGTTCCACTTCTCAACCCCCTCGGGTCCGCTCTTCAGCATCGCCACACATTCCTCGACACTCGGCGAAGTCCACTCGCTCTTATTTTCGTCGCTCATCTCACATCTCCTCGCTCTTTCGAGCTTGTAATTGTACGTTCTCAAGTTAATTCAAGAATGTCTTATTTAAGCAGAAAAAGAGGGGGGTGTCAATAGCGGCACAACCCCTAAATCCCCTTATCAGGGGACTTGTAATCAAGTTAATTTGAGCGAAAATCAAGGTTCAGACAATAAATAAAACCGCGTACGAGTGCACGCGGCTGGTAACCAAACATGAAAGATCAATCAACAAATTCAAGAGAAGCTATAAATGTGGCCATACAAATTTCTGCGTCTGCACGGCGCATGCCTTTAGCATGTGCAATATTCGCACACCACCAATTCACCCCACAAACTTTTGCTTTACTGAAAATAGCCCCTTGCAAATCCGCATCCGTAAGATTGGCTCTACTAAGATCCGCATCCGTAAGATTGGCCTCAGCCAAAACAGCCCCAATTAAAACCGTACCCCTAAGAACAGCGCCCGATAGATTTGCCCCAGAAAGATCTGCGCCTCTGAGATCAGCCCCACTTAGGACAGCCCCCGAAAGGTCCGCGCTCTTAAGATAGACCTCAATCAAGTAAGCTTCTCTGAGATCAGCTCCTCTGAAATCCGGCTTCCACTTGGGGTGTTTCTTCATGAGCTTCTTCAGCTCCAATGCACCATCCTGACCGCTATTCAAAAGCTGTACAAGCTGCACTGTCGATGGGGCTCTCCACTTTGATTCTTTCACTTTCCTCATCATTTTCTCCATGCTCATTTGAGAGCTTATCATGACCAATCTTCAAGAATGCAAGAATTTCTATAATTAAACAAATAAAAAGCTGGGTGTCAATCACTAAACCCAACTTAACTCTACAAAAAACTAACTTAATTAAAAAAATAAATTAAAATCGTAGCCAAAATACCAAACCCAAAACCACCTGCAACATCAACCACATCATGTGCTCTAAGCCACACACGCGACCATCCCATAATAAAAGGCCAAGAGATAAACAAGTAACTCCACCAACGCAATTCGGGAATCAACATTATCCATGCTGCAATCATAAACGCCGCCACAGTATGTGAACTCGGAAAAGAGTAACCATAAGCTTTAACCTTTACTTCTTCACCGCGTTGTACAGGCCTTTTGCGTTTAAAAATAAATTTTATTAATTCACTGGTTATCGTAGGAATAAATATCCAAATAAAAAAGAACAGCAACTTATCTTTTGGAATAGGAGAAATAAAATACACTAATAAAGTAACCGAAATAATCCCCCACCAAGATCCAATCATGCTTATCACATGTGCAAATAATGTTCTTTTAGTACCTTTAGACATACATTACGAATTACGAATCTGCGCAAATTACGAATTAGCAATTCTAGCTTACTAAGTATAACTTATTTAACGAATATATAAAAAGAATCGAGCATCGCTCGACTCTAACTATTCGTTATTCGTAATTCAAATTAGTCTATTCCCAAATATCCCTATACCCCGGCTCATCCGCATCCGGATAATCAATTTCTCCCTGCTTAGTAAGATCATAAAGATGATGTAATTGTATCCCGGAATTAGACAAAGTAATAAACGAATCATCCATATATGCAACTCGATTAATATCCTCATCATAATTACCATAATACCAACCCGACTTTAACATCGCCTGATCATCAACATGATGAGTAATCTTTCCCAACAACTCAAAACCATTCTCAACTGTTAAACGATAAACGTATGCTCCTTGAAAAGTAAACTCTCCATACTCATTACCTTCGCGATTTGAATCCGCCTTAACCTCATCATCCAGTTCCGCGACACGTACCGGCAATGCAAGTAACTGCTTAGATGGTGAATATAGAAAAGCTTTATGATTATGCAATGCCTCAGACTCCGTTCCACGATCCCCAATCTCTGTTTTCCATAATTCTTTAGGATTTGTAACGTCCGTCACATCAAACACGGCCATCTTGATACCTTGATACCAAGCAAATCCAGCCTGACCACCACTCCACGGATCTTCACCGGCTTCTACAGTATCTTTACCAACTCCAATAACATGATTTTCATCCATCGGATGTAAATAATCCGAATAACCGGGGATTTTTAACTTGCCTAATATCGATGGATTTTGTGGATCTTTTAAATCAAGTACAAAAAATGGATCAACTTTTTTAAATGTAACCATATAACCTCTGTTTCCCATAAACCTCATCGAATAGATCTTTTCCCCCGGTGCTATTCCCTCTATATTTCCTGTGGGCTTCAAATCATTATCCAATATATAAACATTGTTTGTTGAATCAGCACCCGATCTTGAAACCTGCCCTTTAGTTGTAGCTACACGTAGATAATCATTATATTCATCAAGTGAAAATTGATTCAAAAGATGCCCTGGGACTGATCCTTGTTTTTTAAACTCAATCTTTCCTTCATCCAAATTAAATTTATAAATATTAGTTTTCTCTCGATCCTCAGGAATCATACTGTCATAAAAAGGACGTACATCCCATTGTTGTCTTGCTACATATAAATTATCCAAAGATGCATAAACCGTTTCACTTGATCCCAAAATAACTTCACGTTGCACTTCTCCTTGTCCATTCATTGGCACAGAAGCAACCGTTAAATATTCTCGCGTCGGCTGCGGATCAAAATATCCCACATCCCCACACCCGACCATGGGTTTAAAATCTGGACTTACACTACTATCACGATAAGCCGGTACCAAATCCTTTGCCTGTGGAATCATATCCAAAGTACGCCAAGGACTCCAAGAGTTCATTACCAAATAAACATCACCATCTATCATTCTTGATGATGACAACGATCCATCAAACTCAACAGTTCTTACCTTGTATGGTTTAACGCGATCAGATATATCCCATAATTGAGCAATTGCCACTGATCCACCCCATGCATGAGGTGCAAATTCATAAATAATGTCATCAACCAAGGGCATTGGATAAATATTATCATTATAGGTTTGTCCCATTACCATTAATCGATCACCATCAATATAAAAATCATTTGCATTAACATTTTCATCCATATCAATCTGACCAACCAACTTTGCCGAATCAGCTGGTAATATCTGTGAAATCATTATTTTATTTTTAGAAAGATGATAAACATATGTTCCATCCATTTTTAATATATCAGCTTCATCAACTCCATCGACTTGCACATTTGTTTGAGAATAATCGGTTGCAGAATTAGGAACTGCTCCGGCCGATGAATCAGCAGTCGGCATTGCCGCCAAAGGAGCGGACTTTTGCATCATGGGTACACCAATCATATCTTCCATTATGTACTCCCTTTGACTATCTGCCTTTGCGATCTGTTCTTTTAAAACCTTGCAAGTAGTAAAACGCTCTACACCAACAATTTGATCAGGTGGAGTTAAAGGATTAACTTTTGGTGGAGCTGTTGGCGACAAACCAAAAGTTGTAATAACAATACCCGTAAAGGTTTTAAGCAAAAATGATGAAAACATAACTTATTTCAAGTTAACTAATATTAATTACAGTTTATACTGACATTAATAAAAACGCCAATCCAATATATTTATGACAAAAAAATAAATCGCCCGGATAATCCGAACGATCTACTTCATTGGGTAAAATAATATTTTATCTATCTAAACCCATACCTTGACCCATCTGACCATGCATTCCCCTACCAATACCTTTAGCCGGGAAACCTTTTTGTGGTCCTTCTAACCCAAGCTCTTCACGAATTGTTTTAGCATCATCCATGAGCTGATGCATTTCCGAAAATCTAGAAAAATTATCAGCATTGATTACTTGTAAGTGCTCCGGCAATTGACCATCTACAGCGACTAAATCAAACCATGTTTGATAATCACCATTTATCGCCGCTTCACGTATAGCTAATTGATTTTCTTCAGTATGCATAGGCTGACCTTGCCCCATACCTCTACCATCCATCTCCGACAAACCCAACTCTTTGGCGATACTTTTTGCTGTTTCGAAATCCTGATTCTTTAACGCTTCATGCATATCAACGAAACGATCAAAGTTATCTGCTGTTATTGTTTCTAAAATTTTAGGTATGTTGCCATTTTCAGGAGTTACGGCTGTTACAAAAGCATTATAATCTCTATTATCAATTGCTTTTTTAACAGCTTCGTCATTAAAGCCACCCATTCCATGCCTTTGACCCATCATACCCTGAACAAAAGGCCTTTGTGTTAAATTATTAGCCACATTCTGTGCAGTATTAGTTTGAGCAAAAGTTGCTCCAGCAATGCTAAGTGCACCAATAACTGCCGTAGCAATGCCTGCTTTTTTCCAAAAATCGTATGTCATATTTTTATCTGTAAATTAAACCTATAGGTGATTGGATTATTTTAGTTGACCAAGTCACTAAGGATATAATTTATTTCTTATTCTATTTAATTATCTATTTAAGGAGGTGATCCCCGCGGGGTTTGGTGCGAATTTGGCTAGCCGTCTCATCCGCTCCACAAGCTTATACGTTAGGGTCTTATAGATTCTTTCACCTTCATCTCAAATACAGGCGGTCTAATACCCCTTGGACATGGCGCAATCTGCTCTGCGTCAAAATAATTTTCCGTTGTGCTTGGCACTCCCAATACTCTTATACAGCCTTCCGGTTTAATAATCCTATCCAAAGGTTGACTACAATTACTAATATTCACATGCCAAATAACACCAGACACATCTCTCATGAATATCTCCTGTCGATCAATGGCTTTAATTTGTCCTAGCATCATACCCTGCTCAGGTTGCATAAACCTTTGCATGTGTGGCATTTGAACATAACGATATCCAGGCATCATCTCTGCAAATAACTCAATCTTTTCCGAAAAACCAGCTACTGATATCGCTCCACCAAATGCAACAAAAGCCAAAACAATAGCGCTCACTACAAAAACTGTTCTATACCTATAAGCTCTTGGCGCATGCACAAAAACAACAACAGCAGCTAAAGCCATAATAAAACTCAAGCCTATCCAAAACATCGGAAGAACCGATAAAAGTTGATCTAAAAATGATTCTTTTTGATATTCCAAAATAACAGTCTGTGGATCAGTAACAAACCAAACCGCAACAGCACTAGATGCTATTCCCACAAAAACAAATGATCCAAAAATTACCCATATCAAAATTCTCTTGGCTTTGATTTGCCAAAATGGAATAGGTTGAGGCATCTGACCATTTTGTATCTTTTGCTCAAATTGTTCGGCTAAGCTTCTCATATAGTTTTTTTAATATATTCTGTCTTTCCAGTCTCCTTATGAAACTTTTTCTTCGCTCTGTGGATCCAAGTAGCAACCGTACCTGCTGGAGCTTTTAAAATATCTCCTATTTCGTCATATGTCTTTTCTTCAATGTATGCCAAAACCAGCACCGTTCTATCTCTCTCTGGCAGGGTGCTTAAAATTTTATTTACCATTTGTTTTGTTAAAGATTGTTCTGCCAAATTCGAACTATCAGATTGTGCAGCCAATAAACGCATAAAGCCTTCATCATCGTCATCAATTGAAACATCTCCCATTGCTTTCTTTTTCTTTCTGTATGCTGAAATAGTTCTATTATGAGCAATACGGTATATCCAACTCGAAAATTTCAATGAAGGATCAAAAGCTGAAATATTTCTATAAGCATCCATAAACGACTCTTGTAAAATATCTTCTGCATCCTCGTATGAAAAACCACTTATTCTGCGAATATATATTAAAAGACGCGACTCATAGCGTCGTATCAATGTAACAAGCGCATGCGCATCTTTTAAGACCATTTCTGCAAGCGCTTCATCGCTTAAATTTTGATATGATTCCGGGGGCATACCGGTTAATTTAATTATACGTAAGTTAGCTGTAAATCCTTTCAAAAGCAAATTTATGAAAAAAAAAGAGAAGCGTTTATCACGCTTCTGCAGTAGATTGCCGCGTTAACCGCTGGCAAAAAAGTTCATGTCACTGTGGAGATTACATCACCCGCACTAATGCGGAGGGGCGGTCGAATTTACGTCCTTACCACCCGAGGACGAATCTTCCGGAGTCTTACTAGGAGTCGTCATCCCACACAGGGATGGATTGCTCTTGCATTCCTCCGGTATCAGATTTGGATTTTCCAAATAAACGAATCGAGCTGTACGATGCATGGGAGGCAAAATTCGGGGCCTTGTTACGGCCACCTCCTTGCCAACATCCATGTCGCTAGCACCATCTCCTGCACGAGGAGAATTCATCTCTGTACTGCCACTGCCACTCGCAGACTTGATGGAAGACGATTCCTCCGACTTGTCAGCCGCAGGAATGACTGCCGCATGCGAGGGTTGGAGATTCTTTACTCCAGGAACAACAGACTTCACAGGCTTATTACCCGATCCATCTGCAGCAACTTCGGGAATCACGTTCTTGGCCGAGGACTTTTTTGCCGGTAGCACCAGCACCTGATAGCCCTGCAAGGCCAAAGTGAATCTTCCTTTGCACTGATTCATGAAACTGACATCAACCGGTCCATCCAGCTTATCCTTTTCCCAGGACTTGACGCTCATACGGGAGGGATCGATCTCTCGTGTTCCATCCTCATGAACGCAAACGCCGAATGTATCCTTGAACTGATTTGCTTGGTACACGACGAGCGCGTCAGTATTGTAGTTCTTGGCAAGCCAAGAACGTTCAATCTGTGCGTAGTAAGCGCCTTTGCGCACGAACACACGAGCCTCGTTAGTGTCGGCTACGCGCAACTCTAGCTCTTTGGGCAAACCATCTTGCGCCGTCTTGGCGCTCAACTGTGGCTCACCCTGATCAGATTCATCAGCAGGAAGTGCCGAATTAATCTGAACTCGAACCTTGGGACGAGATGCAACACGAACCGGATCCTTAGGAAGCTCTGCTTTCACAGGCTCTTTATCGTTCGACGCAACGTCAGTCGAATCCAGCTGAGCTAGTTCAACCGCCGCCTCGTTGGCGTCTTTTCGAGTCGGGACCGGAGCAGTCGGCGTTACGCGCTTCACGTCTTCCGGTCGAACCGGAGAAACAACGTAAAGATTAGCGCGACGCTCACGAATGGCCGCGTCTTGCTCAGCACGATACTGCGCAACCCTTTCATCAAAACTAGGCGGAGCATTCTCACGCTCACGTCGTAGTTGATTCAAGCGATCACGCTCGCGTTGAGCCAAAAATTCTTGCCGATTCTTGAGAACCCGAGGCATGTCGCCTTGAGACATCAATTGCACCGTGTTCAAACAACCAGCCCTGTCGGTCGACGAAGACCTCGGCGTCTGCAAATGCTGAAGATGCCGTCCAATCGGATACGCCCTCATCAAAGAGAGCCACCGGTCAATGAACCGAGCCTCACAAGCCAGTCTGTCAGAAGTCCACCTCGAAACGTCCTTATGATTCAACAAATAGGCATTGTACGCATTGGAGATGCAAACTTCGCCTTGCCGATCTGCGCAAGTCTCATTGCTCACACTGTCGTCAAGGCACAGGGTCCGTTCCTCATCGTAGCACACCTTGTTTGCCGCTGTTGCCAAAGTTGGCAACAGAATCGTTGCCACAAAAGCAACGAACATCATCAATGACAGTTTGTTGAATTTCATGGTTTTCTCCCCAGTCTGAAACATGGGTTTTGTAACGAACGAATGTGCGTTTCCGCAATCCAGCGGATTATCCACTATGACTTAAAACTAGCACCCTGTCAATAATAAGAGAATAGAAAATATTATCAATATTAAAAAAATAGCTTAACCCAGCTAAATTTTAATCAACAACTAAATTATTTATATTAAAAAGTAAATTAAAACCAAAACACCCAACACAATCCTATACCAAGCGAAAGGTACAAAATTGTTTTTACTGATAAAAGACAAAAACCACTTACTGACTATATACGCTGAAACCAAAGAAACTAAAAATCCAATGACTAACAACATCACTTCATTTCCGCTTAAACCATTATTATATTTCAATAACGAATAACCTGATGCAGCTATTAGAGTCGGCACTGCAAGCAAAAAAGAAAACTTCGCAGCAAAAGGACGTGCGTATCCTAATAACAATAAACCAATTATCGTAGCACCAGATCTAGAGGTACCCGGAACTAATGCCAATGACTGGACCAAGCCAATTATTACTGCATCCTTATAACTTATTTCCTGCTTGGTTACTTTGCTATTACGCTTTTCTATTATCAATAAAACTATTCCATAAAATATTAATGCTCCGGCAACAACATAAGCATTAAATAATTTTTCTTGAACAATATCCCCAAATAACAAACCAACAATTGCAGTTATAACAAAAGCCGCTAATATCTTTCCCCATTTATTTTCTAATTCACCAAAACTCCACTTAGATGGCCATAAATCTTTCCAAAAAATAATTATAACAGCCAAAATCGCTCCCGATTGAATCACAATATCAAATAACTTTGTAAACTCTTCAGAAAAATTAAACCATTGATTAAACAAAATGAGATGCCCCGTAGAAGAAATTGGCAAAAATTCAGTCACCCCTTCAACAATACCTAATATAATTGCATTTAAAATATCCATAATAGTTTACAATTGATTACTAGCGCTATCAATTTCTTTATCATTATAAGATTTAACATACCTATTCACCGCATAACCCAAATATCCAATCGCTAAAGCCGTAATACCAATATCATCAAGCCATCCAAAAAATGGCACTAAATCAACAATCAAATCAGCAGGCCAAATCAAATAAACAATAGCTACAGCCACGCCTACCTTTGGCTTCCAATCTGTTTTTCCATCTTTAAAAAATCTAATTAATTGTTTCCAATTAGGTATAAAATTTGCCTTTTTTGTCATATGCAATAGGTTATCATAAAAAACAAAAAAAGCCGACTATCGACTTTAAAATACAAATTCTATCCTCAACTAATCCAAACTTTTTAATAGGTCCACCCCATAATCCAACTTCAAACCACAATCATCTCCCTCCGATTTACACGAACAAGTCTCTAATATTAGAGATGCATAATCCGTACCCATTCTCCAACTTTGATCCGCGTAAACTTTAACATCCAAAAAATCAGCAGAAATTTTATCAAAATGCAGATCATACTCACCTATATTTTCCAAATTTTCTAATTGATATTTACCCACTACATCGCCTTCTAAAAACAAATCCACAACAACGCCTTCAACATCTTGTTTAGATAATGAAGTAAATTTAACATTAGTTAGACACCTACCCGGATCTAAATCTATCTTATATATACTTTCATCACCAACAGCAGATGTACTAAGCCTATCTGCAACTGGAATCATAACACTCACAACTTCACAAGCATCATCAACAGCCCTTGCAGCTCTATCGGTTGAACTTTCTAAACCATTTACAACACCACACATGCCATCCAAACCAACGCTCACTTGCTTGGAAATATTTTGAAAGCGAATTTGTTGTGCATTGGTTGAGTATGCCCACATTGCATATCTAACACTTGTTACACCTGCGATACCAATAGCCAAAGCAAAAAAACCAACAGTAAATAATATTTTTTGATCAAAAAAACTTTTCGTATTAAAAAACTTATGACTTTGTTGTTTTTTAATTAATGCTTTTTTCTTTTTGAATGTTTTTGTTTGGTCCATAACTCACCATACATTATACTCCACTAATTACATTTATTAAAATCCTCAATTTTTATAATAAAAGACGCGATTACTCGCGCCTCATAAATACACTCCAGAAGAAATGTCACTTTTAGATTTTTAATCATGACCAATGATTAAATCACTAATTAAATTTTAGCAACGCATTGTTATTGAGTCAAGCGTTTTATCCATTTATCATCCAAATATTTTTGTAATTCTTCTTCAGAAAATGATATTACTTGCGGACCAGCTGCATAAGGAGCAACTTGATATGGGGGAAAAATAATTTTTACATCATTTTCATCAACATAAAACAATTCAAAATTTTCAGCAGCTGGTAAAGTCCCGTCAACTATCCAATCATCATCAGAAAAATCTTCCGCTTTTGGTAACTTTTTCTTAGACTCTAAAGACAAAAAATCTAAATAATCAAAATCTTTTATAAACAAGTTACTTAACCCCACCTCCTCATTTTCTTTGAGATCAAAAATAATCGTCTTATATAACGGCCCAGGATGTGCACCACCAGTATAAACACTTCCTTCTAGCAACAAACTCACATAGTCATCTCCAAGACTTGTTATCTCATAATCATATCCCATGAACCACTTACCTACTTCGAATTCCGGATCAATATTTTTAGTATCATCTCTAAACCAATCAAACTCATCGTTCACAAAAGATCCTATTACTCTATTCAACTCATCATATTTACCATCTTGGCTTATAAAATATGGATAAGTTATTTCTATAGAATAATAATCATCCCCTTCTTCAATTCGACGATCAGCAACATTCACAAAATTTTCATCAACTACCTCAACAGCATTATCATCTAAACTCTTAAAAGAAGAAACAATCAACTTAAATAACTCCGTCTCTTTTCCTTCATCCATAGGCACACAACCGTCAGAATAATCATAAGCACCGCAATTAACTTCCGGTATAGTAAATATAAAATCAACCAACTCATCGTCCTTAGCTAGTTCATAATCATAAATATGATACATCGTCCCGGCTGCGCCATCGCCAAACATACTTAAACAAAAATTATTTTTACCAAAATTCACTCTTTTTGTTGCTATTCCACAAGCGTATTGCAAGTCACACTTCGAAGCCAAATTATCACCAGACTGAATAGTCACATCCAACTCCCTTCTGGATACCGCGCTAAAGCCATCATCCGGTTTATACTCGGGTGGAAACACAATATGCACTAAATCATCATACATATCACTATCTGCCAATCTTGATTCATTCGGATACCTAAACTCAAAACCATACTCCTCATTTTTATAGGTCAACCAATCTGATGGTATAACTTCTACATCTTCCACATAAAGTATCTCTGGTTTTTCGCTTCCTTGATTATCTGTAACAACAATCTGTTCATCTTTAACTTGATAATCATCATTACTCAAATCAGATGTAACCTTATTTTGATCACAACCTGCCCCCATGACGGATAAAAGCGTTATAAAAACACTAAAAAATATAATTTTCTTCATATCACTATTTATAACGACATTATATAACTTAAATGACAAATGACAAACCTACTATTATATATGTTATAATACACCAACGAGGGGTATGGAAATATTTATTCAAATTAGTTTAATCTTAGGACTCGCAACTGTCATTGCAGTTATAATGCAAAAACTGCGATTACCTCTGATTTTAGGTCATATACTAACCGGCATCTTGGTTGGCCCGGCTTTTTTAAATCTCATAAAATCGGCCGAAACATTAGAAATTTTTTCACACCTTGGAGTCACTGCCCTTTTATTTATAGTTGGCTTAAGTCTTAGCCCCAGAGTAATCCGTGAAGTAGGTAAAGTATCTTTAATAACCGGAATTGGTCAAATAGTATTTACCAGTCTGATTGGTTTTTTTATTTCTAGATTGCTCGGATATACAATCGAAACCTCAATTTTTATTGCGATCGCACTCACATTTAGCAGTACAATTATTGTTTTAAAACTTTTATCTGACAGACATGATTTAGGAAAGTTGTATGGAAAAATCGCCATTGGTTTTTTACTAGTTCAAGATGTTGCAGCTACAATAATTTTAATATTTGTTTCATCAATAAGTGAAGGAATGAGTCCAACTGACACATTTATTACCATAACCTCAAAAACTGTTATTATCTTTGTACTGTTGGCATTCATGAGCATGTACATCTTGCCTTGGTTAACAAAAATGTTTGCCAAATCTCAAGAATTTTTGTTTTTATTTGCCATCGGCTGGGGTGTTGGCATGGCTGCAGTATTCCATCTTATTGGACTTTCTATAGAAATTGGCGCACTTGCCGCCGGTGCAACTCTGGCTGCATCTCCATATCACTATGAAATAAGTTCAAAAATGAAAATGCTTCGCGATTTTTTCATTATCATGTTTTTTGTTTTGCTGGGCTCACAACTCACCGTTGGCAACATAAACTCATTAATGTCTCAATCATTGTTCTTTTCTGCATTTGTACTTATCGGAAATCCACTAATTGTAATGATTTTAATGGGTTTACTGGGTTATACAAAAAAAACCAGCTTCTATGCCGGCTTAACCGTTGCTCAAATCAGTGAATTCTCATTTATTCTAATCCTACTTGCATATAACTCCAACCTAGTAACCCATGAAGTCGTATCTTTAATAACCATAATCGGCATTATTACCATCACAGGCTCAACACTCATGATTATTTACGCTGATCATATATACAAACTCCTTGAACCAATACTCGGAATTTTTGAACTGAAAAATCCTATCAAAGAAAAATCTCAAAAGCCTAATTACGATGCTATACTTTTTGGCTGTCATCGTGTTGGTACTGATTTTCTTTCCACCCTCAAAAAACTCAAACGTAAATTTTTAGTTGTTGATTTTGATCCTTCAGTTATTAATGACTTAAAATCAAAACGTATCCCTAATCGCTATGGTGATGCTCATGATAATGAATTTTTAGAAGAAATAAACATTGATAAAGCTAACACTGTAATTGTTACTTTACCTGATTTTGACACAAACCTGCTAATTTTAAATAAAATCCGTAAAACCAATCCCAATTCAACTGTCATCAACATTGCTCACACTGTTGACCAAGCCAACCTTTTATACCAGCTAGGATCATCCTACGTTATACTTCCGCACTTTTTAGGCGGCAACTATGCTGCCATGCTTTTAGAAAAAAATGGTGAAAATAATAAAAAAATTGCCCAAGAAAGAAAACGCCACATAGAACATCTTTCTTACAGATAAATAAAAACGCCTATTGGCGTCTAAGACCTAAGATTCGACCAAAATCTAACACGTTTTTGTGAAATACTGGACATTGTCCGTGCACCTCTACACCTTGGATAATTCGGACATCCCCAAAACAACTTTTTTGATTTGGTATTCTCTCTGGGTTGCATTTTTACACCGCATTTACAAATTGGTTCTAATTGCAGCTCCGGTGGAACAAAATAACTTTTTTGACCGCGTGATTTAACAACGCGCCTAGGAACGATTGGCTCAATGACAACAACCTCTCCCTTTTGAGCCTGTTCGTTGTAGTACTCAATTGTTATTTCATTCCTCATCCAAGCACCCAACCGAAAATCACTTTCATCAGCATCCGGTTGTTTTTTATAAGGCACACGATACTTCCAAGCTTTGCCATTATAATCCAACGCAACAGCATCCTCAATCAATAAATCCATTCTCTCAAAGCCAGATCTTGGCGTAAAATGAGTACCCAATTCAACAACTTCGGCAATGTTATGCAGCGCATAAAAACGAGGGTCGCGCATAGCGCCTCCTTGTTAGACTCAGCCTCTCAATGTGCCAAATGACTTTATTATATTTATTATCACTTTGGCAAGCTTTGCTGAATCATGTCTTAACAAACTACGCTCCAATCTGTCACCCGCTATTGGTCTAGCAATTTTTTCTGCTAACACGTCCTCACGATAAACTTTACACTCTCCATTCAAATCATCTTTAATTATATGTTCTCCGACTTTAGTATACCTTACCAAAACAGCCTCCGGAATCTCAGCTGAATTAACGATGGCCACATCGACTTTCGCCGGGCTGATATACGTCTTTAACTTTTCAATAAACTTTTGCGCCGTATAACCATCTGTTTGCCCCGGCTTTGCCACCAAATTCAATACATAAATAACCGGTCCTTTACATTCGGATATAGCCTCAGCCACACCTTGAACCAATAAAACCGGAATTAAGCTAGTATACAAATCACCGGGAGCTAAAATAATCGCATCCGCCTCTCTAATAGCATCCAGAGCCTCTGGATTGGCAATAACCACCGGATCCAAAAAACATTCTCTGATTTTTGCTCTTTGATTATCTTTTACATCAATCGCATGTTCACCCTCAACAACAGTTCCATCTTCCAACTCCGCAAACAAATTTGAAGATTGCGCCGAAACGGGAATAACCTTGCCCCTAACATTTAATACGCGATGTGCCGCACTAATTGCCTGAATTGGATTGCCATAAATTTTTTCCAAAGCCGATAAAAACAAATTTCCAAAATGATGACCATCCAATGAACCCTCCGAAAATCTATAATTAAACAAATGTCGCAATGCATCATCACCAGATGCTAATGCTACAAGACACTGCCGAATATCCCCGGGTGGTAAAACTCCCAATTCATCCCTCAGCCTACCTGTCGATCCACCATCATCAGCAATACTAACAACAGCCGTCAAATCAACATCGTGCACTTTTAAACCCGACAAAGTTGTAAAAGTCCCTGTTCCACCCCCTAAAACAACAATTTTTGATTTTTTAATATTTTCCATACAAAAAAATCCTACAACATACGCCATCTAAAAACAAATACCAATATATTGACTTACATCTAAAAAAATGCTAAATCTATTTTGTACTCTAACAACCGAGGTTCACAATGAACGCAAGTCTATCTCAGATTGATTTCTCACGCATCCAAGTAGTCTCCTACGATCTTGGTTACACACTTCTTGGCATCAACGCTCCTGTGATTGCCAGACTTGTAGAAGAGCATCTACATTTATCTTTTACACCCGCACAAGTGCTGCGCGCCGATCAAGAACTGCGCCTTCAGTATCTACACAGGCACATCATGAACACGCGTGTACAACACTCGCATTTTTCCGCAGTCCTCTGTGATATGATTGCCTACCTCTCTCCAGAGATAGTAACCAGCACTCCGGAAAGCCAAATCCGCAACTTTGAACTGGCATGCCGCAAACATCACAACGACCACAACTTCTTTGACCAAATATATCACGATGCATTTGCGGCCCTGGAAGCTCTCCGCCTAGCCAAAAAACGCATCATCGCCATTAGCAATGCCCACGGCACGTTAGAAAGAGACTTGACCAAATTTGGCATGATTGAATATTTTGAAAGAATCTTAGATAGCACCGTTGAGGGCGTAGTCAAGCCCAATCCCGAAATATTCATCCGAGCTGCCGATCGTTGCGGTGTCCCGGCCGAAGCCATTCTACACATTGGTGATAACTACAGCGCCGATGTAGAAGGAGCTCGTGCTGTTGGCATGCAATCCGCACTTTACGATCCCAACAATATGTACAAAAATTTCGGTAAAAACATACCGAGTTTCCGCAATCACATGGACATAGTCGACCTCCTATTAGCCAGCTAACCTCCTCTTTGGAGGTTTTATTATAAAAAAGCCGCAACTAAAATAGTTACAGCATATAAGATCGAAACACACCTCGAAACGGTGTCGTTTGCCTTGATTGATTTTGCGCTCGAGGATCATCCTTACGCCACACATAAATCACCAAAGCACCTGCATTTACAAAAGTAGGATCCGAAACAAAATATTCATCGGGCAGTAAATATTTCATCAACCATAGAATCCTTGCTATTTCTTTCCGGCACTTTGGATTAGGCCAAGAAGTCGTGACTCCATAACCGCTCCACGAAGGCCATGTCGGATGACCGAACAACGACAGTATAAACAGAATGAACTTTACTCGCATGATACCCCCTCATTGCAAGATAACAATAATCAAATCAAAAATTTCCGATTCAGTCAACCTATTGCATTAGATCAATTCTAATAAACCCAGAATACATTAGTAAATAAGCAATAATTCCCATACTAGCCATAAAAAATAATAGATGATCCACCCAACCCCCCGTATCCACACACAAAAACTTTGGAATCAATCTAAAATTCCTACCCCAAGGATACAAATACTCACAACCTTGCGGATTAAATCCATCAATAAACGGATGCGAAGCATAACCAAAAACAAAAACAACTGGAGCTATTAAATGTATTGGAAATAAAAATGAAGACACAAAAATCACAACCGGTAAAATAATCAAAGAATGAAATAATGATCTATGCCTTACCCTATCTATCAACAACAATCGCAATAAACCTTTCGTCCATTGATGAATGGTAGCATGGCGATTATCCAAATCCGGCAATAAAGCCGCAAAACCTCCAATCAAAGGTAAAATAATAAACAACAAATCTTGTGGCAACAATAAATACGCTATCCATGCAGTATTTGCTCCCACCACAAAATGTGTTTTACCGGTCATAATTAATTACAAACCCTAAAATTATCCAAATTATGATTAAAATCACTAAAAAATCCTACCCCATTAATAAACTCATCCAAATGATTGCCGGCTATTGCTAACTCTAAATTAGAATCTCCTTCCTGCCAAAAAACATAAACAACATCTGGATTATTATACTCTCTTGCAACTAATCGCTTACCATCTCTTTCTTGATCACGTGAACTCACCGGCTCCTGCTTCCAAGCCGCAGTTCGATCAGCAACAAATTCATCCAACGTCATCCCATAATCTACAGCATGTACAGAGATGCTTAAATTGTCACCGCTAAAAATTGCATCATCGGCAGATTGATCGGTTGTAACTCTCAACCAATCAGATGGATAACTTAATTGATAACCATACTTACAGTTTTTATATAAACTCATTTCCGTACTAACATCCCACGCTCTTTGCTTTGGCTGACTCGACGGCACAAAACTATCTACTATCCCCCGCATATCAACTATCGCCTGTTCATCAATATCACTAGGCTGTATGCCATTAAAATAACTCCAAGCATAAACATACTCCGCATCACGTCCTATTTCCTCATCCCAACACAAATCAATCTCTTCACAAGCAGCTCTATCCATTTTCCAAAAATTTATTGGATAAACATTTATAATCATCATCTTAAACCAACCGATTTTATCCGAGTATTCAGAAATTTCTTGCGTTGGTAAATAAAATTGAGTGACCGCAACCGCATTCTCTCCATCTATCGGTAAAGTTTCTGCCGTATAGCCGCTCCAACTCGGAGTCATGGTTAATTTATACCCATACTCATCATTCTTATATTCCAATGAAGCCGCCGAATCCCCAATCTCATCTGATAATACAGAAGTATTAATATCGGATGAATCCGTTAACTGTTTCTCATTATAATTATTATACCTATAATCATTTCCAATTTCCGTCTCCTGCATATACCTGCCAATCGTATAACCCACAAAAAAGATCGCTAACAATATTAATAAAACCATTATCAATATACCAAGTTTTAACTTGCCTCTTTTTGCCATAATTATCACAACAATAACAGCTACAACCAAAGAAAGTAGAGCTAAGAACAATAACAGTAACGACCACCCATCAAAAGTTGGTTCAAACATAAGCGATGGATACTCCTCTGCAAAAACTTGACCTTGTAAACCCGGTTGGTTTTCTTCCGGATACAAACCGCTCGAAACATCGATGAGATAATCCAAAGCATCATTGTTTACTCCTTTATCTAACAATTCGGGCTTTATCTCATTACCATCTATTAAGAGCTGGGCTTTATTTGTATCTTTATCAAGTTCTAAAACCAAATCCGAATTATTTTTTACTTGAATATTATTATATTCAAAAATTTCAAACTCGCCATCTTCTGTTGGATAAGAAGTCATTACAGTTGCACTACCATTATCAATACCCGCCGCTCTAACCTCATAATCACCATCATTGGGCAGCATAAAATATGAAATAACCTCATCATCCTTATAAGATCTTATCTCAGGATAGACACTTTCATCCTCAGAGATAAAATTACCCTCCGCATCATAACCAACTCTATCACCCGTTTCCTTATTTACCACCATAACGTTAAATGGACATTGAACCACGACTCTTACTTTATCCCTAGCATCAAACTCCATCATCCTTTCAATCAAATACTTCTTTTGCGCATCCCTAACATCACTATATGCTCTTTCATTAATACTGGCACTTATCTTATCCTTTATCTCTTGACTCAAATTATTATAAAACTGTTGTTCGTTCGTTGTTAACTTATATTCCGGTCTTTTTACCCTTTGATAAGTACCCCCGCACAAAGGATAAAATGGCGGATCACACTGAAAACCGCCCGCTCTGCCATCTGTCATAAATTCCCAGTCTTCTATACCGTAAATCCCATGATTATTTTTCATCCAAATATCAAATATCTGCGCCGTGTCGCGCCAAAATGTATTTTTGGGATAAACCGCAACAGCAAGATGACCGGCCAATGTATTTAAAACATACGGCGCAACCACTTCCACGGGACCATAATCATAATATTTATCAATTATCGAACGCTCTGTCGCATCTTTACTCAACCGTAAACCGTCCAACATATTAATAACTCTGGTTTGTTGAGAACCGCAAACCCAAGGTTCATATTTTTCTTTCAATCTCTTTGCATATTCCAACTTGGCTTCGTCAGATGATATGGTTTCAATAGCCATTGCTTTCAGTACCCGATTATTTGTCGGACAACTTGCACACCAAACACCTTGTCTTGCGTAAGGATTTAATGGAATCTCATTATATTTTTTTACCAAATAATCATACGCTTGTTGACGAGTTAACTCCTCGGCGCAATCTTGAGGACAATTTGCATGCGTCTCCCCAGTCTGACACTGCCAATTTCCGCACAAAATACTAAAACCCGGAGTCAAAGTTATCCGTGCTTGAGGATTGCCATGTGAATTAACCGCCTGCAACACCAAAGTGGAAGTCGCAAAATCACGCGGTTGCGCCATGGTAGTATAAACCAATTTAACCATTCCTCGAGCATCTGTTTTTGCAGCTGATGCAATTACCCTGCCTTCACTGTTATCCTCGATTTGATTTCTCTCATCTTGCAAGCGATAACCTATTTCCTGACCCGCGACAGGCTTACCATCCTGAGTTACTTTTACTAAAAATTCTATCGAAGTTTTTCCGTCTGCCACCATCTCCACCTCTTTTGGAGTTATGGAAACATCATATTCGGCTTCACATTGCTCCTCGCACGATCCACCGCAATCAACACCAATTTCATCCCCGTTTTTTATTCCGTCAAAACATGAATAATCTTCCGGCGAATCACTTACTTCAATAGCTTCACAGCATTCACGAATAACCTGATTTGGGCTGGGCAATGCTTTTTCCTCTTCACTGGATACTTTGCTGCATTCAGCTTTACAAGAAATCATTGTTCTCTCGACATCACTTTTTGGATATGGAGTGTAACCATTTTTACAATTCACAATAATGCCAATAGCAGCCGCATCAGAAAAACAAGTATCCGTACAAGAGCTATAGCAAGCCGAAGCTTTATGCCATCCCTGATCCGGTGCCAAATAATAATCACGCCTTTCTTTTAAAGCTGCATCACGCTTTTCCACACACGTAACAGCATCCGCTTTAGCAACATCATTAAAATTACTTATATCAACCCATTCTCGACAAGGTGCCCAAGGATCCTGACCAACCCAGGCACTATATAAAATAACCGGATTAAAATCATCTTCAGTTGCAACCGGTTGAGCCATCGTTATATTAACAACAAATAAAAAAGTCGAAATAATTCCAATAATCACACTAAATAAAAACCCTCCCAACAAATAGAGAGATTGCTTAAAGTTTGGCATAATAAATCATTTTAAAAAAATAACAAACTGTTTTTGTTATTTTATCATAAATAGACACCACGCCCAAACCAAAAACAAAAATTAAAGTTAAAAATTAATTAATTTTTTCTAAATTTAAACACACCGAATTTATACAATATCTTTTTCCTCCCTTGTCCTTTGGTCCATCATCAAAAACGTGACCCAAATGCGCTCCGCAATTTTTGCAGACTACTTCAGTCCGCGACATTCCCAACTTATTATCTTCTTTGAGTTCTATATGCTCCAAATTCGCCGGTTCAGTAAAGCTAGGCCATCCCGTCCCCGAAGCAAACTTGGTATCCGAACTAAATAATTCAGCTCCACAAACCGCACATTTATACATTCCTTTCTCCTTACTATTCCAATACTCTCCGCTAAACGGAGCTTCTGTGCCACCTTCACGAGCTACTTTGTGGAGTTCTGGTGATAATTCATCATTTTTCATAACTTGAGTATCTAAGCTACTAAGAATCTAAGAACCTAAGCGCAGATTCATAAATACTCAGTTTCTCAGATTCTTATTTTCTAATTAACTGCCCAAATCTCTCATGTAATTTGGATAGCTTCGGGTTAATATTCGCCTGACAATATGCTTTATCCGGATTCTTGGAGTAATAATCTTTATGATAATCTTCGGCCTCGTAAAAATTAGTCAGAAACTCTACCGCGGTCACAATCTTTCCATCAAATAATTTATCATTCTCCAGCTTTGTAATAAACCTCTCCGCCTCTTGTCTCTGAGACTCATCCGTATAAAAAATCACACTGCGATATTGCTCGCCAATATCATGCCCTTGGCGATTTAAAGCGGTTGGGTCGTGCGTAGCAAAAAACACGGTTAATAAATCTTCAAATTTTATAACATCCTCATCATATTCAATTTTTACAACCTCGGCATGCCCGGTTTCCCCGGTGCAAACTTGCTCATAACTTGGATTTGCAACAGTTCCGCCCGCATATCCGGGGGTGACAGACTGAATGCCTTTAAGCTGCTTAAACACAGCCTCACTACACCAAAAGCAACCCGAACCAAACATTACAACTTCATTTTTCATATACCAACAGTTTAATTACTATATTAATATAAAGCAACAAAAAAACTCAACAAGTGAGTTAACGTAAACTAAATGTACACTCTTGCAGCCATTCCTAACTGATTTATCCTACCTGCCACATCCTGTAAAAAACCAATATCCAAGGGTCTAATACCCGGATCAGCTGCTGATCTTGATACAGTATATACATCCACTCGGCTAAAATGTGAGCCCTTTTTACGCAAATATCTTAACTTGTCTATATAAGCCAACAGCTCCTGTCTGGACGGAGGCTTACCATCAACACAAGAAAAACAAGTTTGAATCACAAGCTCTGAAGACTCAGGTATCAATAAAATATTTTCCAGTATATGCTGTATCGTATCTTTCGTACCGCATACATCTTGAAAATACTTGCTAGTTCCCGCATCCAACTTCGCCCAAACAACAGGACCTTTACCTGAAAAATTTCTCAAAGCTCCTCTCACCTTTTCCTTGTGCAACAAACCAACGTTTGTAATTAAAACAACATCAATATCACTATAAACAGCCCTTATAGAATCTCGACAATTTAACGCCATTTCCATGGCTTCAGGAAAATATCTCGAAGAAGTTGGCTCACCATCCCCACTAAAAGTGATTGACCGTAACTTTCTGTATTCACTCTCAACCATATCAAGAGGTGATATCTCCCAAATCTCTCCGGATCTATACATCGCAAAAAGTTTTTCCAGCTCCAAAGCTATATCATAAACATCCACAAACAAAGACGACTCAGTATTAATATCACGTTTCACTTCACAGTACCGACAATTAAAATTACAGTACTTATCTTGCAAAAGATTGATACCAAGAGACAACCCGCCCAGCCTCCGAGAAACCACGGGATAACAGTACTTAAAAGTACTAAAGTCCCTAGAATGCTGCCTTGACCAAACGGGTGAGCTATTTGACTGATTATTCATTGCTACTCTCCTTCCTCTAGCCTAAAAACCAACCGCTAATCTAAGTAAAAAGATCTAAATCAATTAGATTACAAAATTTGAATTCTGTCAACCCCTCATCATAAAAATAATCTTGTTATTCACTCCTAAGCGCATCCACCGGATCCAACCTACTGGCTTTCCAAGCCGGATAAATTCCAAAGAAGATTCCCACAAAAACCGAAAAACCAAAACCTATAAGCGATCCCGTAAAAGATAAAACAACCGTTAATATTTTCATGTTGGATATCACTGGAACAGCTATTGCCGCAAGTCCAATACCCAACATCCCGCCAACCATTGATAACGACACAGCCTCTGCCAAAAATTGAAACATAATATTGGCTCGCTTTGCACCAATTGCTTTTGCTATTCCAATCTCTTTAGTACGTTCCGCAACCGACACAAGCATAACATTCATAATACCGATACCCGAAACCAACAAAACAATCGCCGCAACAGAGGTCAACAACAAAGACATAATATTCGCTGAAGTTTGCGCTGCCCCAACCATACTCCCCGCATCCATAATTCTAAAATCATCTTCTTGTGTATCTTTTAATTTATGTTGCTTACGTAAAATGGTCGTTATGTCTTCCATGGCACCAGCAACATTTTCTGGAGAATCAGCTAAAACCAGCAAACTAAATCTACCACCCGATCCTAATAAAGATTTTTTAGCCGTTTCATAAGGAGCAAAAACCGCTTCATCAAATGATAGCATAGGTAAACTCGCACCATTCTCTGATAAAATACCAACTACTTCAACTTTTTTATTTGCCACGGAAATTATCTGTCCAATCCCTGATTCCACATTATCACCAAACAAAGCCTGGGCCGACGTATATCCCAATACAACCACCTTTGACCTGGAAGCACTTTCTTCATCCGTATAAAATCTACCAGATTGCAAAGTCAAATTGGAAATACTTGGTAAACTCGCAGAAGAGCCATAAATACTATAACTGGTTTCCGTGGATCCATAAGACACACTACCACTACCCTGTTGCAAAGCCGTTGCCTGAGCAACCTTGTTACTACCCTGTAAAATAGCCGCCACGTCATCCTCTGATAATTTGGACGAAGACGTTCCCGGACCTCGACCTCCAAAAGAGCCCATAACAAACAAAGATGTAACATTTAAATTTTTATATTGATCCGCAATGCTGTTTCTAGCAGCTTCACCAATTCCAAAAACAACTATAACTGTTGATACACCAATAATAACACCCAACATTGATAAAACTGTTCTGGCTTTATTTGATTTTAACGCATCAAACGCCATTACATATAAATCCCAAATCATACTTTGTAATCATGATCAACGACCACACCATCTTTTAAATATATAACCCTATCCGCATATGCAGCGACATTGTTTTCGTGCGTCACCATAACAATAGTTCTGCCTTGCTTTTTTAAATCCAAAAATATCTGCATCAAATCTTTGCTAGATTGCGTATCCAATGCACCGGTGGGTTCATCAGCCAAAAGCAAAGTGGGATCATTCATAAGCGACCTAGCAATTGCAACTCTTTGTTGTTGTCCTCCTGATAATTCAGTTGGCCGATGATGCATACGCTCACCCAATCCCAAATCCGTTAGCAATCCCTTGGCTTTTTCCAACCTTGTTTGACGAGTCTGACCGGCGTATAAAGCAGGCATGGAAACATTCTTTAATGCCGTGTATTTGGAAAACAAATTAAATTGCTGAAAAATAAAACCAATTTTTTTATTTCTAATAAAAGCTAAAGTATAATCATCTCTAACTTTTCCGATATCCTCACCAAAAAAATAATACTCGCCATCAGATAAGGCATGTAAACAACCTATGATATTTAATAACGTTGACTTGCCTCCACCCGAAGAACCCATAATAGCCACAAACTCACCATCCTCAATTTTAAGATCAATACCTTTTAAAACCGGCACCTCATCCCCATTTGATAAAAAGTATGACTTTTTTACACCCTTTAACTCTATAGCCGGCTGATTACTCATAGTGTGTAAATAATCGTATCTCCAACTTTGACGCCATTAATAATCTCAACCATTTTCCCATCAGTAAAACCAGTCACAACAGGTACCCATTCTCCGCTCTCAAGCTGTACAGAAGGTTTGCCGCTAACATTCTTTACCGCGGTTACCGGAGCAACAAGTACATCATTGCTTTCCGCTACTGAAAACTCCACAAACGCAGTCATGCCTTCGCGTATGCCTTCTGTACCCTCTTGATCCAACAAAACCCTAACCAAATAACTGGTTATACCATTCTGACTTTGTGTGGAAATAACAGACACAAAACTTACTTCACCTTGCAATTCCACATCTTCCAGAGCATCAAATGTTATATAAGCTTTTTGCCCGACTGAAATTTTATTTATGTCAGCTTCTTCAATATTAACCTCAATAAACAAAGTATCTTTGTTTAAAATATTTACAAAAGCTTGAGAGTTGTCTTTGGCAACCAAATCTCCCGCCTTTCCGTTCAGCTCAACAACTTCACCATCAATTGGTGACCTCAATGTCGCTTGGTCTATGTTATACAAAACTCTATCCAAACCAATTTTTGCATTTTCTACAGAAATTCTTGCACTTACCAAATCAATATCACGCGGCGGTTCCATCAAAGTATCATATGATAATTGTGCCTGCTTTAAAGATATCTCTCTATTTTTTAAAGATGCTTCCGCATTAGCCAAATCCTGTTCCGCCTTGACCTTAGCCACATCCAAATCCTCTACGACTTTTTCATAATTCAACTCAAGATTGGACAAACTATTTTTTGCATTAGTAATACTTTGCCTGGAATTAAACAAGTTAGATTTATTGCTGGTAATCGAAGAAAGATTAGAACTAACCGTTGACTTTAAACCGTCCAAAGCACTCTGAGTAAAACTAGACGACGTTATGGAATAATCCAAAACTCTTTGCAAATCCAAATAATTAATCCTCATGGCCTCAAGAACTGCATCTGCCTTATCAATCGCGGAATCCAAATTAGTGCGATCGCTTGATGATGTTAAGCTATCCATCAAAGCATCAAATTCCAATTTGGCTATCTTTGCCTGTTTGTAAGAAATTTCAGCAGTAAAAATTGCAGTCGAATCCAATGCACCAATATATCCTTTGTACTGTTGTGCTACAGCCGAATCATCAACGCCCAAAACATCATCAGATTTATTTAATAAATTATTTAACGTGATTTGCATAGATTGTAAAGTATTAAACAAAGTCGTATAGGCATTATCAACAATCTGACTCGTCTCCGCATCCTTGTTTAACAACAAATTAGTTTTAGCAGTTTCAACAGATCTAACTGCATTATTCACATTTTGCTCTGCAGACATCTTGGTTTGTTCATATGATATTTTCTGCTGATCTAAACTAATTTGCGCCTGCTCAATTGCAGTTAAAGCCGAATCAATCTGTTCTTGCTCCGGAGCGATTTGTTTTAATTGCAGATTATTCAATGCTGACTCATACGATGTTTGAGCGCTTCTTAGATCAAACTGATATGTAGCCGTATTCATACTGGCCAACGCATCACCCTTTTTAACATTATCACCTTGTTTAATAAAAACATTTTCTATAGTTACTCCGGTTATGGGGTATGACAAAGCCACCATATCATCAGCTACCACCTTTCCATCAGCCTCAATAGCAACACGTACATCATCTCTTTTAATCTGCCAAGTTTCTTGCTTAGCCTGAACAACGTTATTTTTCTCTGTATCCTTAAAAAAGAAAAACCACGCACCAATAATTCCTACCGCAATAATAACCAAAGCTACTATGCCTCTTTTTAAAGTAAAACGCTTAAAAATACCTCCAATAGTTTTTGATTTCTGACTCTCCTCCACAATTGAAGTTGTTTCTGACATATTAATTCTGAGATGTATTAATTCCTCCGCTCATCCTATTCCCACCAAAACCACCACCCATTAAACTCACAAACTCTGCTACATTTTTATCGGTAATATCTTGATTCAGCCAAATCGTTATCAAACTATCTTTTTGTATTTCTGAAAAAGATATCTGACTAGCTCCACCTTGATCAGCTCCTGATCTGCCACCACCTATAATCGGTATGCCAACAGGAATAGTAACAGTTTCCGAACCAATGCTCTTTGCTTTTAATTCTTTAATCATTTCATCACGTGCAGCTAACATTGCATCACGATCAAATGCCTGTCCATCAGGTCCCTGTCCACCAGCCGCGCCACTAAAACCTCCCCCCATTCCACGACCGGCTCCTACAGCTCCACCCGTTGCGCCAAAAGCCGCCGATGGATTAAACCCAGCACCTTGATCTTGACCGCCCTGGCTAGATCCTTGGGCAGAACGTGTGCTGGTCGCAAACGGCATATCTTCTTCATTAAACAACAATATTGTGGCTTGATTGCCAACCAGGTTACTCACCATACCCATCATATCCGGATCCCTCTCCGGTCTCTGAACTATTAAATTTTCCGCTGGTCTATCAGCCATATCGACGTTATTGGCATTAGACGTACCACAACCAGGCAATAAAAAAAAGCTTAATAAAGCAAAAATTGTCAAAAATTCTTTTTTCATAATATTTCTTGACTACTTATACGCTAATAATAAATTTTACTTTCAAAAAACAATTAAAGAAAGAATTAGACTATCATAAACCCTTAACTACATGCTCAAAATTAACCCAACCTCACCACAAACAAAAATACCTCTCTTGTGAGAGGATTTTAGTAGAATTTTCCCGGCTTAAAAAACAGCATGAACATCATCAACCGCACGATCAACTTCTCTGCTAATCTTTATCCTGGAAATAACGGAAAGCACTCCCAGTGGCAACGCTATCCCCAAAATCACATTCGGAAAATAGCCAGGTTCCAACCACCCAAGATGGTAAGGAACTGCCACGATGATGGCAACCACCCAAAAAAACGATTTCACCTTACCAACCCTCGATGCTTTTGACTGTCGAAGATTATTTTTGATCCAGGTGAACACATTGAATTTTGTGAAAGGCTCTTGAGTAAACGGCTTCCTTACAAAGGTACCGATAATATCGACAAGAATAGCTGGTATTGCAATGTAGGGAGTAAAAACCCCCACGACTACCAGAGCAGCAACTGCCGGCAAATGTTTAGCTTTGTCCGCTGCTGGGTCACCCCACTCTCCACGATCAATGCTAATCTTAGACCGCGGCATTGCAAATTTTTCCCTTGCTTTCGCCATTCGCCCATCTAACCAATCCATAGCTTCACTAACGAAGAAAAACAATACAGCAAGTGGCAAGTAGATAAAAGCGTAGACAAAACCCATAGACAGCCAATGCAAAATGTAAAAAACTACACTAATGTAAAAAACAATCACTCCCCAAAATGTAATCCAATTCGGAGAGCACAATGGCCAATTACTAATCTTCGCCAAAATTTTATAAGGTATAGTTTTTCCTGCAACCAATATCACCAAGCCAAGCACGATTGCATACAGTGTTAACCTCTCTTGATGGAGAAGTATATCGCATAGTCTCTCCATGAGCACACCTCCGTGCTTTAAAAGTGCCAAGGAACCTATAAGTGTTATCAAATAATCAGCTTTATGGCAATGATCCGAGCCTCAAATATCCCTTGTCAGATTTTAAAGAATCCTGTATAAATACGTATACCAAATTCCCGGACAATCATACTCATTTGATGCAAATCATGGTGGCCATGGTGTAATGGTAACACAGAGGATTGTGGTTCCTCTGATACGGGTTCAATTCCCGTTGGCCACCCCAGCAGCATCCCTCGAAAAATCGAGGGATTTTGCTATTTATACATTATCTGTTTATTATAATCATATTATATGAAAATAATACTTTTTGATTTTGATGGCGTTATTGTAGATACGTATAAATTTTGTTATCGAATTATCAATTCACGAGATAATCTTAGCGAGACAGAATACCGTGCTCGATTTGAAGGCAACGTTAACAATACACCAAAACAAAAAATGACTGTAAATAAATCCACCAATCCTTTTGATTTTGTTGGACAGTACACTTCGGAGTTAATGCCTTGTAAGCCAAATTTAGATTTAGCGAAAGTTATAAAAAAATTAGCGACAAATCATACTTTAATTATTATTTCATCAACTGTCAGCTCTGCAATTTCTGAATATTTAAAACTACACAACTTAAGTCAATATTTTACAGAAATTCTTGGGAATGATATTGAAAAAAGTAAGGTAAAAAAAATTCAAGATGTTCTTAGTCGATACGACATTTTGCCAACTAATACGGTTCTTATTACAGATACCCTGGGTGATATCAAGGAAGCGAGAGAATGTGGAGTACAAAGCATTGCTGTTACATGGGGTTATCATGAATTAAGGACCTTACAAAAAGGCAACCCTTATAAAATTATTAGTAACCCAAGTGAAATTATTGATGTAATAAATGCATTATAGAACTAATTCTCTTGTTCAATTACATCGCTATTGATAAGGTTGGCTTAATTAAAAACTATTTTTTACAATCTCTGATATCTATGTCTAACGATAATCCTAAAATTCAAGTATTTGGTTCTGGTTGCTCTTCTTGCAAGCGCTTACATGAACTTACTGTACAAGCAGCTAAAGAACTTGGCTTTGACAGTAAAGTTGAATATGTCACTGACATTCAGCGATTAATGGAGCTTGGCGTCATGCAAAGCCCGGTGCTAACCATAGATAATCAAATCGTTATCGTTGGTTATGTACCCGATATGGATGCCATAAAACACGCACTAGCCACAGGCCAGCAAAACTCACAAGATTCCAAATCAACCGGATGCTGCTGTGGAGGTAATTGTTAAATATGGATATTTTTTATCCAATCAAATTATTTGCCAACTGGTTGACCTACGGCGTTTTTACTATCAACCAAGACTCGATTTTGGCAGAAGCAATAAATTTTTTTATATATGACACTATCAAAATTTTCTTCTTACTGACTGTAATAATTTTTACCATTTCACTTCTCCGCACTCACCTTCCACCGGAAAAAGTAAGATCAATACTTTCTAGAAAAAACAAATACCTTGGTAATACACTAGCCGCTCTACTTGGAATCATGACCCCATTCTGTTCCTGCTCAGCTGTGCCATTATTTTTAGGTTTTATACAGGCGGGCGTACCTTTGGGGACTACTTTTTCTTTTTTAGTTGCTTCTCCCATGATTAACGAAGTAGCATTAATTCTATTATACGGACTTTTTGGATGGAAAATCGCTCTTATTTATATTATTAGTGGTTTAATTATCGCGATCATATCCGGAATCGCCATAGGCGCAATGAAAATAGAAAATCTTGTCGAGTCTTTTGCATTTCAAATTAAAGCAAAAAAAGATATAGAACTACCAAAGATGAATAACCAGCAAAGAATTGATTACGCCAAACAATATACACTAGATATCCTCAAAAAAGTTTGGCCCTATATCATTATTGGCATAGGCATCGGAGCATGGATACACGGCTATGTGCCTGCTGACTTTTTAGCACAATACGCGGGAGCCGATAAATGGTACGCAGTACCTTTAGCTGTTTTAATAGGTATTCCACTTTACTCAAATGCTGCCGGAGTTATTCCTTTAGTTTCCGCTCTCACAGAAAAAGGCGTGTCCTTGGGCACTACACTCGCATTCATGATGGCCGTCACCGCTCTATCATTACCAGAATTCATGATATTAAAAAAAATCATGAAAACAAAACTAATCCTAATCTTTGCTTCAATTGTTAGTATCGGCATCATCTTTACCGGCTACTTATTCAATACAATCATCCATTAAAAAATCCTCGATTATTCGAGGGATTTTGCTATACTATATTTATGTCTACCGATAAAAAAACCGTGCATTGGTATAATAATAATGCGACAGGATATGCAGCTCATGTTCGTGATAAAAATGATTCAATTTATCACTCTTTGTATGAAAAACCGGCCATGTATTCCTTATTGCCCTCTTTAAAAGGAAAAACCGTATTAAGTTTAGGTTGCGGGAGCGGCGAAGACAGTCATCATCTACAAAAAAAGGGTGCTAAAAAATCAGTTGGTATCGACATTACAAATAAATTGATTGATATTGCCACCGCCA
>JAHJSR010000102.1 GCA_018830085.1 Patescibacteria group bacterium
ACTGGCAAAATGTTGGTGCTGGTGAATATCACATATCAGCAGTAGCCATTGATAATCAAGGTGAGATGACAGGCTCTGAGGCTGTACATCTATTTGTTGAGTCAGCTAATCAAGCACCGATGGTATTGATTACCAGTCCATTAGACGATGCAGAATATACTTCACCGGCCAGCATAATGATTAATGCTCAAGCAACGGATTTGGATGGTACTATTTCTCGTGTAGACTTTTACAGAGGTACTCAAAAAATAGGCGAAGATACCACAGCTCCATATTCTTATGACTGGCAAAATGTTGGTGCTGGTGAATATCACATATCAGCAGTAGCCATTGATAATCAAGGTGAGATGACAGGCTCTGAGGCCATACATGTGGTAGTCAATCAACCAACAGCACCAACTCCAGAACCCCCTCAACCTTCTAGCAATTCTGGCGCGGGAGTTGATATGGCTATGTGCCAGAGTTTTCAGATTCCTGCCAATGCAAAATATGTAGCATTAAGTGGCAATGATTCTAATGATGGTTCCATGGCGCACCCTTATGGAACAGTCCGTGCAGCTGTTGCGGATGCTGTTGCCGGCGACACAATTGTTTTACGCCAAGGCACTTACAACGAACCACAAGAAATTCGTATTCGTGTGCCCAACATTACTATCACTTCTTATCCAGGTGAGTGGGCGGTTATCGATCGCAGTTCCGATCAAGAAGATGCGGGAGTTTATTTTTATGTCGGATCAGATGGCGGATCCCTTAAATGCGTGGAAGTTAAAGGAGGATTTTATGCCGTTTCAACAGAAACTCAATGGGATTGGGGAGAAGCTGACCGTTCCGGTGCTTCAAACATATTAATTGAAAATACTAAGCTCCATGATTCTTTTCGTGATGTTGTTAAAATCAAGCCACAATCCGATGATGTAATCATTCGTCATAACGAAATTTATAACTCATCACAAGGTCAGATGAATGGTGACTGCAATGCCGAAGGAATCGATAATGTTAATGGTGATCGTAATATTGTTTCATACAACTATATTCACAATACATGCTCAAATGGCATTTACCTAAAAGGCGGGGCAACTGATGGAATAGTTGAACATAACTTTATCGAAAATACTGGGGGTGCTGGTATTATCTTGGGTTTTGATACAAGTCCCGAGTATTTTGATTTGGCGACCAATCCCAATTATTATGAAAACATCAGTGGCATAGCCCGTTACAATCTGATCAAAAATACGGGTTGGGCTGGCATTGCTCTTTATGCTTCCAAAGATGCGCAGGTCTACAATAACACCATAGTTAATTCGGCTAGTATTTATCATAGTCCAATCTATTTTGGGGTTACTTTCCAAGATTGGGAACCAGAAGCTGGACGCCCTGCTAACATTAATCCAAATATTCACGACAACATAGTTTTTCAAGGAACTATTACTCGCGCTCCACTGGTTGGTATAAGATACGCGGATGAGCTTGGTGGTTTAAGTGGTCTCTCTGGAAATCCAACCATGAAGAACAATTGCTATTATCAATCCGGCACGTCAGCTAACTTTGAAGATGGACGTTCGGATTGGTCTGGCGGTTTTACTGCTTGGCAAAATCATATTAGTGGCGATTCTGGTTCATTAATAGCCGATCCAATGTTTGACGCTCACTACAAACCAACGAATAGTCAGTGTATTGGTAAAGGGTACTAAAAAAATAACCAATTATAAACCCTCGGAATTAGTCCGAGGGTTTTTTATAGTTTTTGCATAATAGAGTTAATATTTGCAGGGTATGAGGCTTGCGAGTTTATTCTTTCTATGCTACTAATAGCCTAATTGCTAACCAAAAGGAGGGAGCAATGCAAAGCTCTTTGGGAAAATTTATCGCATCTAACCGTGTATTCCGTGACGGCGCCGAATTGGTCGCCGACATGTGGCGTTACCCTTGGGGAGATCTGGTGCTTTTGAGTGAAGCTAGTTTTCACTATCCAGAACCCAACAAAAAAAAGAAGTCAGAAACTCTGCTGGCCGGATCTATCCTGAGGCCAAACAAACAACAAGCTAAGGACACCGAGGGTCGCACCACTCACGCAAGTTTCTCAGATCTCTATAAGGTATTCCGTGGATCCAGTCACGCAGTTTCCAACTACGGTGCTGAGGGAGGTGTACCTGATACCGAGGAAACCGAGGTTCAAGCAACGATTCAAGCACTTCATGAATACGTGACACTGTTGTTTTCTTTGGAGCCACATTTCGCACATGTTTTGGAAGATGTCAAAGTTGGCATGGGAGATCTGGCTAGCTCATACCAGTACAAGGTCAACGAACAAAAAAGACGTGCTCAGGCTCACATGTGGCGCGGAATCATGGATACTGATTCTCTGGGTCGACACAACCCTGGTGCACAGCGTTATGCCATGTACGGTGCCGGCAGTGAGCTTCGTAAACGTGAAGACGCGATTCAATGGCTTTCGATGCATATGGATCACAAGACTGCTCGCTGTCTCCGCCTCATTAACGAGCACGTGGAACTGTATCATCAGATTTGGCAAGAAATATGCACTACTAGCGCCAAAAAGCAGCTGACGAACTGGCAAGCTCACGGTGTTAAGTATGGCCTGATCAAGGATTTGTACCTAACAGTATCTGCTATTAGAGTCAGGCCCTTTAGGCGCTTGGCTGCACAAACCGAGCGCGATTTGCGGGAGCTTCTGTACGCCATGGAGAAGCAGCGTGGTCCGGATATTATTTATCCGATTGTCGATCGTCTGCGTGAGGGCACACGTTGGGTGTTTGCGCTGGATACTTTGCAGATGCAAATCATTTTTCCGCTGTCCGCTTTGGTCCACAGACTTGAGCGAAAAGAAAAAAATCGCCGTCGTCGCACAAAAAAGAAGGGTCCGATCCGAATCAGCTTCGAAATGGCTCCCGAAGAGTTCAGTATGCTGGCAAAAATGATCTTTACCAATCCGCCCTTTGTCATCCGTGGCGAGGATGAAGAAGATCAATCGTTCGAGACTCGACTAGGGCGCATCAACGATCAGGATCTGCGTAGTCCCAAAAAAGCCAGTACCTTGCGCCGACTCCAAGAAGTGCGCTACTACGCCGAGCAAAACGATTGGCGTGGAGTCAAAGAGGCTCTCAAAGAGATGGCCTCGCACATCTAGCCGTTCAGAATTACTGAGCGGTTTTTTATCTGTGGAAAACGCATTTTGCGTTTACGCGCTTAGTATATATACTAAATTTCTATGATAAAAAATATTACATTAGGGTTGGCTGCATTGTTACTAGTCGGTTCGTTTGGCGCCGGCTGTACACAACCAAGCACAGATACAACCGATACTGCCAAAAATACACAAGATCAAGCAACTCAGTCAAGTGTTAATGATACAGTAGCCACTGTTGATGAAGCTGGAGGAGAACAGGCCATGGATAATGCCAACTATTACACCATGGCAGATATCGCTCAGCATGCAACCAAAGAAGACTGTTGGTTTGTGATTCATGAAATAGTTTATGATGTTACAGAGTATGCTAAGCACCCGGGTGGAGAAGCTATCTTGGAAGGTTGCGGTAAAGATGCAACGGAATTATTTGAAACTCGTCCAATGGGTTCTGGAACTCCTCATTCCGACAAAGCTAGGGGCTATATGAAAAATTATGAGATTGGCTTTTTATCCGAAGCTTCAGCCATGGTAACTGATGAGTAACTCAAAACTCATTATTAAAAACGGCCTTATTGGTCGTTTTTTTGTACTTTTAAAATCAACACTTGCTCTTTTATTACACTCTCGCTAAGGTTTTTTGTGTATGGATGCACCAACTAAAGAGAGGATTATCCAAGAGGTAGAGCGAATACTTGCCGATAATTTTGTTGTAGCTCCACCAATCGAAATCGACGAAATAACCAGTAATTACGGTCTAGAACTAATTGAAGCTGATTTTAAAGACTATTCTGGCAAGATCGCGGGATTTATCGATGGGGACACGATTTTTGTAAATGATAAAGATGGTCAAGTTAGGCAGGCGGTTACAATAGCAAACCTACTTGGCAGGTTTATTCTTTATCGCGAAAAACTTACAGGTGATGGAGCCTACAACGTTCTGCGTCGTGCTCCCATTGGTGAGATGACGGGCCCGGTAGAAGAGGACGCTAATTATTTCGCCGCTCAGCTACTTATTCCTGATATACTTTTAGAAAAATATAAAGATCAAGACACGCAATTTTTAGAAAAAATATTTGGTGTGCCGGCTGACTTTTTAGGATATAGATTACAGCTTCAATTTGGTAAAGGAGGAGCACAACAAAAGTATGCCTGAAATTACAGTCGCTGATATAAGATCTCAAATAGAGAGCAAGGGAGAGTTTTCTTTTGACGAAAGAAAGGAAGAAGTTGCCTTAGCTATACGTGAGCATGAAGCTCACATTTCTGGCATCGAACGCTATTACGGTTTGCGAGAGCGCTGGTCGCTTTACTTGCTTGTTTTTATATCTGTAATGATTGGGTTCCAAGTAATTTTGACTGCACTGATCGGTTCTCATGTTTTAAATTTTTTGGATTATCAATATTATTTATATGTTGTGATCGGTGAGAATTTTGCACAAATTATCGCCATGGGTTTTATTGTAGTAAAATTTCTGTTCCCAAATAATTTAGGCACAAAAGAGAAGGCTGAAAGATAAAATTATATTTTTTTCACTTAGCGAACAGTTATCCTCTTGACATTTTTTTAAAAATCTTCATACTAAATATTAGGTGCAGGGCGATCGAGAAGTCTTACTCGACCGCTCTTTTTATATCCCAGAGGAGGTATCTCATGAAACGTATCCAGCATTTTCTCCTTGCGACCGGTATCGGTGTTCTGGTTTTCGCCAGCGAACTGGGTTGTGTGTTTGATAATGAACCCTTCAAACTCGCCGAAGCGGCTCAGAATGCTGAGGACTTCCAGGATTCAAA
>JAHJSR010000103.1 GCA_018830085.1 Patescibacteria group bacterium
ACAATTACTAATGATTTTATTGTTCGTTTTATCGACATAATAAAACGGCCCATCAGAAGCAATCCCACAATCAACACTAACCAAATCACCACAAGTCTTTTTGATCGTACAACCTTGTGTAGGATTATCCAGATCAAAATATTTGTCAGGTTGAGTAATTTTGCCCACGGTACCGCTCGAGCAACCCGCGGAAATAAAAGCGAATGCGATTAGTGGTATTAGATATAGTTTGTTCATATAACTTTTTTAAAAAGTATGTAATGATAAATTAATCACTCTTTTTCCTTTGGTACAAAAAGTACCAAATAAAGACCAACTAAAATCAAACCTATTCCCAAATAAAGAACATAAATAGATAAATTGAACCAATCAGCGAGATGGGCTGTTAACCCAAGTGCAGAGCAAATCAAACCAATGACCAATAAGATTTTACCAGCTTTGTTGTAATTAACCGGTACAAATCCGGGCATGTATTTTTTCATACTTGTTTAAATTTTAAGATTAAATCTGCACAAACTATAATCATCATAACCTGTGTTTGTATGCTTGTAAAACAATAAGAGCGAAGAGCGCGAAAGCTGCCTATGAAATGAGATAGCATATTTTTCCCAATAGTTTTGCTTACTTTTGTTGCCAAAAGTAAGGCGCGCCGCAGGCGGATAGTAATAAAATCAAAAAGCCCCGCACAAACGCACGAGGCTTTTTAAAAATCGTAATTTTATTTATTTAATAAGTTCGCCAAGTTCTTTTTTATACGCCTCCATATCATCTATCATCTCCCGCGCAACACCTGTATCCATAGCCGCCTGAGCAATCATTGGCACAACACTTTGCAAAAGTCGCGGATCAAACGGTTTGGGAATTATATATTCCGGACCAAAAGTAAATTCTTGTCCATAAGCTTTAGCTACACTCTCTGGAACCGGCTCATGCGCCAGCTTTGCCAACGCCTCAACGGCAGCCAGCTTCATCTCTTTATTAATTTCCGTAGCACGCACATCAAGCGCCGCTCTAAAAATGTAGGGGAATCCCAAAACATTGTTTACTTGATTAGCATAATCGCTCCTGCCCGTAGCAATAATCGCACCGGGCGATGCCTCGCGCGCAAGTTTTGGATCTATCTCCGGAGTTGGGTTGGCAAGCCCAAAAATAATCGGCTTGTCATTCATCGATTGAACCATCTCTTTATTCAACAGATTTCCAACCGAAACTCCCACAAAAACATCCGCACCAGCCATTACCTCCTTAAGCCCCGATGCTTCAGCATCTTGCGCAAAAAACTTTTTGTACTCATTCAAATCCTCGCGTGAACTCACAATCAAACCTTTGCTATCCAGCATAAAGACGTTTTCTTTTCTCACTCCCACATCAATCAACAAATGCGAGATAGCTATTGCCGCCGCGCCCGCACCATTTACCACAACTTTTACGCCATCAATTTTTTTATCCACGATTTCCAAGGCATTCTTTAAACCGGCAGAAACAATAATTGCTGTGCCATGCTGATCATCATGAAACACCGGGATGTTCATCTTCTCCTTCAAAGCTTTCTCAATTACAAAACACTCGGGCGCTTTGATATCTTCCAAATTAATTCCACCAAAAGTCGGCTCTAACCTTGCAACTGTCTCAATAAATTTATCCGCGTCCTGCTCATCAATTTCGATATCAAACACATCAATATTGGCAAACTTTTTAAATAGAACTCCTTTACCTTCCATGACCGGCTTGCCTGCCAGCGCGCCAATATTTCCCAAACCCAACACAGCAGTGCCATTGCTAATTACACCAACCAAATTTCCTTTGGCTGTATATTTGTAAACATCTTCCGGATTATCTTTGATCTCCAAGCATGGATAAGCCACGCCGGGCGAATAGGCGAGTGATAATTCCTCGGCAGTTGCGCAGGGTTTTGTTACCGAAATTTCAATTTTTCCGGGTTTACCCTCTGCGTGATATTTTAGTGCATCTTCTTTCATATAATTTTTCATTAATTGGATTGAGTATTTATCTTAAGCCCAGGTGCAAGCTGTTGCAAGAGTTAATTATTCGAGCCTGATTTATAAGATGGTTTCGATTTCCACGGTAGTTCTCTCTATGATTTTCAATAGTTATGATTAATAATCGAGTTAATCCGATAATCAAGTGAATCATGGTTCAAGACAATATTCGAACAACATTGGAACAGGGGATGTGGAAAGATTTATTCTTTACTCTTTGTTAAGCCAATATCTTATCCTCGACAAGTGTTCTACTTTTGTTCTATAATCAAACTAACGGTACGAATTACGAATCTGCGCGAATTACGAATCTGTTATTCAGTTTGTGATGATGCAGAGCATCTATTGGTTGTTTTTTTCAAACTATACCTCAGCATAATTTGGAGCCAATTCGTAATTCGCGCAGACTCCTAAATTAAAAAACTAAGTAACTTAATTATCTAAATCACTAATTCGTAATTCGCGCAGATTTGTAATGTAAACAATATGCTCCAACCTCTCACCCCCAAACAAAAAGAAGTCCTTGATTTCATCATCGACTTTATCAATGATCGTGGTTATGCGCCCTCGTTTCGCGAGATCGCGGACGGTCTTAATCTCGCCTCCCCATCCACGGTACACGTTCATATTCAAGCTTTACGCTCACGTGGATTTCTAAAAGCCGGAGGCGCTGCTCGCGAGCTCGAGCCAACCGACAAAGCCGTGCGCTGGGGCAGGAGTATCATGCTTCCTTTGGCCGGTCTCATAACCGCCGGCGAACCAATAGAAGCTATCGAGGAAAAAGAAACAATTGCCATCCCCGTTGACCTCGCTCCTAATTCGGCCAATTCATTCGTGCTCCGCGTTAAGGGTCAATCCATGATTGAAGATGGCATCTACGATGGCGACTACGTAGTTGTCGAGCGTAACCCCTCACCAAAAAACGGCGATGTCGTCGTTGCATTGCTCGACAATGCCTACGCAACTCTAAAGCGTTTCTACCGCGAGCGCGATCGCATCCGTCTCCAGCCCGCCAACTCCACCATGAAACCAATATATTGTTATGACCCGGTTATTCAAGGAACGGTCAAAGCTGTGATAAGGAAGTTTGGCTAACTGTCTGAACCTTGATTCGTAGGATTAAACGATTAACACGATTATTTTTTATACTTTTATGAAACAGAAAGATGTTATTAAAAAATTATCAGGTGCGAATATGGATATTGATTTAACCACACCATCAGACGAGATAAGTTGGGAGCAATCAAAATGTCCATGGAATGTTACAGAAAAAACCAATGAGCATCGTTGCGCAATAAGAAGTAAGTCGATTTGCAAATACTTTTGCGGAATTGATTATCTGGATGCGGTGAAATGTTGTTATCCAAAAGAAAATCCTCATCATCTAAACCGCGATTCATAGGATTGCAGGATTCACACGATTATTATCTATATAGCCTCATATGCAACACGAAGACTTAACCCGAAAGATCATTGGTTGCGCTATGGCTGTACATCGTGAGCTGGGAAATGGGTTTCAAGAAGTTGTTTATCAAAGGGCTTTGGAAATAGAGATGACATTAAAAGATATAAATTTTGAGAGAGAAAAAGAAGTTCCTTTATTTTATAAAAATCACGAAGTTGGCTCCAGAAGGATGGATTTCTTTGTAGAAAATCAAATAATGGTTGAGCTGAAAGCTGTCATTTGTTTGGAAGATATTCATTTGGCGCAGGCCCTTAATTATTTGGAAGCATATAGTAAAGATATTGGTTTATTGATTAATTTTGGATCTAGAAGCCTTGAATTCAAAAGAATACACAGAAAAACAGTATAATTGAGATAATAATCAAGATAATCCATTAATCAGGTGAATCGTGGTTCAAGACAAAAGAGTTAATCAAGGTTCAGACAAATAATATGTACCAATCCGTAAACGAACCCATCAACGTCATTATGGCGTTTAAGGAAACAGGCGCCGAGCCCGTGATGTTTAAGTGGGGTGGTAGGTATTATAAAGTTGATAGGGTTAATCTTGTTCATACCGAGCGCAAAGGTCGTAACAAAATGTACATCTATTCGGTAACCGATAAGGCCAACGCTTTTCGTCTTCGTTTTTATACAGAAACTCTTAAGTGGGAATTGGAGGAAATGGCGATACTTTAAGTATGTAACATGTAAATATGGGAATAACGAGACATTTTACAGCAACAGCATTTGTTGTAAACGACAACAAAGTGCTCCTGCATACTCATAAGAATTTGGATATATTATTGCCCGTAGGTGGTCATATTGATGATAATGAGTTACCAGAGCAAGCCGCTCTTAGAGAAGTTCAAGAAGAGACGGGTTTGCATGTTGAGTTATATCAATCAAGGGTATTAAAACACTTGGATGACGTTGTGCAGTTGCAAGTACCTATGCATTTTTTACTCGAAGATATCAGTTCGTCTCATCAGCATATGGATTTTATTTACTACGCAAAAGCTTTTACGGATAATATTCTTCCTGAAGATGCTGATGTAAAAAGGTTTATGTGGCTCACCATGGAGGAGGTTCAGTCAAAGGAGATGTGGCCAAACGTTAGAATGTGCGCATTGGAAGCGTTGCAATTACTAAAAGATTAAATATAGTTTTTATCCCAGAAGAATCTTGGCATTTATAAATGCCGAATTTTAAAGCTCTTCAAATTTATGCCATCAATAACTCAACAACTTAACGTAGGACGTGGGACGCGAGACGAGCGACGAAAGTTATTCGCTCATGTTGACATGAACTCCTACTTCGCCAGCGTAGAGCAACAAGCTAATCCTCATTTGCGCGGTCGGCCTTTGGGCGTGTGTGCTTATCTACACAAAGCTGGCTGTGTTATTGCCGCCTCAATAGAGGCAAAGCAATGCGGTGTTAAAGTTGGTATGAGTATGCAGGTTGCTAAAACTATTTGTCCGCAGATGAAGTTTATTCAAAATGATCCCGCCAAATACCGCGCGGTTAGCTCTCGCGTTTTTTCTCTTTTTCATCAAATTACAGACAAGGTTGAACATTACTCAATCGACGAAGTCTTTTTAGATCTTACTGGTTGGTACCGCGATGAGGCCGAGGCTGCTTGGGCGCTGTGTCGTGCTCGTATGCGTATTCAATCCGAAGTAGGTGAGTGGTTACAATGCTCTGTTGGTATTGCTCCTAGTAAATTTTTATCAAAACTGGCTTCCGAAGTTCAAAAACCTAATGGTCTTACCATCATCAATCAAGAAAATCTCGATGAAATGCTTGCCACGCGTGAGCTCGAAGATGCTTGCGGTATTGGCAAACGCATTCGACGTCGTTTAAATAAACTTGGTATTTACACGCTCTTGGACCTAAAAAATTATCCAGTCGGTAACCTTATCCGCGCTCTAGGTGTCGCCGGCTACTACTGGCATGAGCGCCTCCACGGTCGCGAGGTTGACCGCTTCGAACAATCTCCTCCAGCAAGCGACGTGGGACGTGGGACGATTGTGACGAGCGACGATGTTCCCAAGTCCATCGGCCACTCTTTCTGCGTTCCCAAACGTGCCAATGAACAAAATCTAATCCTCCCCATCTTAATTCGCCTAACCGAGCGTGCCGGTCGCCGTCTCCGTTCCTTTGGTTACTACGCCCGTGCCATGACAATCCAAGCCAGTTTTGGTGATGACGTGGGACGTAGGACGTGGGACGTAGGACGAGTGATAACGGTTAAGTTTGTCGACCCTGCCAACGATCCTTTTACCTTGGTTCATGCTGCCTGCCAAACCCTGTCCGACATGTGGCATGATGAACAAGTTACATTTTTAGCCATTACCTTGGTCGATCTTATTCCGCCACTGCATCAGCTTCATCTACCATACGAAAGCCCCCTTTGGATAAAGGGGGAGAAGGGGGTATCAAAACATCAAGCCACGACAAAAGCCATCGATTCTATTCGCGACCGTCACGGTGAAGAATCTATTATATATGCTTCTATGCTTGGCCTATCTGCTGATTACGCACCGGATAGGATCGGTTTTAGAAAGACAGAAGGTGTGGATGTGTCAGTGACTGAAATCAATAAATAACTTCCAATCTAATTTCCCAGACAACCCTCCCAAGTATCAACCGCTTGACCATCCTTTTCGGTTTCACAAAGTACAGCGCGCATCTCTCCGGTCTTTCTATTTACATGTACTTGCTTCCAAGCCCCTGGGCCTTTGCCACATTTATAAATCATTTCATTGTCAGTAATTTTGTTTGGTAGGCAATACGCACCATCCTGTCCGCTGGGTCTGTCTAAACTGATTTTTGCATCACCCCCATCATAATATGTATATACGTTTGTTGTATTTGCAAAGTCGCTGTTCCAAGTTATTAAGCCTAAATCTTTGTGTATGACACAGATTTGAGTTTGAATAACATCATTAGGATGAGACATTTTTAACGCTTCAATAAAGGCTGTGCTTGGTTGCTCCGGAAGGTTGATGGATTTTGCCATGCTTATTGCGTCCAGATTTTCGCCCAACCTATAAGCATCTAGCCATCTTAAAAACCCTTGATTATCCGTAAATTGCAAACATGGCATTGCGGCGATTCCTTTCTTTAATGGCTCATCTGGTGCGGCCGCAGCTTCCGACAGGGGAACTATTGCCGAAGTCTCATTAATGATATTTGCTGGGGTTTTGGCTTGTTCGCAACCGACTCCTAGTAATATTAGAAAAAATACAGGTAAAATGATTTTGTTCATATTCGTCAATTAAGATATCAAAAAAGTACTTATTTGCCCATACGGTCTTGCCAAAAAGCGCTTTCTATGCTATTATCCATGCGGATAGTTCGTGCGAATGCCATCCTTATGCGCCCTAGGCGCACATAAGGGTCGAAGGAGTGAGGTCATGCGCATCGGTATCCCGTTAATTCACTGATATAAGCACGCATGCCTACAAAATTATTTGTTGGTGGCATTCCTTTCCGCACAACGGAAGAAGAGCTTGAACAGCATTTTGCCGAAGCAGGTGAAGTTGTTTCCGTCTTTATCCCTAAAGACCGTGAAACACAACGCCCACGTGGTTTCGCATTTGTCGAAATGACAGATGACGCAGCCGCAGACAAGGCTATTGAAATGTTTGACCAAACCGAAATGGGTGGCCGTCAAATCGTTGTCAATAAAGCTCGTCCAATGCAGGAACGCTAAGACCATTACAGAAAAACAAACCCCGGTTTATCCGGGGTTTTCTGATTCATAAATAAAAAGCAGGCATTTTTGTAGTGATTTACAATCCTGTTTGCGCATGATAATTTGTCTGAGTTATGGCGAAAACATATCCATTCAAAGACATAGAAAGTAAGTGGCAAAAATGGTGGGAAGCTAACGGCGTCTACCATGCTAAGCAACCGGGGGACACAGACCTTAAAAAATATTATGGTCTTGTTGAATTTCCCTATCCGTCAGGCGAGGGTCTACACGTTGGCCATCCGCGTTCATATACGGCAATCGATATCATCACGCGTAAAAAACGCATGAATGGTTTTAATGTCATGTACCCAATGGGTTGGGACGCTTTTGGTCTACCTGCAGAAAATTTCGCAATCAAAAAGAAGGTTCACCCCGCAATTGTTACAGAAAAAAATGTTGCTACATTCAAACGCCAGATACAATCCCTTGGAACGGGCTTTGATTGGAGTAGAGAAATAAACACTACCGACCCGGCATACTATAAGTGGACGCAGTGGATGTTTATTCAGTTTTATGAATCTTGGTTTGATGAAGCTGCTCAAAAAGCTAAACCAATAAATGAGTTGCACATTCCTAATGATGTAGAAGAACAGGGTGATGAAGCCGTAAAAAACTTTCGTGATAGCAAGCGCATGGCTTTTAAACAAAAGACCACAATTAATTGGTGTCCAAAATGTAAAATCGGATTAGCAAACGAAGAGGCTCAAGGCGGCGTTTGTGAGCGTTGTGGAGGCGTGGTGGAAAAACGAGAAAAATATCAATGGATGTTACGAATAACCAAATACGCAGATCGTTTGATCAAAGAATTGGACGGAGTTGATTATTTGGATAAGATCCGTACTCAACAAATAAATTGGATTGGTCGTTCGGAAGGCGCGTCCATAGATTTTATAGTTCAACCAAAAAATCCTTTTGACAAAGGGACAATTTCAGGGGGAACCATCCGTGTCTTCACAACTCGTCCTGATACAATTTTTGGTGCTACTTATCTTGTTTTGTCACCCGAGCATCAACTGGTATCACAATGGATAGATGAAAAGCTGATCGAAAATGCAAAAGATGTTCAAAAATACCAAGAAACAACCAGAAAGAAATCCGACATAGAGAGACAAGAGAATAAAGAAAAAACCGGAGTCGAGCTAAAAGGCATTGTTGCTATCAATCCTGCAAACGGTAAAGAAATTCCTGTCTGGATTGCCGACTATGTTCTTGCCGGTTACGGAACCGGCGCCATCATGGCGGTTCCTGCTCACGATGAACGTGATTTTGAATTCGCTAAAAAATTTGATTTAACGATTATTAAAGTTATACAACCTCCGGCACTTGATCGTGTTGCATCGCAGTCCCTTCTTACAAAAGGAGAACTCGAACCAATAAAAGTTGAGCCTGATTGTTTCGCTGGTCATGGCACAGCTATCAACTCTGATTTTCTTGATGGTTTGGAAACTACAAAGGCAACAAAAAAGATTATCGATTGGTTGGAAAAAAATAAACATGGAAAATCCGAAGTTAATTTTAAACTTCGTGATTGGGTTTTTTCTCGTCAACGATATTGGGGAGAGCCAATCCCAATGGTACATTGTGAGCATTGCGGCTGGGTTGCTGTTCAAGATTCCGAGCTTCCTGTGCTTCTTCCGGAAGTAGAAAAATATGAACCAACCGATACCGGCGAATCTCCTCTGGCTGTAATGAAGGATTGGGTTAAAACAACTTGTCCAATTTGTGGAATTGACGCTGAACGTGAAACAGATACCATGCCAAACTGGGCCGGTTCATCTTGGTATTTTCTTCGCTACTGCGATCCAAACAACAAAGAAGAATTTGCATCAGATAGAGCGCTCCGTTACTGGATGCCTGTTGATTTGTATAACGGCGGCATGGAACATACTACATTGCATCTTTTATACTCTCGCTTTTGGTATAAGGTTCTGTTTGATTTAGGTCACATTCCTGAGTCATGCGGGGTAGAACCGTATGGCAGTCGCAGATCGCATGCCATGATTTTGGGCGAGGGTGGGGTTAAGATGTCAAAATCAAAAGGCAATGTTATTAATCCTGATGATGTTGTAGAAAAGTTTGGTGCCGATGTATTCCGTTGTTATGAAATGTTTATGGGACCTTATGATATGGATGCGCCATGGGATACAAATGGAATTCAAGGGGTTAAACGCTTTTTGGATAAAGTCTGGAGTCTTGCGGATGGTCATATTGCAAACAATCAACCAACCCCTGATACTGAGTCTGATAACAGTTATGAATCTACTTTGCACAAAGCTATCAAAAAAGTTGGCGATGATATAGAGAATCTCCACTTCAATACAGCTATTTCACAGCTCATGATTTTAACTAATGAGTTACAAAAAGCTGATCATATAAACAGAAATGACTTTGAATCCTATGTCAAGATTCTTTCGCCGTTTGCACCACATCTTACTGAGGAGGTTTGGCAAAAATTAGGCTATAAAGAGTCTATACATATATCTAGTTGGCCTGTATATGATGAATCTAAACTTATCGAAGAAACGGTTACGGTCGCTGTGCAGATTAACGGCAAAGTCAGAGCACAGCTTTTGGTCCCTACTGAGATCTCGGAAAAAGAAATTATTGCAATGGCAAAGCAGGATGGTAAAGTGGTAAAATATCTTGAGAATAAAGAGCCTAAAAAAGAGATTTACATTAAAGGTAAAATTTTGAACTTCGTTGTATGATGAATCAACCTGAGTCATGGAATCTAGGCTTTGCCTCCGGCATTGAGGATGAGCCTGAGCATGGTGCTTGGAATAAAACTAATGTTAAGAAAATTCTTAAGTTAAAAAAAGAGTTGGATAAAATCAGTTCACAGCTAGCTAATAAAAGGCATGTGCCTCATCTTTTTGCCGACATGTCGGAGATGATTAAAAGAAGAGGAGTTGATAAAATGACGGTTATCAACGAATATCTAAAAATGAGGGATGATTTGGAGGCCGGACGCTTGCCGTCAAGTTTTTTTAGTCCAAAAGAGCTTGAAGAATTATTCAAATCATCAATAACCAAATACAAAAAAGATAATCCAAATATTAATTAGTTTTTATATGAGTGAGAATAAAGAATGGAACGTTGGCTTTGCCTCAGGTGTTGAAGATGAGGAAGATGAACTCAATCCAGAACACGAACTCGGCAATACCTGGGATAAAAATTCAGCTAAAATTGTCAGCGATCTTTTTGTAAATTTTTATAAATTAAAAGGTGATGATTTGGTAGCGCAAATTATTCAAGCAGAAAGAGATTCATTTGCCAAAAAACACAATCTACCTGGTGGCATGTGGCTAATGGATACCCTTACGGGTTTAGATAAACAAATAATGGACGGTAATTACCCTAAAAATATTAGTCCTAAAGTTGTTGCCGAATTTTTGACTTTGATTATAGATAGGCATTCCAACAAAGAATCATAAATAGTAGATTTATCGGGGTTTGGTGGCTTCATGGTATAATTGGTTTATCATGAAGCATGTAATTGAAAATCCATTCGCTCAAAAGTCAGGCATACAAGATCGTGTCAAGAATTTTTATAGCTCGGTAGAAAAGCGCCCTTTAGGTGTTTATGGTAAATATCTCGTCATGGCAGCCATGGCTCTCTCTACTCAAGCTTGCAGCCGCTTTATGGCTAATGCACCTGGTATAGGTGGCACGGAAACCAAGTCTTCGTTTTACGAGTCGCCTAGTGAACAATTTAAGTTGCGTTGGCAACATCTTCCGGAGGGATTGTATCTTCCCGAAAGTGATGAGCAACAATTTGATAATGATAAAGCGCAAAAAACAGGAGGTTCAAGGCAATTTGTAGAACATGTAAAAATTTCCCAGGATGCACCACGACCCGACCAACCAGCTTGCGTTATCAAAAATAGACCCGGCGAAAGTATTTCTCCATGGCTGGAGCGTGGTTTTACTCGCATGGTTTATTATTCATCTCTAACGGATAGTTACAAACTCCGTATCGAGGATTCTCGTACGCAATCATTGCCATTTGAGGCAGACGACATGCGACGATTGGATGAAAACCGCCCCATGGTTGATGCTTGGAGTAGAAATTGGCCTCCGTCATTAGCAGAGCGTTTTAGTCCAACCGGTCCGCCGATTGACTATCCCAAAACAGAAGCTCAGC
>JAHJSR010000002.1 GCA_018830085.1 Patescibacteria group bacterium
CTCAACCACAACAAGAGAAGACTTTATATGTAATCCTGAGGCAAACAACCCCAAAAGGGCTATCTCCTATCGTGACTACGGAAAAGATGGGTCAAAATTTATAGAAGAAACAAACGAGACAAGTGATGGTAAAAAAACTAAATTCAATATTCAAATCATTGCTCCAAACAAATCCGGCGGGAAATACATAGCATCCTGTATAAGTTATAGAGTTACATTGGCTGATAATTCCAGATATTTAAGTTTTATCATTACTAATCACGGTAAACCGCTGTTAGAGATAAACGAAATCAATGACAAAGAAACCAAAGGCATAGAAAAAGATGGTCTGCACGTTGAAAACCACGAACAAACAATGTGGTATGTAGCCTGGTCGAACTTTTTTAATAATCTCACAAGTGACTCCGTCTTTCTAAATGCATTGGAATCATCCAAATTTATATCATCAAACAGTATTCAAAGATTCCCCGATCCCACAACAATTGATTTAGAAAAATACGTAGCAGATTTGGAAATGCTTTGGAATAACGCCTACTCTACAAAAATATTCAAAAAAAAATTTCCCAGACATTTAGCTCCCTTTAATTTAGGCCCTTATCCAAACGATACCATAATCCCGCACAAAGAAGTTCAGCGTATAATCCAGTTTACAATCAATCACCTAACCGAAAACGTCCGCTTATTAGATGAGCATCAATTCCCCGACAAACCCAATCCTTATAGATAACAAACAACCCCATCAAGGGGCTGTTTATATTGCAAACTTTTTTACATCTAAATCTAATGTTGGCAATCAGGTCCGTGAACATGTCCACCCTGTTGATCCGCACGCTGCGCCACTCTCTCAGCTTCTTCTTTGGCAAACTTTTCTAACGCTTCTTTATAATTTTTAATGCCCTTATCCTTTAAAAACTCCAAAGTCTTACGATTACGCATCATTGCATAAACATAGTCACGATATTCCGGAGAAGCCAAACGCTCTTTTGATTCTTTATCGGGTGCAATATTCAATAATCTATCGATTTCTTGATCAATCTCAGCGTCCGTTACATCAATCTTATTTTCTGTTGCTATGTGCTTAATATAAACAGCTGTTTGAACTCGCTTAATAGCTTGAGGAACCATATCCAAACGCAATTCATCAGCAGTCTTTTTAATACTAGAAAGATAATCTTCCATCCTGCCGCCCTGACGCTCTATATCATTCTGTAATTCAGAATACATACGGCGAATCTCTTCCTTGATTAATATTTCTGGCACTTCTGTAAATCTGCTCTTATCAACCAAAGTTTCTAAAAGCTCAATCTCCGCAATTTCTAACGCTTTTCTCTCATTCTCTTGTGTTATATTTTTTAAAAGCAAATCTTTCAACGCTTGAACACTCTCCACTCCTAAAGTTTTAGTAAACTCATCATTCACTTCAGGCAACTTAATACCATAAACTTCTTTTACATTCACATCAAAATCAATATCTTTGCCCGCATAAATTTTTTGAAAATGATCTTCCGGAAAAGGTAATTTAAATGATTTTTGTTCACCTTTTTTTGAGCCTACCAACTGCTCGGTCAACTTTGGAACATAATGACCCTCATTTAAATATATTTTATAGTCTTTCGCTTGACCGCCCTCTAACAATACACCATCTTTTTTCATCTCCAAATCAACCAAAACCATTCCATCTTTATCCGCTGGCTGATCAGAAGCTACCTCTTGCCTACGCATCTTTCGTAATTCTTCGATCGCTCCTTCAATGTCACTATCTTTTACATCTTTTACGTTCATCTCAACAAAAGCCTCTTTTAACTCTTCAGCGTTGGTAATTTTAGGCATTACACTTGCTGTACAAGTAAACTTAATTTCTTGACCTGGTGTCAATTGATCAACTGCAACCTCCGGTGAACCAATTGTATCTAACTTCTTTTCTAATACAGTACTCACATACTTAGCTCGCACAATACGCTCCAAAGCATGTTGCCAAATAGTCATTTCGCCCAATACCTTTTTTATTTCTTCATAAGGAGCCTTACCGGGTCTAAAACCTGGTATTGCTTTTTGTGAGCCCAAATCCTCTACAGCTTTATCCAAATAAGGCTGAGCCTCTTCTATGCTAACCGTAAATTTTAACTCTACTTTTGAGCCTGGTAATTCATTGATAATTGTTTCCATAATTCACGAACTATATGCAAAAAATCGACTTTTGTCAACTCGCAACCATATAAATAAGATCAATTTAAAAATAACAAGAGTATCATATGTTTGCTCTTGTTATTTATTGTTTAAAATTTAATATTATCTGATATACAACAACGGATTCACCCTAGCTCCATTAACATAAACCTCATAGTGAATGTGCGATCCGGTTGATCGTCCTGTTGATCCCATCATGGCAATAACCTGACCACGCTTAACTCTATCTCCAGCTTTTACAAATAGTTTAGATGCATGAGCATAACGTGTCTTCATTCCATTATCATGTTCAATCAAAACCTGTAATCCATAACCACCAGAATTCCATCCCGATATGGTTACAACACCATCTTCTGATGCATATAACGGAGAGGTATAGTCACCATCGATATCCAAACCAGTATGTGTCCAACCATAATATTGTGTAATTACGTGACCATTGGTAGGCCACAACAATTTTGTTCCGCCAGCACCAGTCTCTACCTTGTCCTTAGGCTTAGCTATTGCGACATTAGCAGCAGGAGCTTGTTCGTTTACAATTCCCGGCTCTTTCAATGTCTCACGACTAACAGATCTACTTACAGCAATAATTCTTTCTTGTTCGATTCTTGGAGGTTCTCCACCCGGTAAAACCAATTCCTTTCCAACAGGCACAATCTCATCAGTCAATTGATTGGCTTTCATAATATCTTCCAAATCAGATCCATATTTATTAGCGATTGCACCCAATGTATCACCACTTTTTACAGCCACCAACACACCTGATACTGGTAAAATCTTTAAAGAATCCCCCGGTCTTATATATTGTCTTTCAGTTAAATTATTTGCCCATAAAATAGTACCCACATCTATATCAAAATCCTGAGCAATTGTTCCCAGCGTATCACCCATCTTAACCACATAAGTCTCCACTCCAGTACGATTAGTTTTTACAGGCCCCTCAGCTTTTCCATCTTCCTCGGTCATTGGTCGCAACACTATAGTACTTGGCAAATTACTAGCCAAAGAATAATCACCA
>JAHJSR010000013.1 GCA_018830085.1 Patescibacteria group bacterium
ATATCCTTCCTTGTTACGCCAATGGCGCATATAACTGCCGTAATACCCAAAACCAAAGAAAATCCTTGTGGTGTTGATCCGACAAACAAACTCAAAGGCAATAAAATGAGTACCAGTGCAGCGCCAGCTTTCGGTTTAAATCTATGATAAGCAAAGGCCAAGCAAATTGGAATTAAAAAAGCCGCAGCTAATGGTACCAGCCATTTACTTATATCAACAAGACTTATTTGTGTTATACGGCTTAGCCAAGTAACAAAAACATATTGACCAATATAATAAAATGGTTTTGGATTCAATGTACCGCTTGTGGCTAAAACTTTTTCACCGGCAATGTGTAAAAAGCCATCAAAACCATAACCAATGCGATATATTAATGGAGCTATGCTCAATGTGCTCACAAAAGCCAAGCTTGCATGGGCTGCAGTGACGGCCGCGGCTCTAACTTTTATGGCACTTAGTAAAGCTGTTATCCAGATGATTGCAATGGCTGCTAGAGTGCCACTTGGTAGTAATGGCCAAGGGGTTCTTATGGCATCCATTGTTTGGCTTTGCCAGGCTCCTACAATGACATATAAACCTGCCGCTAAAGCCGTTAAAAATAATAGTGTGGCAAAAACAATCCTTGAATTAGTCCATGGTAAAAATGTTTCCTCGGTCGAGGGAGCTAAAACATCGTTATTATTGTCTTCATGAATAGTTGTTATATGTGCACAGATCAACGCTAAAACCAGTGTCCAAGCATCCGAAAAATGATTTAACAAATGTCCCGAATAAAACCAGATAGTCTGAAAAACACTTTGAGCAGCAAAAACTAAAATCAAACCCATGGGAGCAGTTATCAACCAATGTCTTTTGGGGAATGCATGCTTGCCAAAAACATAAGCATGAAAAAGTATTGCAAACATCCATATATATGGTTTTGCAAACGATATGTCTAAATGTATGTATTCCAATCCTATAATTAGGATAATAAATACCAACCCTGCAATGGCATCTGTGGTTCTTTCTCCCATATTCTTGTTTAATATGCTAGCATACATGCATACAACATGTTTAGTATAAAATTATAAATATGGGATGGCTCACAAGGCACGCCTTCATGACCAATGAAAATGTTGAACTTTATGTTCAAGATAGAATATTGGCTAAAATTCTTTTGCCTTTTATTCCGCATTGGATAAAACCAAACCATGTAACAATACTGAGGTTATTTTTAATACCTTTTAATATATATTTTTTATTTATAGAACGATGGGATATTTTAATTCCTTTATTTGTGTTTACGGCGTTAACCGACATGATAGATGGCGCCATGGCCAGAGTACGTAAACAAATAACACTTTGGGGTGCGATTTTGGATCCTACAGCTGATAAACTTTTGATTGCCTCGGTTGTCGGGATTTTTGTTGTGCGTGAGATTCATCATCTATTAGCTTTTACAATTATATTGCTAGAAATTTTGATTGTCTTGGGAGGATACATGCGCAGAAGAAGGGGTGAGTATATTTGCGCCAATGGCGCCGGAAAAATTAAGATGGTGCTTCAGGTATTTGGCATCGGCTTTATGTTTTTAGCAAAAATTACAGGCATTATTGGTTTTACTTGGTTTGGTGGTGGTCTGTTAGGAATCTCAATTATATTTGCCATCATTTCCCTTGTTACTTACGGAATATAAATTTAACAAAAAAATAACCTCGATTAATCCAAGTGGAAAAATCGAGGTTGGAGTCACCGAGTACGCCGATGCCGATTAAGAATCGGACGTATTATACTCGATGGTGTTTGCTGCTGTGCAGATGTAGGCCGAACCCATGTGCTGGGTCGGCGCCTTTCCATCCGCACACAAGCAAGGCGGTATCGAGAGATTGGTCTGCTGCGCCTGATCGCTCAGGCACTGCAGTCCCTCTCCGGCGCAGGTCTGCACTTCGGCGCAGTCGCCGTCCGCGCAGAGCAGTCTTCGCGGTTGCTTGCCCGTTTCGCACTCGTACCTGACGGCCATGGAATGCGCCGACGCTTCGGTCTTGGCTGTGCTCGTCGTCGCATTCGTGTCCGTCTTTGCGACCACGGGAGCCGCCGGTTCGGGCTGGGATTTGGTAAGTTCTTTGACCCTCACCGGGTCGGGAGCGTCGCAGGCTCTCCTCCCTTGGTCGGGAATGACCTCGGACCACAGCACGGTCTTCGCCGCCCCCTGGCAGATACAATACTGCGTCATGGTCGATCCAGGGATGGGCATGGGGAGTACCTTGCCGGCCTCCAGACATTCGGAGGGGTAGGGCTTGCCCGACTCACCGCCGATGTCCTCGGGTGTCCACGTGTCCGCATTTGTCGTACGGGGCGCATCTGTGTAGGTGGGTGCGACATTGTCCGCCGTCCTACCTTCCACGCTCGCGCTCGCCGTGCAACCAAAGCCAACCAAAAACACTGCGCACACCGTCACACAATTGAAAAAGTTCATCGTCTTCCCTCCGGAACTGTTGAGGCCATGCTGGCCGTTGATGCATAGAGAATAGCTAATTTAAGCACAATTTTAACAATCTGTCAATCCTTAAATGGCGACATAGCGTCATAAACATGGTCATAAACCCGTTTTTTATGCTAAATTTACACAAACTATGCTGCATCAAATAAAACGCTTCATCCCTAATTGGGCTTTGGATATCTACCACCGCACATTGTCCATCACAGCGGCTGCCATCTATGGCAATCCATCTCATAAGATGGTTGTAATTGGTGTTACGGGTACAAACGGTAAAACATCCACGGCTTATATGATCGCCAAAGCTTTGGAGGCGGGTGGTCAAAAAACCGGTTGTACAACCACGGCGTTATTTAAAATTGCAGACAAAGAATGGCTAAACGATACCAAGATGACCATGCTTGGACGTTTTGCTTTGCAAAAAAATCTTAAACAAATGCTAGATGCTGGGTGTCGTTATGCGGTAATTGAAGTTTCTTCTCAAGGCATAGTTCAGCATCGACATGAACATATTGCTTTTGATATTGGAGTTTTTACCAACTTAACTCCCGAACATATCGAGGCTCATGGAGGATTCGAAAATTACAAACAAGCTAAAATAAATTTATTCAGACATATAGCCTCTTTGCCCGAGAAGATTGTTGATGGTCAAAAAATCATTAAAGCATTTATTTTAAATAAAGATGATAAATATTCGCAGGATTTCGCGGTGCCCGGCGTTGATAATATTGTTTGGTATGGAATAGATGATAAATCGGATATAAAAGCAGATAGCGTGGAAGAAAGCGAACAAGGCATTAAATTTAAACTTGGAGATAATCAAATTAATTTGCTAATCCCCGGTAAGGTCAATGTTTATAATTCATTGGCCGCAATTGCTACGGCAAAAGCTCTTGATATTCAGACTTCAGACGCAATCCAGGCTTTGGAAAAAATTTCCAACATACCGGGTCGTTTTGAGTTGATAGACGAGGGTCAGAGTTGGCGGGTCATGGTAGATTATGCTCCCGAACCAGAATCATTAAAAAAAGTTTATGAGACCATTAAACTCATCAATCCTAAACGCTTGATTCATGTTCTTGGTTCTTGTGGTGGGGGACGTGATGTGGCACGGCGTCCTATCTTGGGTCATATGGCAGGGAGTACTGCTGATATTGTTATCGTTACCAACGAAGATCCATATGATGACGATCCATTGCAGATCATAAACCAAGTGGCTACTGGTGCGCGTGAACAGGGCAAAATAGAGGAACGAGATTTATTTCTCATTCCGGATCGCAAACAAGCAATTTATAAATCAATGGAATTAGCTCAAGATGGAGATTTGGTACTCTTAACGGGCAAAGGATGCGAGCAGGCTATTTGTGTTGCTGGCGGTAAAAAAATTCCTTGGGATGAAAGATTGGTGGCAAAAGAGGCAATCCATTCCGCGGTTGCCAAAAGGGCTAAATCAAAGTAAAATATTAATGCAATTAAAGGCATACTGATAAATTTATGTTTGGTCTTGATTCCATATTACAATTAAAAGAAGACGAGACGATTCAGGCGTTTATTCGTCGACATCTTGCAACGCTTTTTCCTACATTGGGATTGGCGATGTTTTTGATTGTAATGCCTTTTTTCTTTTTATTTCCTCTTTTTTCATTAGGTGTAGCTGGAGTACTAATTTTTGGAGTAATTGTAATCATAGGCATATTGATAGCCATAAGAGCTTTTATACTTTGGGAAGCCGATGTGATGGTGATCACCAATCTTAGAGTTGTTGATGTTGATCAAAATGGTTTATTATCCCGTCATGTTACCGAAGCTTCTCTTTCTGCAATACAAGATGTTTCCTGGAAAAGGCAGGGTATGTGGCAAACGGTTTTTCGCATGGGATCTGTTAGTATTCAAACAGCCGGCACAACCGCCACAATCGAGGCAGAACGCATTCCTAAACCACAAAAAGTCCACGAACTAATTAATGATTTGCGTCAGGATGTAGCCGTATCACCGATCGCTCCGCAACCACAATTAACAACCAAGGAGGAACCGACACAAAAAGATAGAAAAGCGCGTATTAAGAATATCGCCTATCTTATGGATCAAGTGGATGATGATATTATTGTAAAAGTTGAACACTATCTTGAGAAAAAGTTAAAGAATGATTCCATGTCAGCTTTGTTTGATAAAAATAATGAATCATAAAAATGAAATCAACCGTTGACAACCAGTTTTCTTCATTAGCAGCAAAAGCCAAGTGGCCACTTTTTTTGTTGGCCAATGTTGCGATTTTATTAGTGGTTGGCATTTCTACTATTCGTGAGTCTTACCGAGGTTGGAGTGTGGATAGAGAAATTCGTACATTGGAACAAAAGGCAGAAGCGTTAGAGGGTCGTAAGGCTGAACTCACAGAACTTGCAATTAAAATGCAAAGCCCTCAATATATTGAACGCGAAGCTCGAGCAAAACTTGGTTTGCAACGTCCGGGTGAAAAAGTTGTGATATTGGAGGGAATCACAGCAACTCATACAACTTGGTCTGTGGATATAACAGCCCAGCCCCCCGAGCCAGAACCAAACCTTAGCAACCCAGAGCGTTGGTGGAGATATTTTACTAAATCTAATACTTAGATCAGGCAACTCCTGTTCTTAAATAACTAATTCTATGCAAGCATCAGATAAAAAAGTAGTTGGCATTATTGCCGCAATTGGAGCATTTTTAATTATTTTAGTGCTCGTGGCAACGTCCATGTATGGTATTTATTTTAAAACCAAGGAAGATTCAACCACTCGTTTTGTAGCCAATGTTCTATCGCTACCTGCTGCACGTGTTGGGTCTAAACGCATTTCATACTCCAGATTCCTTAAAACAAGAGATGCTGTACGCAGTTATCTAAATAGCCCAGCCGGTAAAGCAGATATTTCTGTAATGCCAACAGCTCAAGAATTGGATAACAGTATAATTGAGAATTTAATTCAACAAGAGATGGTAAAAGAAGTTGCAGAAGATTTGGATGTAACGGTTTCTGATGATGATATTCGTGCAATATTTGCAGATGTTATAAGCGCAGCCGCATCATCAACAACACCAGACGTAGCTCAATATTTGTACGAAAATTACGGATGGAATGAGGAAGACTTCAGACAAGAAGTTTTGCGACCAGCCTTGCTTGCACAAAATGTAGCCATAAAGATGGCCAATGAGGCTCAAGGAGATGAAACGGCTTTGGATAATTATCTTCAAATTCGTCGCGGTCAGCCAGATGTAGTAATCTATTTAACATTACAATAATTATGGAGCGAGGAGGGGTGGCATTACAATATATCAATCCTTTTGATAACGCCAAGAGCGCAGATGTACTTCCGATTAAAAGCGAGCATGATCCAGGTGTGCGTTTAGCACGTGAGTTGGCATCTTTTTTAAAACGCAACCCACCGGAATCTTTTAATCCTCGTTGGTTATATGACAATAATAAAAGTCTTTATACAAGAATAAAGCGTTTATTGGGTTTAAAACAGGGTAGGGGAGACTGGGAACCTATTATCAGTCAACTTGATCAACGATGGCGAGAAATGTGGCATTTAAAGGGTTTAAATACAAAAAAACTAACCCTACAAGAAAACGTAGCCGAGTTGCGTGAATTGTTAATCAAACATAACCCTACGCTTTTTAGCCCGCGTTGGATAGAAAAAACTGATAATAGACTTTATAGAAGGCTAGTTAATTATCGTGATAAAGAGGGTGTTGTTGATTGGGGTATGATAGTTGGTGAATTGGAGGATGAATGGCTGCCTAGATGGAAACATGCGCCACCCCGTAAAAAACTCGAGGATTATTTACCAAAAGAGCAATATACAGATACAAAAGAAATTGATGATGCAATAAAAGCGCATAATAATGGTTTAGTAAATCTATTAATAGCTGAAGATTTTGCCGATAAAGAGGCTGACGAATTTTGCCGTGCTTTAATTAGACTTGCCCAAAAAGGTAATAAGGATGCTACAGAGCGCCTTCTAGATCAAGTCATGATTGTTGTGCAAGAGTGGATGGACGAATACGAAGACATGGCTGTTTATAAAAATAATACCAGAGCAGCTCGTGATACTATTAGTCGCTGTGTATATTATTTTGAGTCAGAAAATAGCACTTCACGTTTTATGCCTTACGTTCTTAAAAGTTTACGATTAAAGGCAAAGGGCATGCAAAAACAAATTCCCAAATCATTGGATCAGAATCTTGGTGATTCCGGAAAAAATCAATATGATCAAATTGGTCGTGATCCAGAGACGGGCGAGGTGCGCATTTTTGCTTCGGCGGGTCGCTCAAAACAGAGACCAAGTTATTAATTAATATTGCTATAGCAAAAACACCCAAATTGGGTGTTTTTCTGGAGCCAACTCCGGGATTTGAACCCGGGACCTCTGCTTTACGAAAGCATTGCTCTACCAACTGAGCTAAGTTGGCTGGTTCTTAAAATCTTCCACTTATGCCTGCCTTTATTTACTCTGTTTAATTTGTTATACTGGACACGTCTATGAGTAGAAGAATCACAGTAATTTTGATGTCCGTAAGTGTACTGTTTTGCGCAGGCTTAGTCAAGCAAGCAATGGCCCAAACTGTTGATTTTGG
>JAHJSR010000104.1 GCA_018830085.1 Patescibacteria group bacterium
AATGAAATTCACCCCTAACCCCTCTTTCATTTTTCAAAACGGAAAAAATCAAATTTATAAGAATTGAAGAAAGCCTATCTAATAAATGAGAACGAAAAATATTTTTTTAACTTCTCGCTATCGCTCGACCACGCTGCGCTCTCCTCCTTTCAGTCGTCGGGGCGTATAACAGCGGATATGAGGTTCGCCCCTCAGCTCGGGGCTCACCCAAATTGCTACCTACGGTAGCAACTTCTCATATCCGCGAACGTTGCGACGAAATCGCTTCGCTCTTCGCCGCAATGTCCGGCACCTCCGCCGCCTGTTGAGCTCATCGCTTTGCGACTTCGCACAACAGTCAGCTATCCAAAATGCCCTTCACCAAGTAAACTTGGTTCAGGACACTTCGGATGAGCTGCCGGACATTATGTGAAATTTTATCTTTAAAATCAAAATACTTTTTACTTTTAATAAAAAGAGCCCTGCCGATTGCAGAGCTATCGAAATTTTAAAAAGAACTACGACCATGATTACCAATCCGGCTCTGGATTCGACAACTCTCTTCTCCAAGCCGCCATTGATTCCGGAGTCTCCTTTTGCCAGAGATGAAAATGTGTATTCATCTGAAACCAGATCTGCCCACAACTGCAAACATATTCTATTTGATTACAGCTTCCTCTTGGCGGTACAAAAGGCTTTCCGCTGTAGCTGCAGCCAACAGTATTCTCGCATTTTTCACAAGCCATATTTATTCCTACCTTTCAAGTTTCGCGTTCACTGAAAATTAATACGTAAAAATGCATTTGTCAACCTAAAGCAAAAAGTATTTTGACTTGTGAGCTAATCATTCACTTTTAATCCTAATCGAACTAAATAAAGATGAAACTGTCATCTAACTACGAATATCTGGTTCGGTCTCTTTGATCAGAGACCTCACCCAAATTTTTTACTCCTTTCAGTCGTAAAAAACTTCAGAAATTCGGAAACGTTGCGACGAAATCGCTTCGGATAAGTTGCCGGACGTTACACCCCATTGCAAAAAGTCAATTAATCAATTGTGATAGAATGGTCGAGTATAACTTTATATATTATTAATAACAATTTAATCAAAAAAATTATGGAATCACTAGAACAAGGATTCAACTCCGAACAAGAAAATAGCATCGAAGAACTCCGAACTCGCCTTGATAACTTATACAGAAAGTTTGGAATAGATCCCAAAGATGAAGTTAATGCGAGCGATATTAATTTCATGCAAAAAGCCACGAAACCCGGCTCAAAAGAATGGCTTCAAACAAAGCTAGGTACGCTCAAGGGCATGATTCAAAAAGCATTTTTGGGAGATAAATATTTCCAAGAAGCGGAGGACGCTTTAAAAAGCTGGGAAGAATACGAACCAACAAAGTAAATAACTTTTTGCAACAGCGTGTGTCCAACACTAAAACAATTGCACACACGCCAACTTTAGCCGAAATTCCGACTAGTAACTGATATGGATTAGAAAATTTTGCCAACAAAAAAGCACGCCTTTGAAACGAACTTTTAACCGTCTACCAGCCGAAACTGCCATACAATGCTTTGTTTCTGATTCCACTAATTAGAATTTATTTATTATTTGGCTTTTCATTTTTTTCTCCACAAAAAGTTGTGCGCGAGCCCCGAGGATATAGTCTCCGTACGGGGCTCGCGACATCGTGTAGGAAGGGTGTCAATTTTGAAGTGGCTCGATGTTGATCTCCTCATCAAATCGTTTGATCTGGCCAACAATCCACTCCGCGAATTTGCGGGTGGGTATGTTTCTTGGGATCAAAGTTGCGAGATCAGGTTGCTGGCAAAGCAACCAGATCTGAGCCTGTCTGTAAGCCACATCAATAGCTAATGGATGGCTTGACTTTAGGAGGTTGTGGTCCCCACCTAGCAGGAACTTCACGATCTCAAAACCCGAAACAGCGGGAAGACCGCCTCCCCTCGATACCCACCTTCCAGTAACCAAAGCTGCCACTTCTTCTATAGGAAACTTCATCCCTCTAGCCTCCTCGGTTTGTTAGTGACAGCACGCCACTAAACAAAAAAATATAATACAAAAAAATATTCTTGTCAAGGCTAAACGGTCGAAAAAATTGTAAAAAGCCCTTAGTTAAGATAAAATAATCAATAGTTTCTCATTTATTCCACCTAACCTTTACTCCGTTTCACTTCGCAAGACTTCAGTTACACAGAAACGTTGTGAAGAAATTTATTTTTTTTGCATGTAAAAAAAATAAACAAACAATATGAATCCAAATATTTTGTTATCAAAGATAGCAGAAAACTTTCCCAAAATACAATGGAAAAATTTACAACATATAACTTCAGGCTGGGATTTTGATGTTATTATTTTGGATAATAAAATAGTTTTTCGTTTTCCTAAAGATGAGGAATGTTTAGACAATCTAAAAAAAGAAATAAATCTACTAAAAAAAATAGAGTCAAAAATATCTGCAAAAATACCCCACTATATCTATATTGCTAAAGACAAGTCATTTGCAGGCTACAACATAGTATCCGGTAAAAATGTTTCTGTATCAAAATATAAAAACATGACTCAAGCAGAAAAAAAACTTTTACAAAATAAAATTGCAGATTTCTTAACTTCATTGCACAAAACACCTTCTTCAATACTAAAAAACAACAAAACAAGAATCGTGGAACCAGAACAATTTTTCCAAAGGTTTCACGATAATACTATTAAATATGTTTTCCCCAAATTAAATAAAAAAGAAAAAGAAATAGTAACTAATCATTTAAATGAATTAAAATCGCACCTGTTGGATAAACTTTCTCCCGTATTAGTTCATGGAGACATAGGAGAAGACCATATATTTTGGAATAAAACAAAAAAGGAGCTAGGTATAATTGATTTCGCTGATCATCACATAGGTGATCCGGCAAAGGATTTTTCTAGACTTTTTAAATACGGAAAAAAATTTGTTAATAAAGTTTACGCATTATACAAAGGTCCAAAAGACAATAACTTACTTAAAAGAGCCTCATTAGATTATAAAAACAATCCACTGATTGTTATGAAATGCGCTATCTGTGGTGATAAATCAAAATTTAAAAAAGCCTATTCAAATTTCCAAAAAAGGTTCAATCTAAATTAATTACAAATAACACAGGTTAATTATGATTATTTAGATTGTATTTTAATGAAAAAAAGCTTTCATTCTTTACATAAAATCTCTAGCGAGGTATCTTCTATTTCTATTTTTATAAATAATAATTAATAAATATGAAAAATACAGCAAAATTAAGTCTTAGCTTGCCTTTTATAGCCTTTCTAATCATAAGCTTTAGTGGATGCGGTTCTACACCCGACCCAGTATCATCAGATTCAACAAAAACTATCACCAATACTACTAACGAAGTAAGACCTGAAACCAATAATTTAAGTAATTACGACGCAATCTATATAAATAAAAATCTCAATAGATATACATATAATGAATCAATAGCAAGCATGCAAGAATTCCCAAATGCTGGACACATTGATTCTACAGCAAACTCAAGTTGTATGGATTACGGTTTCTCAGATCCAGAAACAGTAGAAGGATATGGAGAAGCTGGAATTGTTAATCTAAAATATACCAAAGTTATCAATTCCGAGGTAACCAAGATATGTTATGAGATTGATTATAAAGACAGTCCTGTTGCTGGTGATTTAAATGTTATTACTTTTTGGAACATCTCTGCAAAAAGTGCGGCAGGCACTCAAACCGAAGTTGGAACGAAAGTTAACGTTGAAGAGACAACGAGTGATGATACTTTTTTAAATGCAGTTGGCACACTTACCATAAGAAACAATGCCACATCAGTAACAAATCCTCTTGCAATGCAAATTTACAACTCAGCTAATAATCTACATTGTACTGATTATGGCTTTTCGAATAAATATGAAGATACTACTGATTTTGATGGCAATCACAAAATGAGCTATCTCTCCAGTGACAATAATACAGTTTGCACTGAAACTGATTATGAAATCGGTGCAGTAAACTATATACTTTATAACAACTAAATAAAAAACTCTTTAACACACAGGGATTCCATTCTTTTACCGTCGCTCAACCTCACCCTAATCTGGCTATGCGGCTCGTGACGGTTTTGCTAGTATTTAGGTAGCTAAAGCGACTCGGACACTCGCCCAAATCAGCTAGGCGCGGACTTCACATTAGCCCGAAACATTGTATGTAATAAATTTTGGCAATATAATAATAACTACATGATAAAAATTAAACCAGTCAAACAATCTTATGGATTTTGCGGTCCGGCTTGCTTTAAAATGATTATGGATTATTATGGCGAAAAACATTCGGAAATGTACTGGGGAAAATTAACGGCCATGGAAATCAAAAACGGAAAAATAAATCGTGAAGAGGGTTGCTCAGACGAAAAATTTGTTGAAGAGGCAAAAAAAATGGGTTTCAAGGGATTTTGCAAAGACCACTCTTCAATCAAAGAAGTTAAAAAATATGTAAATAAAAAAATTCCAGTGATTGTTGACTGGTTTTCTCCAGAGGAAGGCTCGCACTTTTCGGTAGTCGTTGGTTTCGAGAAAAACAAAATCCTCCTAGCCGACCCACACTTTGGAAAAGTCACTAAACGAACAATAGAAGATTTTGAAGGACGCTGGTTTGATCATATGCCATATCCGATAAAAAAAGTTGAAGAAATATATTGGATCCGCAGAATCTGTGTGGTTTATAAATAATAAACAAAAAAACCGGACTATAAATACTGAAATCAAATTAATTTATTTTGCGTATTTATATACATGCCTACAAACATCTTAGCCGGTACGGTTCACAATGTACCTAAAGATCTTCGTGCAACGCTGAACTCAAGCACTGCTATTCGCGATGCCTGGAATTCTTTGACTCCCCTCGCCCGCAACGAATGGATCTGCTGGGTTACATCTGTAAAAAAAGACGAAACCAGGAAGCAACACATTAAAAGAACTCGTGAAGATCTTCTCAAAGGCAAACATCGACCATGTTGTTGGATCGGCTGTATTCATCGTACCGACAAACCAGTCAGCCCTTCGGTTCAAGGTATCTTGAATAAGCGCAAAAAATAATCTCATATCCATTGATTTTAAATATTGGACGAAGTGCAAAGTACAATGTACGATAAATTATATGCAAAAAATCATAATCGCATCTGGTCCCGTAATCATCGAAAACGGCAAAGTACTCTTAAACCAACACGGTGATACAACCTTTTGGAAATTTTGCGGAGGCAAAGTCGAAACCCGTGACATTACCCTCAAAGAAGCGGCCGCTCGTGAAGCCAAAGAAGAAATCGGCGTTGATTTGGAATTCATAGACACGCCACCTTTTGTAATGCATACAGTCAAAAAAACAAATGAAGGTGATATCGATGTGCTTTTGGTCCACTTTCTCGCTAAACGAATTGGAAAAGTTAAACCAGGCGAGGATATCCGTGAAGTAGAATGGCTCAACATCAACAATCTTCCACAAGATCTAGCCCCCAACATCATCCCAACACTTAAACACTTTGGTTTCATCTCATAGTTAGACTGACTTTTATATTGACAAAAAACCCAATATCAGGTATATTGTAATCATAAGTTAATGACTGTTGTTGCTGATTTGGGCTAAAATTAGCCAAATTTCAAGGGTAGTCATTCAATAAAAAAGATCAAGATTCTTACATAAATTCACTTTTTTTGAGTGCTTAAACACTTTTCTTATCTTGTTTCGGATATAACTCATTTCTGATATTAAACTTTAGCAATTTTTAACTCTTAATTATTATTACGCCTAATTTTAGGCAAACCAAAAACGTCTTTACGTTATATTGCTGTAGCAAAATACCTTACCATGCTTAGGTAGGTATACAATTAAATATGCATGTATTTTACAAATACGCCCCACGACCTAACCGCAACAACAAACCAAATCGCGGTACTCAGGCAAAACCTACAATTAAATCGTCAAACGATGATCAGGGGCAAAAACAAAACAAAAAAACTGATCATAAAGACATTATAGCCAAAGCAATTAAACAAGCTTCACTTAAAACTGAACATTTTCGTGCTGCTGGCTCAGAAAAAAATTATAAAACCGGTAAGTTATCTTCTGACAAAAAACAAGATAACAAAAAACCAGACAATAAAAAATCTTCTGATAAAAAGAAGCGCCCTCAAAGAAGCGGAGCTTTTGAAGCATCTCCTAGACTACACACTTACAAAAATAAGCCACGCTTAAAAACCGGTTCTGATAAAGATACTTTAAAAGGTAAAGATCGCGTTCGCGTTATCGTATTGGGCGGTAATGAAGAAGTTGGTCGTAACATGACTCTACTTGAGTATAAAAACGACATAATTATAATCGACATGGGCTTACAGTTTCCAGAAAACGATATGCCTGGCGTTGATTATATTATTCCCAACACAAGCTATCTTCAGGATAAAAAGAAAAACATCCGCGGTGGAATCATTACTCATGGTCACTATGACCATATTGGTGCCATACCTCATTTACAAAAAATCTTAGGCAATCCCCCTCTTTTTATGAACGCCTTAACGGCTGGTATCGTAAAAAAGAGACAAGAAGATTTTAGAGATTCTCCCAAACCAAATATAACCATCATTAATTCTGATGATATTTTACAACTAGGTGTATTTAAAATTGAATTCTTTAGAGTTTCACATAATATCCCTGATTCTTTTGGTGTAATTATTCATACTCCAGCTGGTATCATTGTCCACACAGGAGACTTCAAAATTGATACCAACCCATCTGGTGACAAACCAACTGAAATAGAAAAAATTAAAGCTCTTGGTAAAAAGAATGTATTAGCTTTAATGGCTGACTCTACCAATGCCCCAAAACCAGGTCATCAACTTACAGAAGGCGATATTCAACATAACATCGATGAAATCATTGGTAATGCCAAAGGACGTGTTATTGTTGGTACATTTGCATCCATGCTTGGTCGTATCCAACAAATAATTTGGGCCTGCGAACGCATGAACCGCAAAGTTGCAATCGAAGGTTTTTCCATGAAATCAAATGTAAAAATCGCCCAAGAACTTGGTTACATGAAAATGGGCAAAGGCACACTCATAGACGTAAAAACCGCACTAAGATTGCCAGACGAACAAGTCGTTATCATCTGCACAGGTGCCCAAGGTGAAGATCGTGCAGTGCTTATGCGTATAGCCAATGGCGAACATCAATCTTTACACATAGAAAAAGGAGATACGGTTGTATTTTCATCTTCAGTTATTCCTGGTAACGAACGCAGCGTACAACGACTCAAAGATACATTATATCGTGAAGGCGCCGAAGTCGTTCACTACCAAATGATGGATGTTCATGCTGGTGGCCATGCTTGCCAAGAAGATTTAAAACTTGTTCATGATCTTGTTAAACCAAAATATCTGATTCCTATCGAAGGTAATCATTCATTTTTAAGACTGCACGAAAAAGCTGCTGTTGAAAATGGATTTAATCCTGACAATATAATGGTTGCGGACAACGGACAAATCATGGAATTCGACACCAAAAGAAATGGCATTTTAACCAACAAAAAAGTTCCCACCGAATATGTATTTGTAGACGGCTTGGGCGTTGGAGATACTAACCACATAGTTTTACGTGATAGGGTTGAGTTATCCAACGATGGTGTTGCCATTGTACTTGTAGTCGTTTCCTCCCAAACCGGAAAATTGATGCGCTTACCAGAGATCATTACTCGTGGATTTGTATTTATTAAAGAGCATTCAGATCTAATCCCCTACGCTAAACGTCGTGTCGCAACCGTCTTAAAAGATGATGACCCGCGCTCTAGTGCCAATGGACAGTATCTCAAAGACAAAGTACGCGAACAATTAGGACAACTATTCTTCGACAAAACTGGTCGCAGACCGATGATACTTACAATGGTTGTCGAGGTATAAATACAAAACCAAAAAAGTTCTTACTCATAACGAATAAATTACAAAAAAGCGCTCCATGCGCCTTTTTTGTTGCCAAATATCTTGACGCATAAGGTTGGACGTGCGATGTGCGACGAGGTATTATTGAATAGTATGAAAGAAACAGTATTTTCCGGCGTAAAGCCAACAAGCGTACCGCATATCGGTAACTATATCGGAGCCCTGCAACAATGGGTCAAATTACAACAAGATTATAATTGTTATTATTGTATTGTTGATGACCATGCAATCACCGTCCCCCAAAATCCCAAACAACTAAGAGAACAAACTCATGCCATCGCTGCAACTTATTTAGCCGTTGGTATCGACCCAAAAAAATCAGTTTTATTTCTACAAAGTGATGTCGCACAACACACAGAATTAGCTTGGTTGTTAATGACCATAACAAAAATGGGCGAACTCTCACGCATGACTCAGTTTAAAGACAAATCACAAAAAACAGGCTCACAATCTGCCGGAGTAGGATTATATGCATACCCAGTTCTAATGGCTGCCGACATTTTACTGTACGACGCAACCAAAGTTCCCGTTGGTGAAGACCAAATGCAACATATAGAATTAACCCGTCTTTTAGCTCGTAGATTTAACGAACGCTTTGGCCAAACCTTTGATGTTCCGCAACCAATGATTCAAAAAGTAGGCGCTCGTATTATGAGCCTAAAAGATCCAAAAAAGAAAATGTCAAAAAGTGATGAGTCAAAATCCGGTACACTCTTTCTTACCGATAGCGACGACGACATTCGTAAAAAAATAATGCGTGCAGTAACAGATTCAACCGCTGGCATTTCTTATGATCCAGAAAACAAACCTGCGGTCTCAAACTTAATTGGTATTTATCACCACATGAGTGGTATTGAAATAGCGGACATTGAAAAAGAATTTTCTGATAAAGGATATGGCGATTTTAAATCCTCATTAGCTGATGTTGTCATACACCACCTCACACCAATACGCGAAAAAATACTTTATTATCTCAACAACAAACAAGAACTTAACGAAATATTAGACCAAGGTTTCCACAAAGCCTATCCAGTCGCCGAGAAAAAAATCCGTTTCGTAAAAGACCAAATGGGCTTAGGAAGATAAAAAACGATCATAGAATATTAAAAATAACGGCCTTGGCCGTTATTTTGTTTTCATTACCCAAACCCCATTCCAATCTTCAGGTGGTGGATTATCTCTAAAATGTTGCGATCTTTCATTTAATGCTTTTGTTGGTCCATCATCAGGACGCAAAACCAACAACTCCTGTGTTAATGACATAGCATTGGCAAAATCTTTTGCAAAATATTCTTGCAAGGCCTTATTATACAAAACTAAAAACTCTTCATCTTCTACTGTCGCATCCTCTTTACGCTTCACAACTTCAAACATACGAATAGGCTCATTTTTACCTTTCACTGCAACTAAATCTATCGGTCGTATTAAATATTCACTTTCATCAAGTTCATTTTTAGTTGACTCTGATATTAACAGCATTATTCCATACTGTTTTGTCAAAGCTTCCATACGAGATCCTAAATTAACGTTATCACCTATAACCGTATAATCAAATCTGTTGTGCGAACCCATATTGCCTACAACCATATCACCTGTATTTATACCGACCCCAATTTTAAATTCAATATCTCCAAATTCACCATCTTCATTCATTTTCTTTAAAGTCATGAGCATGTCTAATGCAGTTTCTACGGCTCTTTTAGCATGATCCTCTTGATCAAAAGGAGCATTCCAAAAAGCCATAACTGCATCCCCAATATACTTATCCAAAACACCTTCATGTTTAAAAACAATATCCGTCATTTTTGTTAAATAGGCATTCATAAGTTCCACCAAACGCTCTGGACTAAGCCCCTCTGATATTGTCGTAAATCCACGAACGTCTGAAAATAAAACAGTCATTTTTTTTCTTTCACCACCTAAATGTAATTTTTCTGGATTTTCTAATATTGATTCCACAACCGATGAACTTACATAATGCGAAAAAGCTGTTCTTATTTCTTTCTTTTGTCTATCTGATGAAATTCTTCTTTCCAACATCAAAACGCCAAAGCCAATTATAATCGCAATTGTTGGCCAAAGAATATCCATAATCCAACCCCGATCAAACAAAACAAAGGCGCCGATAACTGAAGTAAACCATAATAATACCACAAACGGTATACTCCATTTCGCCCTAACCAATGGAATTACCAACCCCATCAAGATACATAAAACCAAAATCCATAAAGCAACCAAAACCCTTGGCACTTCTAACAAATAATTTTGCTTTAAAATTGTATCCAAAATCGAGGAATGAATCTCAATCCCGGGCATTGGCTGAGTTAAAGATGTGGGCACGCGCTGTTCATCATGCAAATCAGGAGCAGTCGCACCTATCATCACTATTTTATTATGTAAATCTTCATATCCCAATCTGCCATCAATCACATCAGCAGCCGAAAAAACCGGATAAGCTTCTTTGGGTCTATCAGGATAATTAATAATAAACTCACTTAAATCTGGAATGGAATTAATGTTGTCAAACGAACCAGTTGCTAACACTGCCAATTCAGCTGCAAAAGAAAGTTGACCACTATCATCAGAAAAATACGCCACAATCGGAACACGTCTAGCCACTCCATCAGTATCCAATGGTGTATTTGTATGTCCAATACGCTTGGCCGCCGATGCAATTTGTGAAATTGGAGATAATGTCCTTAAAATATCATATTTACCGGAACGATTATTCTTTGTTAACTCCAACTCAACAGGCAAAACAACATTCCCAGCCTTAGCCAAAGCATCTGCCAACGCAGTATCATTTTGCTCGTCAGAAGACTCAGGAAAATTAACATCATAACCAATAGCCAATGGTTGATTGGCTGTAATTTTTTCAATCAACCTAGCATGAACCGCCCTAGGCCACGGCCACCTACCCAACCTTGACATTGCCGCATCATCAATAGCAACAATAACAATTCTACTATCAACTGGATGTGATAAATAAAATCTATCTGAAATCCTTCTACTCCAAGATTGCATGGTGCCAAACATCACAGCTGCCACACAAAACAGACCCACAATTAAACCAACTAACAGCGACTGTTTCCAGTCTCTTTTTGTTGTATTGAGATTAGTATTTTTAGTACCCATATTTAAGGTGTTGTTGTATATTTATCAGCTATCACTTGAAGAGTTGTCTGCGCCTCTTTAGTTACACCTTCTTCTGTATATGAAGCGTTAATAACCTCCAAACCAGTCGCATTAAAATCTGCATAAAAAATAGTACCAGACATATGACCCAACCTCATATCACTTAAAGTATATTTTGCTGCATTAGTCACAGTTTTTGTTTGCCCGTTAGAATAATGAGCAATAACAGTCAAAGCCCTATTATCACCCTGCCAAATTTGCTGACTACCATTTGACAACACCTCCAAACTCTCCAATACCACCGGACCATCATTGATGATTAAAGAAACTCTAGCCGAATAAGTTAAACCCTGATCGTTAACCTCTGCGGTAATTACAACCGAACCAGCGACTGTTGCATTATATATCGAACCTCTTAACGAACCAATATTACCAATCAATCCAAAAATCGCTCTATTCGTCACATCCAAACTCGATCCATCCGATCTTATTCCTTTAACATATAAATCTACCACATCTCCTTTATTCGCAGGATTAGGTTGCGCGTAAAGCTCTATCTTGGATAAATTTAAATTTGCTTGTGGCGGCTCATTAACAACCGGAGGTTTATCTGGTACTTCAACTACAGGTTTATCAATTTGTGATGGCATTTGATTGCCATCAGCTTCAATCATCTCTGTCCCGGTAGCCATCTCTGTTGTAGAAGTAGTTGAAGTGGCATTCTGACCTCCTTCCATCATCAAATCATGTGGCGCATGACACCAATCTAATTTTTCCAATAATACTTTTTGTCTTATCCTTTGCATTTCCAATTTTTCTGCTATCAACACTCTCGCCATATCTGAAAAACCACCCTCCCAACGATCAAATTCACCTTCTTCCCTTGTTAAAGTCTGTTCAACAACCTGTAAGGCTTCCTCCAATCTAGCGTTCACTTGCGTCTTGCAATCAAATCTTTCAGCTTCCTCCAATCTAGCATCACCCGATAACAATCTGGCAAATATATTTTGTTCAGAACCATCCTCCCACAAATTTATGTAAATTTCTTCTGATTTTAATTTTAGTCTGTACATCGAATCTTCAGGCATTATGTCAGAAAACGACAACAAAAACATTCCGACTAAACCTCTGAGTTTAGTCTTATTCACTTCCTCAATATCATCTGCCAAATATTCATTAACCTCATCCTCTACATCGGTTAACTCATGAAATGCTAATCCCGATTTTCCACGTTCCACTAAATCTCTAACATATCCTAATCTCCTAGCAATATATACCGCTCTTATTTCATCCTTTTTATCTCCCGCAAAAAACATATGCATTCTTTCGGACATTAAGGAAAGACCATATAGCCAATCATCTGGCGCCGATCCAGTATTGGGTTGCAAGGCATCAACCGACATTCTCCCAGCCGCTTCCATAAAATTTTTATCTGCTTGTTTATTATTTAATAGCCATTCATCCATCTGCTTACTACTGCTAACAGCACCACCATGAGCCATCAACCTTCCATCCTCATACCTACTCCAATCCTCTGGTGCTAAAAACACACCTTCGCCATTACCCTTAACTCTAACACCCGCATGATCAACATAAACCTCCACCTGATCATCTTCTTTTTCCATAACAAAAGCCGTGCCTCTCACGGTCGCGACCACGCTGTCTGTACGTACTTCATAAAAACTATTTAAATCCAATAAATGCAATAACCTGGACCAAGTTCTACCAACCTCCAATCTAAATCCCAAACCCAATTCAGAGCTATCATTGTGATTTGCATCTTCTATAATAATCTCTGTGTTTTGATCTAAACGCAAATCCGCCATCCCATAAGCCAAAACGCTCGCAGTCGAACCCTTACCAGTCCTCAATTTATCACCAACCATAAGCTCCATGCCACTTCTAGCTTGTTCTTCAAAACTTCCACCCCTAGTGATATAAACTGCTCCTTGATTAATAGCCAGTTTCAGTTCCGAATTCTGTATTTTTGGAACTGAACCTAGTGACCAAAACCACAGAAACACGCCACCTAAAAATACCAATGCCAAAACGGCTATAATAATCAAAATTCGAGCTTTTTTCATATGCTCTTAATGATAGCAAGCAAAGACAGGTTAGCCAAGGAAACTAATCGATTCAACCAAACTCCACCCTTGACGCTTAACTTAATTTTTGTTATATTCACCCGCATTGGGCTTAACAGATGACTGCCCCGCGTAGCTTTATGCGCAGTGGGGAGGAAAGTCCGGACACCCGATCAACAGTAATGTTGATTTGACAATGAGAGTCGTTAACGACGACCGGGATATAGTCCTCCGAAGCTTTAGCGACGGGGGGTAAACCCAGGGAAAGTGTTCCTAACGGAATCACCCATAGCCTCGGCGAAGGGTGGCCACAGAGACAATAATAATCGAGCTCAGCTCGACAAAAGGTGAAAAGTGAAATGATGTGGTCGACTCCGGCGCAAGTCGGAGCAACGTACTGTTACATTTCTCCTGCCATGGCGACATGGTACGGTGGCAAACCCTCTCTGGCGCAAGAGCAAGCGTGATAAACCTCATTTGGTACTTCACACTGGTCGCTCGCAAGATCTTGCAAGCAATTGCAAGGCTAGATAGATAGTCATCACCCCACAAAACATCCTGGGAAATGTGACGTGGGGTACAAAATTCGGCTTATCGTTTCGCCCAAATCCCAAGTAAACAAAAAATCCGCTTACCGCGGATTTTTTGTTTATGGGGAAGCCGCTTGGTCAAAATCAATCAAATACAATCGCGGGATTTTA
>JAHJSR010000105.1 GCA_018830085.1 Patescibacteria group bacterium
ATCCAAAAGAAAATATCGCCTAGAAAAGCCGACAGAATATTTCAAATTCATACCCGAATTTTTAGACCCTGGATCTAACGATAAAATTTATTTAAACGGATATTGGCAGAATGAAAAATATTTTAAAGACATACGAGATATCTTATTAAATGAATTAATCCTCAGGCCAGAAAGCAGTTTACTTGAAACCGACATCATCAAAAAAACCCGAGAAATGGACTGCATCGCTGTGCATTTTAGACGAGGTGATGATCAGTTAAATAAATCAAAATATGGCGTCCCCACTTTGGAGTACTATAACAAAGCTTTAAAAGCAATCATCGAATCTGGTGTAAAAAATCCCCATGTTATAATTTTTACCAATGATCCAGATTGGGTTAAAGAAAATTTTAAACCCTCGGTATCCCATGAATACGCAGTAGATTTATCATTAACTGATTTCCAAGAGCTAGCGCTGATGTCTTATTGCAAACACCATATCGTTGCTAACAGCACTTTCAGTTGGTGGGGTGCATGGCTCGGAAATGCAGAAGACAAAATTATAATCGCACCCAATAGATGGCTAAGAAGCAGTGATTACGATACATCGGGTATTTATTCCGAAGGATGGATTAAAATGTAGTATGCATTCTAAATATATTGATATTTTACAATGTCCGAAAACACACCAAAACTTGATACTAACAAGCGGTGAAGTAGACGCGAACGGTTTTATTGATCAAGGTACTCTATCTACAGAAAATGGATTAATAAGTTATCAGATAAAAAACGGTCTGCCTGTGTTTGTACCAGAGGAATCTTACGCCTCCAGTTTTGGAACAGAGTGGAAAACTTGGCCAAAAGTCCAATTCGAATCAGAGAATGTTGGTAAACCAATGGAAGGATTCACTAAAAAGATGTTGGAAGACATAACACAATATCCAGCTAATCTTGGAGAAAAAACCATAGCTGAATTTGGTTGTGGATCTGGTAGATTTATTGATGTTTTAAGAAAAAGGAACGCAACCGCTATTGGTATTGAGATTACTCAAGCCGCAGAAGTTGCAAATGAAGTATTTAAACATGATCCCAATGTATTAATCGTTAAAGCAGATTTACTTGAACCACCGTTTAAAGACAATTCGTTTACAGATGCCTATACCATAGGCGTTTTACATCACACACCAACACCTCAACAGGGCATAAAAGAAATGAAAAGAGTGGTAAAAGAAGCTGGAACAGTCACGTGCAGAGTTTACTCTAAAGGTGGTTTTTATGGTTATCCATCGGTAATAATATTTAGATTTATATACAGAATATTGTATAAAATTCTTGGTGGTAACACGGCAAATGCACTATATTTTACTTATGCAAAATTTTCGGCAAAGTATTTGTATACGGTATTTAATGCAATTAGAAAAATACCTTTGATGGGAAGGGCAATTGCACATGTTATAGAAAAGTTTATACTTGTTAGTGTTAATTTACCTGATTATAGCTGGAGAGTTCTCGATGTTTTTGATGCAACTACACCAACACACGCTACAACCCACACTCCTGCACAAGTAAAAAGTTGGTTTGAAGAGGCGGGTTTGTTAAACATAGTTAACACCAAGGGAGCTAATACATTTAAGGCAATCGTAAAATAATATGACAACAATCAAACAAGTAAAAGATTTTTGGGATAAACAGCCTTGGTTTGATGCCATGCCGGAAGATATGTTTAAAGTTCTAGAAAAAAAACTTGGTTGGCACACATTGATAACTTGCGGATTATCGTAATACTATAATGTCAATTTCAGTTGTTACATCGGTCTACAATGCAGAAGAGTACCTCGGTACTTGTATTGATAGTGTTATAGAACAACTCAAAGATGATGATGAATGGATTGTGATCGACGATGCCTCGACCGATAAATCACAGACTATTTTGTCCAATTATAAAAAATTGCACGTATTTACCAATCAAGAAAATCTCAAATTACCAAAATCATTAAACAAAGCTATTGGATTGGCAAGGAAACAGTACATAGCACGCATGGATGCTGATGATATATGTGGACCGAATAGATTCAAACTCCAAGAAGTTTTTTTAAATAAAAACCCTGATGTTGGTATAGTAGGCGGTGCGGCGTGGATCATTGATGAAGATGATAATCCCTTAAGTTATTACAAGACTCCTAGCCAGCACTATCGCATTAAATGGAAAATGCTTTTTTCCAACCCCATGATACATCCGAGTGTTATGGTCAGAGCTGAAATATTTAAAGACAATCCCTATAATGAAGAATATATCAATTCTCAAGATTATGAACTTTGGAGCAGATTAATGTTTGATAAGTCTATTATATTCGCGAACATCAAAATGCCACTCTTGGAGTACCGTGTACACGATAAATCCTCGACCGCAACAAAAGATCTTGGGAAAAAGAAATTGTCTTTAAAGATAAGTTTAAACAATATTAAAAGATATATAGAACCCAAAAAAGTCGATATTGATATTTACAGCCGTTTTCGCTTAGGTGAAAAAATCTCTTTAACGGAACTCCTACTTCTTGATATTTTTTATTTAAAATGTTTTGCGAATTTTGTAAATACAGAAAAGTTATCACTTGTTAAAAGACTTATATTATTTATTGATTTGTTACGAAGTTACAAGTTCTCGACTAAAGAATATCTAAAAAAGCTATTCGGAAGAAAGTAAGCCTAGATTTTTTAAAGAACTGTACAAACTGGCAGCCGCGTATACCAAACCGGGGTTTTTTAATTGTAAATCTTGTACCAAAATCTCTGGCAATAGTTTCTTTTTTTGCAAAAAAGATAGTCCGGCTTTTGCATCCTCAATCAATTCCGGACAAGCGGATATAGCGTCCCCTTTTAAACCAAAACCGGATTTTTTTCTGTAAACCAATTCTTTGGGTAAATATGATGTTAGAAC
>JAHJSR010000130.1 GCA_018830085.1 Patescibacteria group bacterium
CCCCACAGCACATCGATCGACGTGCGGAAGTTCCGCCGCAGCTCAGAGAACTTGACGTTGACCGACACTTCCACAGGAGTCCCATCGGGGGCCCAGCGCTTGTAACCCGGCTTGACGTGATCGACTGAGCAAACCAGCTGCAACGTCTTGGGCCACACGACCATGATTGGACTCGGAGCCAAGCCCTTGCCCGCCCCGTACAGAAACGACATCAGCCAGGCCACCGGCGCGTTGATGTCTGGCTCTCCAACCTCGTTGTTGGCCTTGACCCTCCGTGAACCGAACCCCACACCGTACGTCATGGCCATGCGTGTGAAGAGTAAATCCAGCGAGAACGACAGCTCGTTGGTGTAGGCGTACTGCTTGATCGGGTGCGACCAGCCCACTGGATGCAGCCGCCCAGCCACGACAGTGCCATCCAAGGGCAGCTGATCTGGGTTGAACAGCGCTTCCATCCGATTCTGTGGATCGTTCGCAGACATCAGCAACAGCTTGAAACGGGCGTAGAAGACATCCGAGCCAACCGGCCCGTGGTCGTCCCCGCGCCCGCCGACGCTATTGGAGTCGCTGCCGGTCGGCGTGTGGCTGTCTGATCTCGCCATGCTAACCTCTCAACCCCATGAAGCCCATAGGCCCCCCGCCAGCCATGTCCTCCAGAGCCGACACGATTCTGTCAAGACGCGAAAGTTGATCTTTGGACTTGAGATCAATCTGTTCCAGAACACGCTGCACCGGGCTTTTGGCTTTCTCCGCCTCAGCTCGCTTCTCTTGCTCCAAGCGCCGCTCGCGCAAAGTCGGATCCAACGACTCCATCTCAAGCTGTTTGGGTGACAACCCAGCTCTCGTGCTACCTGGTAGAAATTCATTGCTGGTGAAGCTGATGTCTTTTCTGCCTCCGCGGAGGATGTCTGTTCTGCGTGCTTGCAGCAAGGATCCTCCAGCGATGGCCGGATCTACCAGCTGCTTGCCCAGAGTTTTCATCATGGCGGGTGAAATGGTCCCACTGTGAAATGTCTTGATGTCCTCAGCGTAGGTTCTGAACGCCACAATCTTATCGACCATGCCCTTGTATTCTGTGGGAGTCAAATGCCCCGCTGTGAACTTTCGCAGATCCTGCTTGATCGATTGGCTCATGGCAACAGCGCTTCTGCGGGTCATCTCGTCTCCGGCCGAGGCGAACTTCGCTGCCTGCAGACGCGACGCGATGGTGTTCATCATGCGTACATCGATGACCTGCGTATCGGCCTTGGCCACGTTTTTCAAATCGTCGAGAACACCCTGAAGTTTACCGGATGCAATCGTGAAATTGTCTTTAAGCTTCAGACTATTCTCTACAGCTATGGACATGGTTCTGTCCATGCTCTCGGCAAAATTCTTGGCGTTGTCCACGAACGCCTTATCAAGCCACTGCTCCATCTCCTTTGGTGACTTGAACATCGCACCAGTCCCCAGGAACATAGCCTCGGCGTTCATGCGAGAGAGCTGCTTGCTAGCGTCGGATCTGCCAAGACCGCCGGCTATCCGCATCTTCATCGTGTCGAGATTTAGTTCATCGGTTTTTTTGCTCCACTCGGCTATTTTGATTGCACCGATTGTGGCCGACAGGATTGTGCCTATGACAAGGTGCCCCTTAAACCCCCCGAAGAGTGCCTCAAACTTCTGTGCCCGTGTTGCGGTACCCGCAGCCCCAGCGGCGGCACCACCTCCCACCGCTCTAAAGGCGTTGAATTGATCCGACGCAATAGCCCCGGCATTGGCCGCTGACGCAGCGGCCGACACGGCTTTGTATCGCTTGCTGGCTTCTATGAATGAGCCGAATAGATTTATCCCGGTGACGCCGAGAATGTTTTTAAGACCCCACGCTGTGGCCTTAAACGACACCAGAAGAGTCACCACAGCTGACAGTGGACCGACGATCTCACCTAACCACTTGCCCATCGGAGACTCTGCGAATCCTCGCAGCGTGTCCAGAAGCTTCTTGCTCTCTCTGCTGAACCACTTGATCGTCGGTAGCAGCATTTCCCCCAAAACGCGTTTCATGTTCTCCCAGGCTTCTGTGGCCTGCTCTACTGCCCCCTTGCTGGAGTCCATGGATTCCCCAACTGCCTTGTCAATCGTGCCTGTTTTACGCTGCTCGTTCCGAAGGTACGCCATGGCCTTGGCGCCCTTCAGGTAAGTATCACCGACCCTGATTCCGATTTTCTGAATCGCGTTGAGACTTGTGAGCACAGGCTGAATCGCTCCCATGCCCATGCCTTTCTCGCCCTTCAAACCGCCACCGGTCAGCGCGAACATAACGCCCTCCGGGTTCTCCTCATACTTCTTTGCGAGATCCACAAGCATGTCTGTGTATGGACGGATCTTGTGATTCGCATCCTCCACAGCGATCCCAAGCTTGCGGAAAATCGGTGTTCCTTTTGTGACAAGCTCAGTCTGCGTTCTCAAAAATTGATTTGACGCACGCAGTGTGGATGGAGCTCCACGGGCGGCAAGCGTCATCCCCAGCAGCACTTCCTCGTAGGTCTGACCTGAGACCAACGCCGCCTGCCCCGCGCGTCCCATGATCTTGGAAAACGTATCGATCTCGATGCCGAGAGACTTCGTTGTATTGTACAGCATGTCGAAGCGCTGCTTCAGACGCTCAGACACCTGCTCGGGAGTGCCGCCTTCAGCACCGAAGGACTTGATCACGTCAGCAGCCATACGGGCCGCCTGCTCGGGTTTGAGTTTGCCCATGGAAGCCATGGCCAGACCGAGTGTTGAGTCCAACGTGGCCATTGCAGTGTCAGCATTGCCTGTAGCTTGAGTTAGCTTGATCAGCGCATCAACAGCTTGCTGCGGACCGTAGATGGTTTTTTCCGCTGCTGACACAGCCGCCTGACGCATCTTGCCCATGTCCACGTTGTAGCTGGATGTAAGAACCTTCAAGCGCTTCAACGAGAACTCGAAGTCCATGGCACCAGACGCCAAGGATGCGAGACCCTCCCGTGCCTTCTGCGCCACGAGCATGGCCGTGAAAGCGCCTGCGAGGTTGCGAAAGGACGAGGCTGCCTTGGTAGCCGAGCGGGCGGCTCCGGAGGCTGTGGTGTCGAGAGAGCGCAGAGTCTGCGAGGCCCCGCGGTCGGTGCCGGTTGCCTCAACTGCGACCCTGTATGTACTGGCTGACATGCGCTCTCCTGCGTACTAGAACATGGGCCCCCGCTTGCTGATGACTCTGATCGTCTCCTTCTGCGCC
>JAHJSR010000124.1 GCA_018830085.1 Patescibacteria group bacterium
TAGGGCCCCACGCTCATTTACACGTCAAAGGAATCGACATGCATACGGACAAAGTTCTAAGCCACCTGAAAAAACATGGTCAGCTACTCGATTTGGAGATAGCGGCCGCAACGGGGATTGCACTGCCCCAAGTACGCAAGTCACTGGCTGACTTGGCGACGCGCAAAGAAATATCCCAATGCAGCGTGACCCACTTCAATGGCGACAAGCGTATTGATGGCTTTCAGTGCAGGATTTCCGGCTACATCCCGCCCGTTGCGCCAGGTCGAAAGGCCGGAAGTAATAAAAGCGCCTCATCCGACTAGAACGGGGCCAGGAGTCCAGCGGGTGACCCCTTCAGCGAGGGGTGATCCCAGTGGGTTTCAACCAATATCAGGAGCAATACCAGTGACCAACGCACAACGCCGGGCAGCATGGCTCGCCAGCCAAAAGGCTGAAGGGGATTCGTCAAGCAAGAACAGCAAGCCCGAGCCAACGCCCGGCAGTGCGTTTAGCCCCCATGAGGCTGGCGCGTATTACCTTGCTGCCGTGGATACGGTCGGCACCTTCAAGATGTTCGCCAAGGACCTCAAACCGCCCGTTTACACCTACGGCATCACCACCATTCAGTTTGAATTGAATCCTGAAACGGGAAAATGGGTCTGGTTTGATGGTGAGACCCATCAATCCCCGCGCAAAACCCAGGACGGTTGGCGGCTTGGCAGCAAACGGTTGCACGCCACCCGCGAAAGCGCAGAGGCCGAGCTTCATCGCGAGATGGAAAAGAACGGCGACCGGGTGACCAAGGTGCATGACCTGCCCGACGATATGGCAGCGCTGAAAAAAATCCGCAGCGCCAACCACCCAGACCGCAGCGCCGATGCCGACCAGGATCTCTACCAGGCGGTCGTCGAGAAGCTGGACAGGATGCGCACGGAGAGCCTTGCCGCAGCCTGAGCACGTTCTGGCCGAGTTCTGCCCCGCACAACCCACCCTTGCCCGGTGGGTTTTTTTACACTGAAACATCGCACCGCCTCACTGCAAATCCAATCAAGCACACCAAGTCGACAATTTCATCACTTACACAGTTCTCGCTTTGAAAGAGGGTCTGTAAAATCCCGGCCTGAGCCCGCAGGCTTAACTTATCGTGCCACTTGCCGATGTCTTTAATGAGCACACTACGTTTCACTCATAGCAACATGTCGTCATGCCCTCCTCAGAATCCAATTTCCCCTTACTTCTGCGACTGACCTTCCTGGCTTCCATCATCCTTGGCACCATTGCGATGGGGGTGGCGGGATACTGGAGCTGGCAGCGGGAAACGCGCGAGGTCAATAGCAATCTCCAGATTCAGGCTGGCTTCCTTGCCTCGGCCAGTCAGGCAGTGTTCGACAATCTGGGCAATGGACTCGCCCCCCTGGGGGAGTTGTTGCAGGCGTCGGATATGCTGAGCCAGCCAGAGCTGGCACGCCCCCATCTGCTGAAATTCCAGTCGCGCTACCCCGAAGTGGGCTCCATGGCGCTGATTCGTCCCGATGGCGTGATGCTGATCAATACCGCATCGTCGCCGGGGGCGGCCTTGCCAGACTATAGAAACGAGCCCGCTTATCTGGACCTGTTCCAGGCTTCGCTCTCAAGCCGATCAACCTATGTACTGGGACCGCCGGAATACGGCAAGATACTCAAGCAATGGCGTTTCCCCTTTCGCTATACGGTACGGGATGACACCGGCGCGCCGCTGTTCGTGATCCAGGCTGCGATTCCATTGGAAAAGCGCGGCATCTACCTGTACGACCTGCCGCTGCCGCCTTCCAGCTTTATCGGTTTGCTGCGGGAGGATGGCCTGCAACAGGCGCGCTGGCCCGCCGCCAACCCGCATGATACTTATGGTCGCATCTCGCCCGGCCCGCTTGCCCAGATGCTCCGGCAGCAACCCGGCTTGCAGGAGGGCTTGTTCAGCGGTTACTCCTCCTGGATTGCAACGGAAAAGCAGCGCATCGGCGCCTTCAAACGGCTGGACCATCTTCCGATCTATGCTTATGTTTCGGTGCCGATGTCTTTTGTTTACGAGCGCTGGTGGCGCAACAACGCCGTCACGCTCGGCGTGTTTCTCGTGTACCTGACTATTTTTTCCTATGTCGCGCGCCGGGTGACCCGGCACGAACGGATACACAGTTCCGAACTGCATGGGCAAGCCCGCCTCGACAGCCTCACCGGCACACCCAACCGCACCGGTGCCGACGAACTGCTGGAGCAGCAACTGCAATGTGCAGCCGAAACCGGCGGATCGTTAGCCATCCTGTTTCTCGACCTGGACCGCTTCAAGGACATCAACGACACCCACGGCCACGGTGCCGGCGATGAACTGCTGGCCCAAGTCAGCAGCCGCCTGTCTACGCACTTGCGTCAGGACGACATGCTCGCACGCGTGGGGGGCGATGAATTCATGGCAACCCTGCCCGGCGCCAACATGGACGCTGCCCGGCAGA
>JAHJSR010000014.1 GCA_018830085.1 Patescibacteria group bacterium
AAAATTCTTTTATAAATAGAGACACTATTGATTGTGCCAGACATATTTATATTTTTATTCCAATTATCTGGTCGTCCATAATCATATGAACAACCCACAATCTCAAACTGTTCAGGGTTGTATTTGTCTAAAAAGGTAACTGGCACACCCATTAAACCATTATAGTCACTCGGAATGGAATCGGTGTAGGGGACTTCAATCGCATCATAGTTATCATATTTTTTATAGCTATTTTCATTTTTTGATATTTTTTCGTTAAATCTTTTATTATCATCCATTGTCATAAGAGTCAGGGGCTGATGACGCCGCCCGTGGTCAAGATTTGTAAGCCACAAACAATTATTAGTTGAAACAATGCGATTTCCGTATTCATCTATTCGAGCTTCTGTTCCAAATAAATCGTAGGTTTTTGGCACTATAAATCCAGAAATCCATCTTCCCATACCATTGCCAAGCCATGCTTTATTTTTTTTAATTTTTAAAAAGACTTCTTTATAAGTTATGCAGTTAATATTGCCAATGATTAAAAATTTCTTATTATAATCAAACAGTTGTTTCACGTAATCAGTGAACAAGCTAAAGGGCGGGTTGGTTACCACGATGTCGGATTTTTTTAGTAAATTGATACATTCATCGCTACGGAAATCCCCGTCGCCCTCAAGCGGCTCCCATTCGTTGTGTTTGTTTTGGTTAAGTTGTAAAGCGATGTCTTTTAAATCAAAATCACCATCACCATCTACGTCGCCAACTTCGTTAATGACGAATTTGTTAGCTGTTATTTTGGGGCGACCTTTGGACCTTGCGAGGGTTTTGTCATTGCCAAATAACGCCAGCTGTGTATTGGCTACGGGTGATGGCTTATAGCTGGTGGTAATAAGTTGTTTTAAGCCGAGTTTATTAAAGTTAAGCACGAAATAGCGGAAAAAATTGCTTTCATATGGATCATCACAATTACAATAAACAACCTTACCTCTAAAAGTGTTTGGATCGTATTCTAAGTAAGCCTCAATTTCTTTTTGTATATCAGAAAATTGAGTATAAAACTCATCATTTTTTGATTTTTTTGCCCTGTGCAATAATTTGTTTGTTGCTTTCCTGGCCATAAATTATTTTTTAAACGCCTTAAAATATTTACCGAATACTTTTTGGAATAAAACTGTTTTTTCATAGAGCCAAGAAAAATAAGCTACCGCTTCGGTTTCGCTAAATACATTTGTCACAACCTTCTTAATTTTTATACGTGAGGCAACAGCAGCATCTACCCATTCCGCCTCTTCTCCGATTTCCTTTTCAATTTCAACCTTATGATCACGCAAAAAATTAAATAAATCTTTATTTTTACTAATGTAAACCTCGCAACCGATTAAATTGTCACGTGTGTTTACCGTAAGGGCTACATGACCTTCGGAGCTGCCCATGCTTACGTCATACCAGTGTTGTGGGCGTGGGGTTTGTAGGCGAATATGGGTGTCATTTTCCCTGACATAATTTTTAAATTTATTCCAGAATTCTAATTGTTGAACTTTTGTCTCTGATAATTCACCGGCTGACGTACTGGTTTTGATTGCTTTTGCCCATTCGTTTGGGCTCGCCATGATTTCAAATTTAGGTGCAGGTTTTGAGCCTTCGATTTGCCAGAGTTCAATTTTAATTAAAAAGAAACTTATGTCTTCGTCTGTATGTTCATTAAGCCAATCGATTGCTTTGTGATGTTCGTCTCGGACATCACGTACAATCCAGATAATAATTTCTGCATCATAGCCTGAAGCGTAGGTAATAATTTTGCCAAGATGGTCGTGATTTGTATCTTCAAGTTGGTTCTCGATAATAATCTTTCTACCAGAAGCCTCTTCTTCAGCAAGAATATCGACACTAAATCTGCCAACGTTAGCTTCGGTTTTAACAAGGGTTATGTCAACACCAATTTCTTCACTTAAAGCATCTAAATTTTCTTGCTGGGCTAACCAAGTAGTAAAGTCGAGAGCTTCATGACCCCACACGTCACGTAATTCAACTTTATTCAATTTTGATAGAGATTTTTTCATATTGCGAATATTATAGTACAGCGTCGAATATAAATTAAATTTCCGCAGGAACACCTTATAACCCCCTTATAAAATAAAATCCCTACCTTATAAAAAAGAAAAAGAAATTTGAAAATTTTTCTAAATCATTTGGTTCGTAACTAAGAAAAAGAAAAGGAATTTTTCAGCTAACTGGTTATTATACGAAAACATTTCGTATAAACATCCATATTAAGTATCTTATACGCAATTATTAATACTGGCTAATTTTAATGACAAAACCCATACAATCCGCTAAAATAGGCAAATATGATCAAAGCCGAAGCCAAGGAAAGAATCGCCAAATTAAGGCAAGAAATTGATAGATATCGCTATCAATATCATGTTTTAAACAAACTCGAGATCTCCGAGGGAGCTTTGGATGCACTAAAACACGAACTCTATAATCTGGAAGCCGAGAATCCCGAGCTCATCATTCCCGACTCGCCAACTCAGCGTGTGGCCGGTGAACCTGCCAAGGGTTTCAAAAAAGTTCAACATCAAACCCGCATGCTTAGCTTGGAGGATGTTTTTTCCGAGCAAGAGGCGGAAGAGTGGCTGGCTCGCATAAAAAAGTTGGATAGCCGTGCTGATGAGGACGGTTTGTTTGCCGAAGTTAAAATGGATGGTTTGGCTTGTTCATTGGTGTATGAAAACGGAACCCTGACTCTTGGTGCAACTCGCGGAGATGGAACGATTGGCGAAGATGTAACCATGAATGTTCGCACCATCGAGGCTATACCGCTTAAACTCCGTCAACCAGCTTCCAAAGAGATAGCATCTTTCATAACCAAACATCACCAAAATATTGATCACAAAAAAGTGGAAAGGTTTTTAGAAAATCAAACCGGTCGTTTTGAAGTTCGCGGTGAGATTTATATGACGCGTTCCGGATTAAAAGAACTTAACAAGAAACTCAAAAAAGGAGGTGAGCCCGAACTGGCCAATCCGCGCAACGCCGCAGCCGGAGGTTTGCGTCAGCTTGATCCAAAAATTGCAGCGCAACGTAAATTGACTTTTTTCCCTTGGCAACTTGTGGCCGATATTGGTTTAAAATTCCAAAGTCAAGAAGATGAGCTTTTATCTCTCTTGGGCTTTCCGACAAATCCTTATAACAAGCTTTGCAAAAAAATCTCTGACGTTAAAAAAGTCATGGATAAAATCGGCAAAGATCGTGATACGCTCGACTATCAAATTGATGGCGTGGTCGTATCCATTAACAATAATAAACGCTTTGCCGACCTCGGCATTGTCGGTAAAACACCGCGCGGATCTGTTGCCTGGAAGTTTGCAGCCGAGCAAGGCACGACTATTGTTCGTGATATAAAAGTCTCTGTCGGACGCACCGGAGTCCTTACACCCGTAGCAGTCATGGATCCGGTTCAGCTTGCCGGCACAACCGTTACCCACGCCACACTGCACAATCAGGATGAAATTGAGCGCCTGGGCCTCAAAATCGGCGATACTGTTATTGTCGAGAAAGCCGGCGATGTCATCCCCAAAATAGTTCAAGTCCTTCCACGTCTGCGCACCGGTAAAGAAAAGAAATTTAAAATGCCGGAAAAATGTCCTATCTGCGGGTCTGATGTAAAACGCAAGCAAGGCGAAGTCGCTGTAGTTTGCTCAAATCCCAGATGTTTTGCTCAAGAGATGGCCAGCTTGAGTCACTTTGTTTCTCGTCAAGCTTTTGATATTCGCGGACTTGGTGAAAAGATTATCGAAACTTTTTTGCAAGAGGGGATTATCAGCGAACCGGCTGATCTCTTTCATCTCCAGCCGGGTGATTTTGGCGGACTCGAAGGATTTGGTGAAGTTTCTTCCAATAAGATTGTTAAAGAAATTCAAGCTCATCGCCAAATCCCGCTTGATCGTTTTATTTATGCGCTCGGAATCCGCCACGTGGGATTTGAAACTGCCGTTTTACTGTCCCGTCACTTTAAATCTTTGGATAAACTGTGCAATGCATCACTCCAAGATCTTGATGAGATAGATGGCGTTGGCGAGGTTATGGCACAAGCAATTATCGATTATTTTAATGATAAAGAACAATCCAAAAGACTTGATAACTTACTAACCTTTGTCGCTGTGGGACGCGGGACAAACGACGCGGTCCGCGGTCCGTTAACCGGCACAAGCTGGGTTTTTACGGGAAGCCTCGATTCAATGTCTCGTGATCAGGCCAAGGAAAAAGTTCGTGTCCTTGGTGCGGATGTCTCTGAGTCAGTATCCAAAAAAACTTCATTTGTTGTCGTTGGTTCAGATCCTGGTAGTAAAGCGGAAAAAGCTAAAAAATTGGGAGTGGAAATATTAACCGAAAAGCAGTTTTTATCTAAACTAAAATAAGTGTTATAATCCGCTCATGCCCGAGATAAAAATTAAAGACATAATCAAAGAATTTTGGAAATACGCAAAACCATATAAATGGTTTTTATTGATATTCTTTGTAGTTATCATCGCTAATTCAATAATTGCCGTTGTCACTCCTTTGTTTTATAAAGATCTTTTTAATACCGTGGCAACAAACTCTGTTGCAAGTGACGATGTTGTGGCCTCTTTGATCAAAATAGTTATAATAATTTTATTTTTAAACGGAGGCAGTTGGTTGTTGTTTAGACTTGGTGGGACTATAGATGCATATACTAGTACTCGTATTAGGGCGGAGATGGACGAGGGTGTTTTTGAACGCTTGCAATATCACTCTTATAAGTTTTTCACAGATAATTTTGCCGGCAGTTTAATGCGCAGAGTCAAAAGATTTTCTCAGGCTTATGATACACTCAGCATGGTCATTTTTTGGAACTTGCTCTCATTGGTTGTTGTTATAACTGGATTTCTTTTGGTCTTGTTCAACAGAAATATTTGGTTGGGAGCTGTTATGTTTGTGGCCATGATTGCCATTGTTGCCGCAAATGTACTTTTTTCTATTTGGAAACTTAAATATGATGAAGATCGTGCTCAAAAAGATACCAAGGCTTCCGGAGTACTGGTTGACTCGATTACCAATAATGCAAATGTAAAATTATTTAGTGGTAGAATTCATGAGCAAAAACTGTTTACCACCGTTCGTGAGGAATTGGCCAAAGCTGAGTTAATCTCTTGGTTGCTCGCCGAAGGCAGCTTTACCATACAGGCTTTGTTTATGGTTTTGGTAGAATTTTCCGTCATGTATGTTGCCATTATTTTTTGGCAAAAAGGTATACTTACTGTAGGTGATTTTGCTTTGATACAAGCCTATTTAATCGGTTTATTTCAACGTTTGTGGAACATAGGTAGGGGAATGCGTAAAATCTATGAAGCTTTTGCTGATGCTAAGGAAACAGTTGAAATTCTTCATCAACCCTACGGTGTTAAAGATAAGCCAATCGCCAAACGCATTAAGGTGAATAAAGGCAAAATTGATTTTGTTAAAGTTGATTTTAATTATAATAAAACCAGAAAAACTTTAGAAAATTTTAACATCAACATAAATCCAGGCGAAAGAGTTGCCTTGGTTGGGCCGTCGGGGGCCGGTAAATCAACGGCTGTTAAGCTTTTACTAAGATTCCATGATGTAGATGCTGGTAAAATTCTAATAGATGGTCAAAATATTGCTGATGTCACACAAGACAGCCTGCGCGAGTCGATCGGTTTTGTTCCGCAGGATCCAATTTTGTTTCATAGATCATTAATGGAAAATATTCGTTATGGAAATCGTAAAGCATCAGACAAACAGGTTATGGAAGCCGCTAAGCTGGCTCATTGCCATGAGTTTATCCAAGGGCTACCAGAGGGTTATAAAACTTTTGTCGGCGAACGTGGCATTAAGCTTTCAGGTGGGGAGCGTCAAAGGGTGGCCATTGCCAGGGCAATATTGAAGAACGCGCCTATACTAATTTTGGACGAGGCGACTTCAAGTTTGGATTCTGAGTCTGAAGCTATGATTCAAGATGCTCTAAAAACTTTGATGAAAAATAAAACCGTTATAGTTATCGCACATCGTTTATCAACCATCATGCAGATGGATCGCATTCTGGTTATGCAAGATGGCGAGGTTGTCGATCAAGGTACTCATGCCGATCTTCTTGATCGTCGTGGATTGTATAAAAAACTTTGGAGCATACAAGCTGGTTCTTTTACCTGATAATTGTTTTTTATAAAAAATAAACCCTTCAGTAGTCTGAAGGGTTTTTGAGACTTGTAAACCTATCAGATGACTCTGATGGTTTGTCTGCCGACTCGTTTATCGTTGATCAGTTCGTAGAATGCCTCGGCAAACTTCCGGGCCGCTTCATCGCTGACCAAATCTCTAAGCAATGAGCGATGCCTGCCAAACTGCATTGGTATGGTGCGGAATTGCCGCATGGCATTCCAGAACACGGAAGAAATTTCTCGATCCATCTTGCTGAGTATGAACTCGAGGCGTCCGCTTTCCGTAAAAGTGAATGCTTCGTGGTGGTAGCGTGAGCGAACGTTGCCCTCCGGGTCAACCACGAAACTGGAAAAATCTCTTTGACCAGAACCAATGAAGTAGTTAAACACAAGGTTCATGATCAAGGATTGGGGTCTGTACATCAGCTCAGGGTCAACCATGTACTTACCGGATTCAGGATCAAAGATAAAAACTTCTTTGATACCAGCGATCATCCCCGTGAGAGTCCCCGAACCAAATCTTGGGATGTCATGGCGCATAGCCGTGATGGGACACATCTCCAAACCCATAACCTGCGAAGTCACCCAGGCGGCGTAATGTTGCTTGGAGAACATGTCCGGTGGAGTGTTGGTAAAGTCCTCAGGGATTCCGTTTTCCTCTGATCTAAAGATTGCCAAAAGTTTTTCATCCATCAAACACAAGATTTCAATAAATGAAGGACGCTTTTTTCCCTTGTCACCAATCCTGCCCAAAAATCGTACAGTGCTTGGCTTAGCAGCTTTGACCTCACCGTACTTAATGATTTCCTCAATTTTACCCGGTTCCAATGGCCTGCGTTTTGCTGCGTAGCGGTACATGATTTTGTGGATGCCTGGAAAGGGCATTTATACCTCCGAGTGGCAGTGTCCAATGTGCGATGCATGATTATAACCCAAGTTAAAGAAAAAATCAAGATATAATACATAAAAATAAAACTGCTCTAGTTTGAGCAGTCGGTGAGACGAGGAGGAGGGGGTTGGAATGCTAGGCGTTGATAGCTGGTGGGATGGATCCCCTGTGCTGCTCATCGAAAGCGTAGAGTCGACGCGCCATTTCCAGATCGTCCTCGTCATTGCAGATGATGGGGTCGTTCGCATAGTGCTCCAGGCACGCTTGAGCGAAGACTGCGCCGTCCTCGGGCTGAGCTACGCGCCAGCCGTCCTCGGTGCTGTAGGGAACTCCCTTCTTGAGCTTGCCCAAGAATTCGGCGTCGCAACGCGCGGGGTCGAACTTGATCTCGTCGTTGACCAAAGAGAATGCTGCAATCACCTCGAGTTCGAACTCGTCGTCCCTCAGTCTCTGAATAATGAAACGGGCCATGATACCCTCCTCGTGGGTAGAATGTACGGTTTGTGACTATAATATCACATAAAATCTCCGGATTGTCAACATAATCCTTGCGATTAGGTGTTAATTAAGCTAAAGTATTGACCATATGAAACTCACAAAAGAGCAGGTCGAGCATCTGGCAAAGCTGTCTCGCTTAACTCTCCAAGACAATGTTTTGGAGCAAATGACTAAAGATGTTGGGTCAATTTTGGAATATGTAGAAAGTATTCAAAAGGTTAATATTCAAAATATCGAACCTTTTGCCATGCCAGCTGTAGCTAATGGATTTAGAAATGACGAGGCATTTGCATGCGACGAGCTCACTCGTGAATTGATTTTAGAAAATTTCCCTGGTCGCACCGGTGATTTACTCGCCGCTCCGGGAGTATTTGAAAAACCAAAAAATTAACGAACTGGGAATATAGAACATTGAACATTGATTATGTCCGAGCAAGACGTTAAGAAGATACATTCATTCAAAGATTTGTTGGTCTGGCAAGAAGCTCATAAGCTGGTTATAAAAATATATAAAATAACTAAACGTTATCCTCGCGAAGAGCAGTTCGGATTAGTTGGTCAAATGCGTAGAGCTGCGGTATCAATAACTTCAAATATTGCAGAAGGATTTGTTAGAAAAAGTTATAAAGATAAAGTACATTACTATTATATGTCTAAAGGATCATTGTCAGAATTGCAAAATCAACTGCTCATAAGTCAAGATGTTGGGTATCTTCAACAAGGTGTGTGTGGGGATGTTGAGCGGGATATAATTACAGTCCAAAAAATCATCAGTAAATTTATCCAAAAAACAGAATCATTTATTTAACAGAAATCCATGTTCCACGTTCAAAGTTCTAAGTTCAAACAAATATTATGTCACCAAATGAATTATCAATTACAGCAGCACGCAAAGCATTAGACGAAGGATCTTTCTCCTCAAAAGAGTTGACCCAAGCTTGTCTGGATCAAATTCAGGGTATGGATGGAGTTTTGCATGCTTTTTTAGAGGTGTATGAAAAGGAAGCTCTCGAAGCTGCGGAGCGATCAGACATTCGTCGTGAAGAGGGTAATGCTTTAGGGGTTTTAGATGGAATACCAATCGCGCTCAAAGACAATATCATGTTACAAAACAAACGCTGTACAGCCGGATCTAAAATGCTGGCAACATACAATGCTTCATATGATGCAACTGTTACCAAAAAACTTTTAGATGCCGGAGCCGTAATTATCGGAAAAACAAATTTAGATGAATTTGCCATGGGCAGTTC
>JAHJSR010000015.1 GCA_018830085.1 Patescibacteria group bacterium
ACAAATAACCGATTGGAGCAGTGATGTAATGATAGGCTATAACACCTTTTCACTAGCCGCACTTTTTGGCGGCGCTTATTTTATCTATCTGGGATTGAAGGATTAAAACAACGCAAGACAATAATTGAATTCACCCAAAGGTCATGGATTCCTGTCCCCACAGGAATGACAAGCATCCTCAATACAAAGCTCCATGGGGCTTGGTACGGGTCCCTCGCCGAGTACCGCAAGACAAATAATAAAGGGATTCCTCGACTTCGCTCGGAATAACAAGCATCCTCAATACGAAGCTCCAAGGGGCCTGGGGTATGCGCTAACCGTGGCTGTAAAAGGTAAGTAATAACCCATGAAATGAGAGGGCATCGCAGACCCCAGTCGTTTTGTTACTTTTGCGATCAAAAGTAAAGGAAAGATATTAGTCGTCCGAGGAACGCAGGCCAGGGTGTCTTTTGGGGTTTGGGGTATTTGGACAAGCAAATACCCCAAAGATATAAAACTGACGATGTAAAAAATAAACCCTCCTTAATGGGAGGGGAGTGAAAGTGATGATTAATATTCTATTCCACCAAAGTTACATGAAGACGATTGGGCGGTTGAATCTTTAATTCAAAAACCCTTATCCTGGCCTTGATAGCTGTCATCCAACGATTACTAACATTCATCGATGGTCGACAAGTACCACAAGATTCACGCAAGAGACCCTGCACATGAACAGCTAAACTTCTGAACAAGGCTTCATCATCACAAAAAAATTCAACAGCATGACCTTTGCTACGATACTCAAACTCTTGTTCAAGCATCTGATCAAAAAAGGTTCTGACCATCTGATCGGCTGTTAACTGTATCCGCATTGTGTAGCCTCTTTAGTTGTGAAACCCTTCACTTGGTTGAACAAACTGTTTTTGCGTATGAGGAACAACCTTGATAGATCTTTCAAAGATCTCAAACCTAAAGTCAACAACCCTATTCCTGATCTGAATTTTCATAAGTTTGTCAGGACTCTTGGTCAATATTTGACTCTCATCGGACAGCAGTGTCGCGCACCTTTCTTGAAACATCAAGTATTGTGAAACCAAAACAAATACATCCGGATCACCACAATCCAAAAGTACCGTATCCGTATCACTACGAAATGCGTAGGCCTCGGCAACCTTTGCCTTTACGTAATATTGAATCATCTCTCTAATGGAAAGTTCAGACATGACTACCTCCTAGTTTTCACGCAAATGCCATCCTAGTAAAAATAATAAAAACAGTCAACTCCCAGTAAATCTAAAAGATGCTATAATCAAAGCCAAAATATGGAAATACTAAAAGACAAAAACCATCGATTATTACAATATATCTCACTGCCGATTATTTGGAGCTTATTGATTCCCTTAATAATTTTTGATATTTGGGTCGAGGTTTACCACAGAACTTGTTTTTACTTATATGGCCTTGAATATATAAAAAGAGCACAATACATCGCTATAGATAGACATAAGTTACAGTATTTGGCTTGGTATCAAAAAATAGGTTGCGCATATTGTGGTTATGCAAACGGACTAGTCCATTACTGGACAATGATATTTGCCGCAACCGAAAAATATTGGTGTGGAATTATGCACAAAAAACATGATGGATTTATTCCGCCAACACATCACAAAAATTTTTCAGAATATGGAGACGAACAAGAGTTTAATAAAAAGTATAGATAACTAATTATGATTCACATTTATACAGGTGATGGCAAAGGCAAGACAACGGCAGCGCTGGGTCTTTTGGTGCGAGCTATTGGCGCAGGGAAAAGAGTAGCTTGGATTGCTTTTGATAAGGGCGGAGACAATTATTCTGAACGCAAAACCATCAAACAAAGATTTCCGGAAATCCAATTTTTCGTCACAGGACTTGATCGCATAGATGAAAAAGGCAAATTTAGATTTGGTGTTACGGATGAAGATAAAGCTGAAGGGGATAGGGGACTAAAGATCATACAACAACTTTTTAATGAAAATAATCACGATATAATTATCTTGGACGAAATAAATAGCACAACATCTTTGGGGATAATCTCTGAAACCGATATCTTAGAGATCTTTAAAACCAAACCAACCACTACAGAGCTTATTTTGACCGGTAGAAACGCTCCGCAATCATTTATTGACCTTGCAGACCTTGTAACAGAAATGAAGCTTCACAAGCACTATTTTTACCACGGAACCAAAGCCCGCCCCGGAATAGATTTTTAAAAACAAAACTCAAGGGATTCCTCCGCCTTGGTCGGAATGACAAGCATCTTCAATACGAAGTTCCAGGGAGTCTAGTATTATCCCTCGCCGAGTACCGCAAGACGACTTATCTGATTCGAGGAAAAAGCGCAGGCGTCTGTTTGAGTATATACTTAAACGAGTATAGCCAAGCCTGAGAAATCAGATATTATTCGTCCGAGGAACGCAGGCCAGGGTGTCTTTTGGGGTTTGGGGTATTTGGACAAGCAAATACCCCAAGGATGTAAAAATATAAATTAACAAATCACCCAAAGGGATTCCTCGATTTACACTCGGAATGACAAACAAGTAAGAGATTCCTCCGCCTTGGTCGGAATGACAAAAACAATAAAAAAAATACCTCAGATCAACTGATCAGAGGCGAGCTACTTGTCACGCTTCTTCAAAGCGTAATCAACACCCATCTGGAAAGCTCTCTGCAAATGAGCGGTGTAAGAGTCGGAGAAGTTCATGCCCGGCGACTCGTGGTGGTAGAAGGGAATCTGCTCATACAAAGAGGCTATAACCATCTCACCGGGATTGACTTCCTGATCCAGCTTGAAGACCGCAACCAGCTCATTATCTTGCCGTTTCTGAGCCACAGCTTCTTCATCCAACAGAATCACTTGAATGCCATCCTCATCATAATCAACGAACGCTACGTACACTTCCGTCGGCATGCCACCCTCCATAGTTTTTGAGATGTCTAATTACAACAAAAAAATCATTAAAAGTCAAAGATTATAACAATTCAACAAGGTTGACCATTTTAAAATTTTCTATATACTTAGCTCAAACCAAAAGTGGAGGTGGTGCAATGTCAAAAATTGAAAAAGAATCAGCATCAGGCTATATCTTTCTGGGGACCATGGCTTTTGTCCTTATCCTAATGATTGGAGTCTTTGTATTTAGTGACAAGGAGTACAACGCGGAGCACAAAGAAGCTGTCCAACAAGACCTGCAGCGACAAGCAGACGAGCGAGCCATAACCATGGTCTACAGCAAGGATGCACGCACTGGACTCTGCTATGCCTTCTCGGGTCCGTATTTTACCCATGTTCCTTGCGACACAGCACCTATCAAGCCCTTCGCCTCAACCGACAAGTGACTCTTGATCGGTTTTTCTTATCAAAAAACATACTGCTAAAATCTGGACTTCAACAACTTTTTCTGCTAAACTCTAGCCCAAATGTTATTCAAAATTCCAACTTTTGTACTCCCAACAGAGCCCCTTTCTCCGTTTAGTTTAGCGGCTTTTGTTTTGTTAGGCATTTCGATTCTTACTTTTATTGTTTTTTGGTTCTGGGCTCTTTACCATGCTTATCGCACTCCCAGAGCGCCATACAGCCAAAGATTATTTTGGGCCATAAGTATACTCATAAATCCCACGGCCACCATTTGGTATTGGTGCGTTTGGCAACG